>JBKDUK010000186.1:0-9922 GCA_046339535.1 Planctomycetaceae bacterium | reverse complement strand
CTGGGGGGAACCGCTGGCGCAACTGCAGGCCGAGTGGGAACGCATGATGCTGCGGACCGAGGCGCAGCCGGGAGAAGACTTCGGCTGGGACCGGGCGCTGGAGCTGTTGGGACTGCAGTGGGGGCAGAACCTGGGGGAGGGTCAGCTCGAGGGGCTGAACATCATCAAGACGCCCCCGGAGAAGCGGACCGCCGCCCAGCGTGACCGGCTGCTCGACTACTTTCTCGGGGCGCCGCCCCCCGCACTGACCGCCCGATTCAACGAGCTGAAACTGGCCGAGTTGAAGGCGCAGCTCGATGCCCTGGCGAAAACCCTGCCCCAGCTGTCGCGCGCTCCGGGAGTGATGGCAGCGCCAGTCGCTCGTCCGACGCACGTGCATGTGCGGGGCGATTACCTGCGGCTGGGAGAGCCGGTCAAGGCGGGGACTCCTGCGATTCTGCCGCCGCTGTCTCCGCGGCGTGAGACTGTTCCTGGTAAGGCCGTCGCGGAGGAACTGGGGCGGCGCGAATTGGCTGAATGGCTGGTTTCGGGACAGCATCCCCTCACCGCCCGGGTGACGGTGAACCGGCTGTGGCAGGAACTGTTTGGCCGGGGGCTGGTGGCGACATCCGAGAACTTTGGCTTGCGGGGAGATCGCCCCAGTCACCCCGAGCTGCTCGATTGGCTGGCGGTGCGGTTTGTGGCGCAGGGATGGAGTGTGAAATCGCTGCTGCGGATGCTGGTGCTGTCGCAAACCTACCGGCAGTCGTCGCAGTTGCGGCCCGAACTGTTCGAGCGAGATCCGCGCAATATCCGGCTGGCCCGGCAGGGGCGATGGCGGCTCTCAGCCGAGCAGGTGCGTGATGCGGGACTGGCGGCCAGCGGATTGCTCAATACGGTTGTGGGTGGGCCCAGCGTCAAGCCGCCGCAGCCAGCAAGTGTGTCGAAGGAAGGCTACGCCAATACCTGGGAAGCGAGCCCGGGAGCCGACCGGTACCGGCGGGGGCTCTACACCTGGCTGCAGCGCACGTCACCCTTCGCGCAACTGGTGACCTTCGACCTGCCCGACACCAGCCGCAGTTGCGCTCGTCGCGAACGGACCAATACCCCGCTGCAGGCGCTGACGTTGTTGAATGACCCGGTGTTCGTCGAGATGGCGGTGGCCCTGGCCGCCCGGGTGACGCGGGAGATCGCGGAAAACGACGACGCACGACGGCTCGACCGGGCCTGGCGGCTGACCGTGGGGCGGCGGCCGACGCCGGAGGAACGGGACCGGATGCTGGCCTTTCTGACACAGCAGCGGGAGTTGTTCGCGGCTGATCCCGCGGCGGTTGCCGAATTGCTTCCCCCGGGGTCGCCGCCGGTTGAACCCGCCTGGGTCACCACCGCCAGCGTGCTGCTGAATCTCGATGAATTCCTGGAACGGGAGTAACGTGATGTCCACCACACCGTCCCGCCGCGAATTTCTGACCCACGGGCTGCACGGCCTGGGAGGGGTCGCCCTTTGGCAACTGCTGGCGTCTGAGGGACTGACTGAGCAGGCGGTCCGGCAGGTTGCCCCCCGCGCCCGCAATGTGATCTTTCTCTTCATGATGGGGGGACCGTCGCAGCTCGATCTGTTCGACCCCAAGCCGGGGATGGCGGCCCTGCACGGCCAGCCCATTCCCGACTCGCTGGTGAAGGCGAAGAAAAGCTCGACCGGGCAGGTGCTGGAAACGGTGATGGCCAGCCCCCGTGTCTTTCACAAAGCGGGACATTCGGGACTGGAACTGTCGGACTGGCTGCCGCATACCGCCCGGGTGGCCGACGAACTCTGCGTGGTCCGTTCGCTGTGGTGCGAGCAGAGCAACCACGACCCGGCCCAGTTGTTGCTGCATTGTGGAACGCCGTTGTTTGGCAGTCCCAGTTTTGGATCGTGGCTGAGTTACGGTCTGGGAAGTGAATCGCAGAATCTGCCGGGCTACCTCGTGCTGTTGTCGGACGATGGGCATGGCCTGGAGGGGGCGGGGAGCGCCCTGTGGGGCAGCGGGTTCATGCCTTCGACCCACCGCGGCGTCTCGTTCCGCAACCAGGGAGATCCGGTGCTGCATGTCCGTAATCCTCCCGGGATCAGCCGGGGGACGCAACGAGCCCGGCTGGATGTGCTACGGGATCTCAACACGCGGCACCAGCAGGTCACCGGAGATGCCGAGATTGCCGCCCGGATCGCTGCCTACGAGATGGCCTTCCGGATGCAGACGGCGGCCCCCGACCTGCTCGACTTTGGGGACGAGACCCCTGCGACCCGGGCGGCGTATGGCCTCGACGACGCCAGGACGCGACCCTTCGGCACCAATTGTCTGCTGGCTCGCCGTATGGTGGAGCGGGGCGTGCGCTTCGTGCATCTGGTGCACAGTTCATGGGATCATCACAGCGACCTCAACGGCCGGCTGCAGAAGAACTGCCAGATGACCGATCAGCCAGCCGCGGCGCTGGTGGCCGACCTGCGGCAACGGGGCCTGCTGGACGAGACCCTGGTGGTCTGGGCGGGAGAGTTTGGCCGCACGCCGATGGGAGAAGTCCGGCGGGGAATCAACGTGGGGAAGGAAGGACGCGACCATCACCCGCAGGCGTTCAGCGGCTGGCTGGCGGGGGGCGGGGTGAAGCCGGGGATCGCCTGGGGGAGGACCGACGACTTCGGCTTTCATGTGGTCGAAGATGGCGTGCATATGCACGATCTGCAGGCGACACTGTTGCACCTGCTGGGGATCGACCACGAACGGCTCACCTACCGGTTCCAGGGGCGCAACCACCGCCTGACCGACGTGTCGGGTAGGGTGGTCGCGGGATTGTTGGCCTGAATTCAAAAAGGGGCATCCAGTCGCGAGACTGGATGAAACGTGGCCCGCGGTGGTTGGCCCTGCGGTGAGTCTGCCAACGCAGTGGCGTGACACATTTGTCGCGGAGATCCCCTGGGCTGTGAGGATCCAACCGGATTACTTCGATGGTTTGGGAATGAATTCGACAGGGGCCGGTGGCGGTCGGGTGTAGTCGAGAAGTTTCGGATCGGTTTGGGCAGCTTCACGATACTGCTCGGCAGTCACCTCTTTGCCATGGAGATGATAAACCGGCAAACCCTTGAGCAGTTTCTTGTCCCGATCCCAATAGGAGGCGATCCCGTGCGGTTTACCGTTCAGGAAATGACTGACACCCAGTGAAGTTCCATCTTCATCGAACCTGTAGCTCCAACCGTGAAATTGGTTATCGCGATAATTCATAATGACGACTCCGCGGCCAACACAACCTTCGAATTGCCCCCACTCCCGCTGCCACCCCTCGATTTTTCCATTCACATAGCACACTTCCGAATCAAAACTGCGCACATCCAGGTTTTCGAAACGGCGCAGGCACCCGGTTCCCTTGCGCAGGGTTGATTCTCCCAGCAATTCTCCTTTGTTGTTCCAGAACCGTGCGGTGCCATCGATGACCCCATCGACGTAGGGGACTTCCGAGAAGAGTTGTCCCGAAGACCACCATTGCCGCATCAGCCCATGTCGAACTCCGTCCCGCATGGGAGTTTCTTGTGCCACTCGGCTTCCCTTGTAAAACATCCGTGCGCCAACGACCTTGCCATCCTTTCGGTACCGTGCGTGGGCCACCAGGGGATCGAAGGGAAACAGCCCATCCGGCACGAATTCTTCACTTGCCCCGGCGGGGATGCCGGATTGGGGCTGGAGTTTGGTCGTGGAGACTGGTTCCGCCGTTGTCTTTGTCTCTTGGGACCAGACCAATGTCGGCCAGACCGCCAGAAGCACTACGGCCTGCCAGACCAAATACAAACAGCTCGCCACCCTCAATGGTGACCAAATATCTGGGTGGAGTCTCTTCCCGGAGACCGTCATCCGATCAGACAAAAACGGCACCATCCCGAGCAAGCCAGGAACCGCCCCAGTGTGACGACAACACGGATGTTGATTGCAGTGCATGACATTCTCCGGAAGTCTCAATCCCACTTCCCTACTCACACAACTCATGACTATTGAAACAAAGTAGGGAGGGCTTGGCGAGACGAAATTGTTCGGTTTCTCAGGCTTGGGATTGAAGACGCTCTCCAGCCCCCAGAATCGTGGAAAACTCAATGGTCTGACGTGAGGGGCAGAACTCTTGGGTCACGTTCGACGGGAAGCGTCTCGCAAGGTTTGTGCGATTGATCAATAAAATAGCATGTGTTACGCGGTCGACATCGCGAGCAAGCGCCGGACCTGGGGGCTGGCGGGAAACTGGAGGACGTCGGCGGTGGGGCCGGCCTGCAGGATCTGGCCCTCTTCGAGCACCACGACATGGTCGGAGAGAGCCCGGACATCGGCGGGGTCGTGGGTCACCAGTACGGTGGGGATCTGCTCGGTCACGAGGAACGTGCGCAGCAGGCCGCGCAGGTCGTTCCGGGTGGGGGTGTCGAGGGCGGAGAGGGGTTCGTCCAGCAGCAACAGTTTCGGCCGGCGGGCGACCGCGCGGGCCAGTCCCACCCGTTGCTGCTGGCCTCCCGACAACTCGTGGGGATACCGCCGCTGCAGCCCAGCCAGCTGCAGCAAATCGAGCAGCTCGGCCACCCGGCGGTCCCGCTCGACCCGGGACCGCCCGCGCAGCCCAAACGCAATGTTGGAATGCACAGTCAAGTGGGGGAACAGCGAGTACTCCTGGAACAGGCAGCCCAAGTCGCGCTGCTGTGGGGGCAGGGCGATTCCGCACGCACTGTCGAACCAGTGAACATCGCCGAAGAGGATCTGGCCCCGGTCGATGCATTCCAGCCCCGCCAGCGCCCGCAAGATCGTGCTCTTGCCCGAGCCCGACGCTCCCACCAGGGCCGTGGTACCCCCTTCGTCGAGAGTCTGGTCGAACTCGACGTCGAGCACAAATCCACTGCGGTAGCGGTGCCGGAGGGAGACCTGTAGCCGAGCCGTCATCGTCCCCCCCGACCACGATCGAGCGTCTGCACCAGGCCCAGCGCCAGCAGGGCGAACAACAGCAGCCAGACCGAGGTGCCGGCGGCTGCCGAGTAGCGCAGCGCCTGCACATCATCGTACACCGCCATCGACAGGGTCCGCGTGACTCCCGGGATGTTCCCCCCCACCATGAGGATCACCCCGAATTCCCCCACGGTGTGGGCGAAGGTCAGGATCATGCCGGTGAGGATCCCCCGCCACGCCAGCGGAATGGTTACCCGCAGCAGGGTCTGGACGGGCGACAATCCCAGGCACCAGGCCGCTTCGATCAACCGGCGATCCACCGCCGCGAGGGCGCTCGTAAAGGGGCGGACGGCGAACGGCAGGTTGTACAGCACCGAGGCGACCAGCATGCCGCCAAACGTAAACGTAAGCGGGGCCCCGGTGAGTGACATCCAGACTCGGCCCAGCGGGCTGTGCGGGCCGAGCCCCCACAGCAGGTAGAACCCCAGCACGGTGGGGGGCAGCACCAGCGGCAACGCGACCAGGGCCTCGACCACGTACCGCCACCGCGAGCGGGTCCCGGCCAGCCAGGCCGCGAGGGGCAGCCCCAGTGCCAGCAAGGCCAGCGTGGTGGCCCCGGCCAATTGCAGGGTCAGTCGGAACGCGGTCCAGTCCATGCTGGTCAGAGCTCCGGAAGCTGGAAGCCGTGCTCCCGCAGCAATTCTCTTCCCCGGGAGCCCACCAGGAAGTCGCGCACCGCGCGGGCGGCGGTGGGGTCGCGGGCCCACTTGAGAATCACTCCCCCCTGACGCAGCGGGGGGTGCAGCTCGGAGGAGACGGGAATGCCGCGTCCCCGCCCCGCCAGCCGGGGGTCGCCCGCCAGCGAGGCCGACACCAGCCCCAGGCTGGCACCACCCGTGTCGACGAACTGCAGGGCCTGGGCGACATTGTCGGCCAGGACCAGTCGGGGCTGCACCGTCTCGGCGATCTGCAGCGAGGTCAGCACCGCCAGCGCGGCCCGGCCGTACGGCGCGTGTTCGGGATTCGCAATCGCAATTCGCCCCAGGCGAGAATCTGACAGCAAGTCGAGCCCGTCGACCCCGTCGGGGAGGTTGGCCCCCGGACCAATCCAGAGAACCAGGCTTCCCCGAGCATATTCAAACAGGCTGTCCGGCAGGGTGTCTCCCCGCTCGACCAACCGCTGGGGCAGTTCCAGATCGGCCGAGAGAAACAGGTCGAAGGGAGCCTGCTGGGTGAACTGGGCGTAGAAGCTGCCCGAAGAGCCGAAGGCGACTTCGAGATCGATACCGGGATGGGCCGCCTGAAAGCCGCGCTGCAGCTCGGAAAACACCAACCGCAGGTCCGACGCGGCGGCAATGCGGACGCGGGGGCGCGTGACGGGATCAGGCGCATTGGCCGGAGAGACCTCTGGCAGACCGGCGACGGCGCTGGACTTCGCCGGGGTGCGGTCCGCCCCCGCAGGCCCCGTTCCGGAAGGTGTCGGGACCGGGGCGCCGCAGCCGCAGGCCAGCACCAGGCAGCCCAGCCCGAGGAGTGGGCGGATCTCAAACGACATGCTGGACCTCGCCGGTCTGGGTGGTATCGTACCCGGGCAGTTCGGCCAGAAGCTGGCGGTAGCTGGGAGACCGCAGCACATTCAGCAGCGCGACCACGCGGGGGCTGCTCAGCTCGGCGACCGGGCAGACCAGCTCGTACGCCTCGTCGCGGACGGAAAGAAACCGCAGGCCCGCTTCCTCACTGGCGAGGCGAACGCAGACGCCGGCGTCAGCCCAGCCCGAGCGGATCGCCTCGGCCACTGAGCGGTGATCGCGCGCCAGACGCGAGACGCTTCCCTGGCCCTGCCGCAGTTCATCGAGGCATTGCCGGGCTCCGGACCCAGGCTCCCGTCCGATCCAGCGGACTCTTGAGCGGAGCACGGCCGAGACACTGTTGAGCTTGAGCCGGGGGGCCACTGCCAGCCCCTCCTGCCAGCGGGCGACATGGACCAGGGCGTAGCCTGGCCCGAGGGTCCGCCGGACGACGGCGGCATTCCCCTCCCCCGAGTTGTGCAGATGCAGGCCGGCGAGGTGGACCTTCCCGGCGGCGAAGAGTTGCAGTGCGGCCCCGCTGGACCGGGGAAGCGCCAGCAGCCGGTGGTCGGTCGTGCGGGCGTATTCCGACGCCAGCAGTCCTGCCGCCGGGTCGCAACCGGCCAGCACCAGGGTCTGCGCGGGGGGGACCTGACTGCGGAACTGGAGGACGCCGAACTCCGAGACGCCGTCGTGGGGCGGAGCCCAGGGGAAGGCGGTCTCGGCCGGATAGAGCAGGGTCTGGGGACCGACCGCCGCCTGCCAGAAGCGGCAGCGGTCCGCCGCGGGGGGCCAGGCCCAGTCGGGGGCCCGGGCCGGGTCGGCGTGAGGCTGGAACAGGTCTTCGAGCCGGCATTCAAACGCCTGCGACAAGGACAGGGCCGTGGCGATCGACGGCAGCAACCGCCCCGTCTCGATGGCACTGACCTCGGTTCGCGAGATGCCGGCCCGGGTGGCCAGTTCCTGCTGCGACCAGTTCCGCGCCATCCGATGGAGCCGGACCTGGTTCTGGATCTTCAACGTCGCTGACATGATCGTGTCATTCTTGCGCCCGGATTGTATCACCGTCAAGCCGGGCGTAGGGTGAGAGTCCAGATCACTTCAGGTTGGCTTGGGGAGTCTTTGCCGATGTTGTTGCCCGACCGTGTTGCCGAGTCTGTCCCTGCACCTCTGTGGCGGCCTTTGTGGGACGGGGATTCTGCACCGGTGGGTTGCCGTCGTCGGCGGGGCTTCACCCTGATCGAATTGCTGGTGGTGATCGCCATCATTGGCATTCTGGTCGCGCTGCTGTTGCCCGCGGTGCAGCAGGCGCGGGAGTCGGCGCGGCGGGTGCAGTGCAAGAATCACCTCAAGCAACTGGGCTTGGCGCTCAGCACTTATCACGACGCCCATCGGGTGTTTCCCCCGGGGCGGATGCGCAGCCAGTGGGATGGGGCGGGACGGTGTTTCTCGGCGTACGCCCACCTGTTGCCGTATCTCGAAGCCTCGACGCTGTATCAGCAGATCAACTTTCAGGCCGACCCGGATGATCCGGCCCGGAATGGAACAGCGCTGGGGCAGACGATTCCGTTCTTCCTGTGCCCCTCCGATTCGAAGCAGATTCTGCAGAGCAACACGGTGAATGGTGTGGTGGTCAATAGTGCGGTTCACAACTACCCGTTGTGTACGGGAACGACGCTTCCCCTGTCGCCGCGGAACCCGGGTGGGGTGGCTGTGACGGGGGTGTTTTTCGAGAATTCGTCGATTGGCTTCCGCGACTTGCGGGATGGGGCGAGCCAGACTGTGTGTATCAGTGAAACGGTGCAGGCGGAAGGGGGGCCAGCCACGTGGGACGGCGTTTCCCGAACGAATGGATTCGTGCTGACGCGGGGGAACGACAACGCGACCCAGGGACCCGAGTTGACCGACTACAACGCCCAGTGCACCGGGCCGGGCTTACGGCTTCAGCAGACGCGCGGCAGCCGGTGGCTGTATGGGGCGCCGGGGCACTCAATGTACAACCATCGTCGGCCGCCAAACGACCCCCGCGTCGACTGCCGGGGGGGACTGCCACACAGCATTCGCTCGGCTTATTGGTGGGATCGGCTGAGTCTGGATGTGGCGGCGCGGAGCCGCCATGTGGGGGGCGTGCATGCTCTGTTTTGCGACGGCCGGGTGCAGTTTCTGAGCGACAGCATCGATTTGCCAACCTGGCAGGGGCTGGGGAGCCGGGCAGGAAACGAGGTTTTGGGAGACTTTTGAGCCAATTTCGTCCCCCCCAGAGGGGTGAAGGTGCGAAAATCTTTTTCCACCTGCGGTCTGGAGCGCGGAAAACCGCTCGCCGGGAATCGGGATCGGCCGGGAACGGGGAAAACTGGTCGCTCTTTGATCAGGGACGGTTGTCACCCGTTTGACAGTCGCTAAACTGCGGTACTTCGACACAACTTCTCACTTGTCTGGCTTCTGGAAGATGATGAAACATCCCCGTGCTGTGGCCGCGTTGCAGGCACTCGTGTGCCTTGCGGCGCTTTGCCTGTTTCCCCTGCCCGCCATGGCCAGTGAGGCCGATCTGGCGATTCCCGACCTGAAGGAGGCGAAGTTCTTCGGAGGGACGATCAGCGGACACAATCTGCTGTTTTTCGGCTCATTCGTGATCGCTGGGACGTTGGGGATCAGCCTCTATCTGCGGAATCAGATCAAGGCGCTGCCGGCTCACGAGTCGATGTTGAAGGTGGCCGACATCATCTTCACGACCTGCAAGACGTATCTGTTGAAGCAGGCGCAGTTTCTGTCGATGCTGTTCGTGTTGATTGCGGCGGCGATGGCCTATTACTTCCTGGTCCTCAAGGGAGAACCAGCCACCACCCTCGGGCTGGTGCTGCTGTTCTCGATTGTGGGGATCATCGGGTCGTTCTGGGTGGCGTGGTATGGCATTCGGGTGAACACCTACGCCAACGCCCGCACGGCGTTCGCCTCGCTGCGGGGCGAACCCTGGGACGTGGTGAACATTCCGCTGCGGGCGGGGATGTCGATTGGTCTGTTCCTGATCTCGCTGGAACTGATCATGATGGTGGTGATTCTGCTGTATGTCCCACGTGACATCGTGGGTTACTGCTTCCTGGGGTTTGCGATTGGTGAGTCGCTGGGGGCTTCGGCCCTGCGCATCGCGGGCGGCATCTTCACGAAAATCGCCGACATTGGCTCGGACCTGATGAAGATCGCCTTCAACGTGAAGGAAGACGATCCCCGCAACCCGGGTGTGATCGCCGACTGTACCGGCGACAACGCCGGTGACTCGGTCGGCCCGACGGCCGACGGGTTTGAAACGTATGGCGTCACCGGGGTGGCGCTGATCGCCTTCATCACGCTGGCGGTTCCCAGCCCCGAGATTCAAGCCAAGCTGATCGTCTGGATTTTCTTCATGCGGTTCCTGATGGACTTCATGTCGGG
>JBKDUK010000185.1:0-12023 GCA_046339535.1 Planctomycetaceae bacterium | reverse complement strand
CGGCCCAAAGGGCCAGCCATTCCCCCAGCCAGGGTCGCAGGCCCTGGTAGCTCCCGCCAACACACCGTCCGGCCCAACGGGCCAACCGTTCCTCCAACCGCACGGGCCATGAGAGGAATTGTTGGCCCGTTGGGCCGGCACCGTTCGTTGTCGATCTTTCCCGGCCCGATGGGCCGGGCTGGGAGAACGGCTGGCCCTTTGGGCCGGTCAACGGTGTGGGCCGCTTTGGGCCGTCCACTGGTTGCGCGTGCGAGGTGGCCTTCTGGTCCTGGGGCCTTGCCCCTCGTTTGCCCGTGGCCCTTCACAAACCGTTGGGCCGGCCGGGGGTTGGTGTGGGGCCTGCCCGATCCAGGTTTGTTTTCCGCCCATTGGTGCGTGGGTTTCCCGACGAATGCCCAGCGGAGCGGATACAACGGTCCGCGCTCCCGTGGCGCTGGTTCTGTTGGGCGCAAACGGCTCGTGATTCGAACGGTTGCCCCTCACTCCAGGAACAAACAGGCCGACCAGCCTGTTCCACGGCCGGCTCACCCCTGGGTCTGGAGCGTGGGCTCGGCTCGTCCCTCGCTCGCGCCCAGCGTCCAGCCCCGGGTGGCCGCGCTGAACTTGAGCTCACGATGGTTCCTGGACTCGGACGAGGCGGAAGCCCAGGGCGTCGCCCTGGCCGTCGGCCGGAACGCGGCTCCGGACCGCGCACCGCACGAAGCGGGCGTGGACGCCCCAGCTCCCGCCGCGGTAGACCCGCAACACGTCGTCGCCGTCACGCTGGCCACACCCATTCGGATCGACCACGGCCTCGGCCTTGTAACCCGCCCAGCGGTCAAGGCACCATTCCCACACATTCCCCAGCATGTCGTACAAACCCCATTGATTGGGCAACTTCAAGCCGACAGGCTGGGTACTGGCTAGCCGATGGGCGAACTGTCGCTCCTTCCAGGTCGAGACATCCACACCATTTGTAATCCCCTCAGCCACGGCACTGTTCCCCCCATACCAGGCAATCGGGTCGAGGGCCGGGGCGTTGTGTTCTCCCACAATCTTGATTGTGCCTTTCCCTTCCGCCGTCTGATACAACGCCTCCTCGGAATCCGCCCGGCACGCGTATTCCCACTGCGCCTCCGTCGGCAGATCAAACGACAACTCCTGCCCCTCCCCATTCAACCGGGCCAGAAAACTTTGCACATCCAACCACGAGACATTCTCGACTGGATGCCGGAGATTCTGGGGATTCGGAAAATAGCTGGGGTTCTTTCCCATGACCGCCTGCCACAGCGCTTGGGTACACGGGGTGTCCGCCATCCAATATCCCTGGGTCAGCGTCACCCGATGCCGGGGACCTTCATCCCCATACCGCCCCGGTTCATCGCCCGGTTTATCTCCGTTCCCATCCCCCGGCGAACCCATCCAGAACGACCCGGGGGGAATCCACCGAAATCGCTGCACCACCCGTTGGCGATCGGCCCCGCGCACCTCCAGGTCCGCGAACGGACCGAATTCATCATCGCCCCACGCCGCCGCCCAGGCCGGGGCGAATCCGTCCGACAACGGATGCGCGATCGGCCCAGGGGCCCGCGTCACAATCTCACTGGGCTGCATCGCCATCACCCCGCGAAAAAAGCACTCCGGCGAGCCTTGGCCCCCGCATCCGCCAGGAGCGACCAGCACGCCGGAGGCCACTTCGTTTTCGCCAGAACCACCGTGGTCCCGGACCCAATCCCCTCCGTTTCACACCAGCCTCACCACACTCAACAGCACCACCGGCCCCGCGCCACGTCATGTGCGCCCGGGGCAGGCTTTGGGCCCTGCTTCGTCCCTCGCGGCCCAAAAGCCACCCCGGGCTCCGTTCCGCTCCCGGACTGAATGAGCTCACGATGGTTTCTGGACTCGGACGAGGCGGAAGCCCAGAAGGTTGCCCTGGGTGTCGGCCGGATCGTGGAGCCGGACCGCGCACCGCACGCCGCGGGCGTGGCTGAACCAGCTCCCGCCGCGGCAGACCCGCGACACGTCGCTACTTTCAACATCCCCTAGCCGCACGGGATCTATCTCGAGTTCACTCCGATAGCCACCCCACTCGTCCTGGCACCACTCCCACACGTTGCCCAGCATATCGAAGAGCCCCCACGCATTCGGGATTTTCAATCCCACCGGCTGCGTGCTTGCTTGGGAATGGGGCCGTTGTTTTTCCTTCCAACCCGAGGAATTCCAGGTTTGTATGATATTTGCGGGGGCAGCGCTGTTTCCGCCGTACCACGCAATCGGGTCCAACAACGGGGCATTTCTTTCCCCCAGTATGTCAATCGTGCCGTCACCCGCTTCGGTGGGATAGAGGGCTGTTTCGGAACTGGCCCGGCAGGCATACTCCCACTGCGCCTCGGTCGGCAGGTCGACGCCCAGGTCGGGTGCAATCTGCCGAAGCTGCTTTAGGAACTCCTGCACCTTCAGCCACGACACCGTTTCTACCGGATGCTGGTCATTCTGGAACCAACTGGGATTCTCGCCCATGACGGCCTGCCACAATTGCTGGGTGCAGGGGGTCTCGGCGATCCAGTACCCCTTCGTCAATGTGACCAGGTGCCGGGGACCTTCGTGCTTCCACCGCCCTGGCTCATTTTCCGGCGAGCCCATCCAGAAGGTGCCGGGGGGGATCCAGCGCCAACGGACCCGCACCGGCGGGCCGTTCTTGTTCGGGATGGCCGTCAACTCCCACAGGCCGAATCGGTCGCGCCCGGAGGCGAGGGCCACCGCCGACTTGCGCTCTCGAACCAGTTCGACCCCTTCGCAGTCGGTCCGAACGGCGAGGCGCCCCTCGGAGGAGGGAGAGAGTTGGACCACACCAGCGGAGGGTATCTCGATCGGTTGCCAGGCCTCGGGGGGAGGCGCATCGAGGGTGGGGACGGGGCCCGATTTGGGGGGCTCCAACGACCCTGGCCGAAGAAAGAGCGTTGCGCTCCGGGCCCGCAGGGTCGCCAGCCAACTCCCCGGCAACTCCCGCCGGCCGAGGTCTTCGTCCGACACACACTGCGCCCCCCAGCCCTGGCCGTGCTGGGTGAGCATGATGCGAACCATTCCCCGCGAAGGGAGCGGCGGCTGTTTGCCCCCGAAATGCCCGCGGATGCGAGACAGGCTGTCGCTGATCAACGGATTCATGCGCGACTGCACCGACTCGCGCTGCAGCATGCGATAGGCGTAGTCCATGAGCGGCTCACGGGTCTCGGGAGATTGCTCCACCACGCGGCGCGAAAACCAGCGCCAGCTCGCCTCCAGGTCGGCATTGTCTTTTGGCGGAAGCAATTCCCGGGTCGCCGCGGACAAGCGACTGAGCTCCTCGAAAAAGATCTCACACCCTAATCCTCGTTTGCCATTTCTCCACCGCCACCGTTTGAACGTTTCCAGGACCCTGCGCCGCAAGTCGGGCGATTCGAGTTGTTCGAATTCCTCGATCAAAGGCTCGATCAACTCTCGCGGTCCCAGTGTTCCAGCGGCCTCGACTCGCCCCACCATTTCGGGCTGCTGCCACAAAGCCGCCTCGAGCGCAGGATCGCCCAGTTCCGGCAGTAGCCGCCGACACTCGCGCAACAATCCCGGCTCCACTCGGATGGCAAATGAGATCAACCGTAACAGGCGACGCACTGCGGCCATCGACCCGCTGGAGTCCAGGTGGCCCCGCAAAGGTGCGAGCGTGTGGAGGCGAAACAGCTTCCGCAATTCCTTCGGCACACGTGCTGTCGAACACGGTACGAGCGCCAACGGATGACAACCCCGGCCGCGCAGCAATCTGCCGAACGCAACCCAATCGTCCACGATCCCGTCACGCCCCTGTTCGAGACAGCCCAGATCGCCCAACACCAACACATGCGATCCGGCCGCAGCCATTCGATATCCGGTTTTGTCCTTGCCGCGCGGGGCATAGTTCCAGACAAAACCCTGTGGACGATGGCCCGAAAACAACTCGATTCGCTCCTCCCCCAGCCTGGCCAGCAACTGCTGAAGAATCATCCTGAAATCACTCTGATACGGCACGAGACGCTCGCTGGTATCAGTCCAGAGCTGGACTGTCGCCCCCCATTGTCGGCGTCGACGGCAGGGAAGATGCTCGGCCACGTTCCCCTGCGACAACCGGTCGACGGCGCGCGCCACATCAATCTCGCGGGTCGCTCCCAATTCACCGAGCAGTGAGCGCAGGCGGGGCGCAATCTGGCTCCAATTCAGCAAGGGGGCCGCGACCGCCTCGACTCTTGGCTGCCCACTCCATCCGAACCTGCCTGGCTCGTCCACTGGTGGTCCTGCGGCCGGCAATTGATAAGGCACGTGGAGGACGGACCGCCAATACTCGGTCGCCAAGGCCTCGCCCGGCCAGGGGGCGGGGACGGCGTGCGTGGGATCTGGTTTCGGTTCAGGCGCTGGTTTCTGCCCCGGTCGCACTACCTGTTTCGCGCTGCCGGTTCGGCGTTTCTTCCGTTTCGGTACTGAAACGTCTTCGAATCCCAGACGGCGGATCCATTCGGCCAACGTTCTGTCGCGGGCTTGACCGGTCGCCGCCGGGGGCTGAGTGGCCAACAACCGCAACAGATCGGCCCGCCCGACCTGTGGCCCACGTCCGGCGGAAGTCGACGACCGTGAGACATTCACTGCGTGACCTGCTTCCGCAAGATGAATTTCGAGAAGGCCTTGAGATTGGCTCGTTGTTTCTCGGCATCCAGGGGGGCCGTGGCGAGAGTGGCCCGCACGAGATCGAGGTACTCAGCCTGTCCGGGACGCTGTGTGAAGCCGCCTTTGAACGCCGCATGCCGATCGCGAACCAAACAGGTCGCCGCCAACTTCAGAATCTGTTTATCGGCATTTGGGAAGTGGGCACGGCCACGATCGAACAGGAACTTTTTGAGTTTGGGGTTATTTGGATCTTGTTCGTCTCCCGGCAGACTGAGATTGAGGATCACACACCGACGCAGAAACGCCTCTGGCAGAGTGCGCTCTTCATTCGTTGTGATGACGATCAGCGGGGGATCTCCCTTTTGAGTCACCTTTGGCAATCCACAAGGAGGTTGAAATTCCCGCGAACCGAGCGCCTCCAGCAACCCATTGGGCACGTCCGCCTCGGCCTTGTCGATCTCATCGATCAAGAGCACCGTTCCCTGGGCGTCTTCCCATTCCTTGCGGGTCTTCACTTCATCCAACGCGCGCTCGTTCAACGTCTGCTTCCAGGCCGACTTCCAATCGAAGGCCCACCAGAGTTGACCTGGCACGACGAATCGGTCGGCGTCGAGTTTCGCACGCCGCTGATCCAATTCATTTTGATTGTTTTTCGCCGCAGGCAGTGCTCCCTGCAATTGCGCCTCGGCCAACCGGCGGACCGCATCGAAGGTGTACAGGAGGTCCCGCGATTCGGTTCGAGAATCCACGGTGACTGTGAGGAACATGCGCTTCATGGCCCGCGCCGCAGCTTCGGCCAACTGGGTCTTGCCGACCCCCGGCTCACCACGCACCAGCAACGGACGATTGGCTCCCCAGGCCGCAAGCAGGGCCTGGCGGGCATCGTCGTTGGGGCCGTCAAAGCAATGAACACGCACTTCGCGGTCGGCAGAATTTGCCTGGGATCCCTTGTCTCCCACATTCTCATCCAGTGGGACTTGATCGGGAAAAAACGGAAGCGTCATGGCTGGAGAGGGTCTTGTCTGGGAAGGGGAAGCAACTTTTGCGATCTGATCGGACTCGTCAGCACTCTGATGGCGTCATGCCTGTCTGCATTCGAAGGCGATGGCACCAGATCAACCAAGGCGAGATAGCTGAGTGACTTCCGGATCTTCTCGATCTCGCGGGGTCCAAGCTGTCGTTTCGCGGTGGCCGCATTCAGAAAGGCCGTCTGATGGCTGGTGTGCATCAATTCCAGATCATCATTCAATTCGCGCAGGCGCATGGCCGTCGAGTTGCCCTCGAGGTGAATCCTGCGTGTGAAGGGGGCGGCGAGTTTTCCAATGGATTGCCGCACATGTTCGAGGATCTTCTCCAGATTGGGCGACTCGTCCGAATCGGGATTCATCGAAAACCCCTCTTCCGGTAAGGATTCCAACAACGCCGCCGGTTTCGGAACCCCCTCGGTCGAATTGGCGTCAAACTGGGCGGCCCGACCATCCATCGCGGCCATGACGAACTCAAAGAGTGTCAGAGATTCCCACGGCAGCGACAGCAGCGTGCCCGAATCAACCCCCAACCCTGCCAGAATCCCCTCGGCATACTTGCGGTCCATGCAATACGGGGCGAACACCGCGAATAATCCGTTGACCGCCTCGCGGCCTGACAAGTCCTGCTTGGTCCGGAATTCTTCGGCGAGAGTCTCGAGGCAACTGATCACAGCCAATCGATTGGTGCCTGGATCAACCAAGGTGTCGATCAACCCGGCCACATTCGCCGACGATGACAACTGACTGTCTCCCACAACGTTTGCCAAGGCCTCCCGAACCCGCTGACTTCCAGTCAGGCATTGGCGCATCATCTCCCATAACCGGAGATACGACTGATTGACTCTCTCTGCCGCCCGGTTCCTTTTCCCTTTTGGAACGGCAAATTGCAGACAACGCACAACCCGCCGCAGCGTTGAATTCGGAATCGCAAACGCGACATTCTGGAGCTTGCCATGGAGATCCACCGGAGCGATGGCGTTGACCATTCCCAGAACGTGGCCAGTGTGTACCTCACACAGCGGAGCCCCACTATGGCCACATTTGATCTTGTTGGATTCAATTTGCAGGGCAGCCTTCCCGTCGCTGGTGCCCGACTTGGCGGTGATCTTAATGTCGTCGGCGAAGATCGACGTGGTGTCACCGACTAGCGGGAAGCCTCGGGTGTGGCAGTCCGTTCCCTTTTTGAGTTCTCCGGCCGAGAACATCAGCGGCTGGACTTCCGTAGGCATCGAATCGGTGAATTCCAAAACCGCCACATCGTGTTTGTCGACCGGGCTCCAGCCACTCTTGGAAATGCGCGCCTTCACCCGCCGGGGCTGGTTCGTTTCGTTGCCTGTTTTGCAGGATGGGGGACCGGCTTTTTCCCCCTTCCCGCGCGGTTGCCTAGGTCTTTGTTCGTTGCGGTCAATCCACTCGGCGACTTCGAGGTAGAACTCGATTTCAATCGGGTTCTTCGTCCTGGTGTATTTGAGGTTTTCTCCCTGCCCCTGTTTGTCGCACACCACATGCGCACAGGTCAGCACCTTGCCCGGCGCGACAACAAACCCGGTTCCTCGGACCTCGCCACCAACCCAAATACAAACCAGGCTCTTTTCAAAGTCGTGCTCGACGGCCGCCATGAATCTCCCCTTACCCGGCCCTGGAATGGAATGTCACAATCAAATTCTTGCTGAGCAAAAGCCTGTCCGCAAGCGATTCTGGTCGCTCCGCCGGGCCCGCAATCGTGAATCTTTCCCTCGGCCTATCGCGACAGTACACTTCGAGTTGTCTTGGGTGACCCTCCACTTGGAAATCACAGCCGTTGTCTCCGGCACCGAAATCGTTCATGGCAACTCGACACAATCCCCGCCCAAATCGATCTCACCGCGAACTCCCCCAGTCGACGCTTCCGGAATTTATTCCCGGCAAGCTGCTGCTGAAGATACGCCCGGAAGTGCTTCGCGGACAGGCTGCCAACCCCCACACAGTACTGGCCAGTGGCGGCCTGGCGCCGGCTTCCGCCTCCCTGCACGAGTCGCTGCGGTACCTGCTTGACAACGCCGGCCTGAAACCCGACTCGATCACATCCCTTTTTGTAGCACAACAACCAGAACAGGGAATCGGTCAACTTTCCCGCGCGCCAATGGCCTTGGCGACCACGGCCCGCGAGGCATCAGCGGCCGATGACTCGCTGCGCGGAATCAGCCTCCTGCACGTCGACCATCGCAAACTCACTCCCACCCTCCTCAAAAAACTGAGGCAGGATGACCGCTTCGAGTACGTCGAACAGGCTCCTGCCCGCTGGCTGACCGCGGCACGCCCCAGTGCCGCCCCGGCGATCGACGCGGAATGGAATGCTCAATGGGGACTGCGCGCCATCCGCTGGTTTCAGGCATCGATTCCCAATGCGGAATCGATCGGCGTGGCGGTCCTCGACACGGGTCTCGACCTCAATCATCCCGATTTTGCCAACGTACCAATCGACTATGAGACGTTTCAGTTTACGAAATCGGACCAGTTTGGACACGGTACCCATGTCACCGGAATCATCGGTGCTCTTCCCAACAATGACGCAGGGAGTGCCGGTGTCTGCCGCTGTCACCTGCATGTCTTCAAGGTATTTGGCGACGAAATGCTGGCGGGAAGGCCGGTCGTCGATCCCGAGGCGTACAACGCTGCCCTGGGCGCATGCCTGGTCAACGACAAGATTCGGGTGTTGAACCTCAGCCTCGCTGGAACCGCTTCGTCCGAAACCGAGAAACGGGTTTTTCAAGCGCTGCAAAAGCGCGGCAAGTTGGTTGTCGCGGCAATGGGGAACGAGTTCACACGGGGCAACCCTGTCGAGTATCCCGCAGCCTACGACGGGATCGTGGCGGTGGGTGCGATCGATGCGGCCGGACACCGAGCCGAGTTTTCCAACACGGGCCCGCACATCTCACTCGTCGCTCCAGGTTCCTCCATCCTCTCGACACTGCCCACCCAGAGTAATGCCGCCCGTGCCAAGACCAACTACGCGGCTTGGGATGGAACCTCGATGGCCACACCACACGTGGCTGCCGCCGCGGCACTGCTGTTCGCCAAGTCTCCCAACCTCTCCGGGAGCCAGGCCCGCAAAAAACTGCTGGCGGGGACGCGCCGTCTGACGACCATGCCCAAGAAAGGTCATAGTCCTGAATTTGGGAGCGGATTGCTGGATTTGGCCAAGCTGTTGCAGTAAGTCATGAGAGACCAGCAGAGGGCATTTGGTTCAATTACCCGTATCCAGAGCCCCCCCCTCGGTATAAACTTAGCTAGGCGAGCGGTCTCAAATTCGCTCTAACCTCCCCTCTGCTGCTTCGGCCTGCCATGCCACTCATCCAGTTCAAAGTCATCAACCGCTGCTCGGCCCCACGGCGGCAGCGGGTGCTGGACGAAGTGGTCGCTCATGGGGGAGCCAATCCCCGGCCCGCGTTTCCAGGGAACATCCCCGATGCGGACCTGCGGGCCATCTTTATGGCCGATGTCGCGACCCCCGCGGCCGCGACGGCCCTGGTGGAGTGGTTGCGAGAAAAGCGGGAGATTGAGTTTGCCGAGGTGGCTCCCATGCGAACAGTTCGTGGATAACCCGCTTCCACGCCCACCGGCTTGGCTGAATTTGCCGTCAACCGCGACTGGCGTTTGCTTGGCACAGTCGACCGGTCGGTCCAATGTTTTGGTTCGAGTTCTGGCACCACGTTGATTGGAAGTGCTCCAGCGATCCTTTTGTTCTATTTAAAACTCGTCGTTTGGCGGGCCCTGCGACGGTGCTGATACGCCTGCGAACCTCTGGCCCCGACCATCTTCCGGAGGATACCCTGTTCCGGGAGATCTCCCTTCCAATCCGCCCCCCTCATCGTGGCCGGGACCAACGCGTACCATTCCCGTCTCCCAGGTGCCCTCATGTTGCGACTGCTGGTTCTCGTGGCTCTGGCGGCACTCGTCTGCCGGATGACCGTTCGTCTGTTCGGGCAAATCTCCAATCGCGAAGGATGGCCGAAGATTCGGCGGACGTTGCCGTGGCTGCTGTTGCCCGGTGTGGTCGGGACCTACATGCTGTTCTTTCCGCTGAATCCCTTCCCGGTCCACCGGTTCCACAAACAGATGGAGGAGAAACTGCGTCGCGGGATGACTCTGGCCGAAGTCGAAGCGGTGATGGGAGGCCCGGAAGGGCATTACGGCAATCCGGAATTCAACAGCGGCATGTTTTCGATGGAAGGATTATACGCAGAGGAAGCAATCAAACAGCGGTCGTGGTCCGACGATGCGTATCTGCTGGATGTGGTTTTCGATGCCCAGGATCGGGTGGTCGGTTGGCACCGGCGGGCCGAAGCACGGAGGTACTTTGAGAGTCCCCTGTCGGATTGGCGAGTGCGATCGCAGTTGAGCCGCTGGGGATGGCGATGGTGAGGAATTCCACTCGCGGACCCGCAACCATGGCGCGAGACCGGAGGCGAGTCTTCTGGTCAGGAACCTTGAAGTGTCCGGTCCGCCGGCACTTCGTTCCGACAACCCCCGTACCGGTGGGCAGCGCACGCATCCGGACCGGAACCACACGCCGTCACACACCCCAATGACACCGCGACACCTCCGGACCAATTCGAATCCGGCCCAACGGGCCGATCGTTCCACCAACCGCGTGGGCCACGAGAGGAATTGTTGGCCCGTTGGGCCGGAACATTTCGTTCGGGGCCTGTCCCGGCCCGATGGGCCGGGCTGGGGGAACGGCTGGCCCTTTGGGCCGGTCAACGGATGCCCATGCCAACTGGCCGTTGGGCCCAACGGGTGTTTGGATCGGGCGGCCAGGCGTTGGGGTCGCACGTCCGGAGGTTGGCGTGGTCCGTGTTTTCCGGGCCCGAACGGGCCATCGTCCGGCCCAACGGGCCAGCCATTCCCTCAGCCAGGGTCGTAGGCCCTGGTGGCGTATCCCGCCAACACACCGTCCGGCCCAACGGGCCAACCGTTCCTCGAACCACGCGGGCATCGAGAGGAATTGTTGGCCCGTTGGGCCGATACATCTCTCTGTCGGTCTTTCCCGGCCCGATGGGCCGGGCTGGGGGAATGGCTGGCCCTTTGGGCCGGTTCGGCGTTTGCCCGTGCGACCGGCCGTCAGGCCCCTGGGCCCCCGCGCATCGTTTGCTCGTGGCCTTGCACACACCGTTGGGCCGCACGGGAGTTGAGGCCGGACGGCCGAGGGTTGGTGTAGTTCGTGGTTTACCGGACCGAACGGGCCAGCGTCCGGCCCAGCGGGCCAGCCATTCCCCCAGCCAGGGTCGCAGGCCCTGGTAGCGTATCCCGCCAACACACCGTTCGGCCCAACGGGCCAACCGTTCCTCCTACCACACGGGCATCGAGAGGAATTGTTGGCCCGTTGGGCCGAAACATGTCTTTGTCGGTCTTTCCCGGTCGATGGGCCGGGCTGGGGGAACGGCTGGCCCTTTGGGCCGGTTCGGCGTTTGCCCGTGCGAGGTGGCCGTCACCGATCCCCAGACCGGCCCCGAGGCACCCATCGACCGGCTTCCCGCTTTGCGTTCGGCCTGCTCTCTGGTAACAATGCGGAAGATTCCTCCCCCCGAGACCCAATACATGAACCCGCTCTTTTTCAAAGAATTCAACGCCTACTTCGACCCCAACCGCGCCCGGCTGAATCTCGCCTGCGGCCGGCCGGTGAGCCTGATCGCCGGGGTCGAGACCGGGCAACTGGTCGGCTCTCTGAAGACGCTGGAAGCCGTCGCCGAATACGCCACCGGCTGCGGTGCCCGGTCGCTGATGATCTCCAACTACCTGCTGCATGGCCCCGGGCACGGCGACAACGGCAAGATCGTCTTCCGGCCCGCCGCCGAGGTGCGTCAGGCGCTGGCCGACGCGGGGATCGTCGCCCCGGTCATCAGTGCCCACTGCGCCGGCTACGCGCACCTCAGCGCCCATTGGGGCCTCGAGTATGCCGACAAGTTTGTCCCGACGTCCGTCGCGGCGAAGGGGACGCAGTATGTCGAGGACTGGTCCGAAGAATACATCCTGGGCCTGCTCGAGACCGGCACCGCCCTGGGCATCCATATCTTCGGCTGGTTCTGGGGATTGTGGGGCAACCCCGTGCTGCACAGCGGCTATCCCTGGGTCTTCGGCTGGGATGACATGCTGGCCAAAGGACTGGAGCGGTTCCGAGACAAGACCGCCCGCATCCGCGCGCGGGCCAACCAGCTGGGGGCCTACTTCGCCCACGAGCTCCATCCCGGCACCGGAGCCATCTGCGCCCGCGATTTCGGCCTGCTGCTGATGGCGACCGATTACGACCGCTCCCTCTGCGTCTGGGGCGACCCCAGCCACTGCTGGGCCGGGGAAAGCTGGACCCAG
>JBKDUK010000184.1:0-22273 GCA_046339535.1 Planctomycetaceae bacterium | reverse complement strand
GCGGAGCGTATTTCTGATAACTCTCCGCCAACGCCGCTCGTTGGGCGTCGGTCTTTTCTCCCCCCATTGCCTTTGCCATCGGAGAGGGTTCATCGCCATTCGGAGAGATAATCGGCTTGGTCTCGGCCCCCCGCATGTACTCCGACTGGCCCGCCTGCACAACGCAGTTCTCGTCGTCGTAGTAAATATAGATCGACTTCGAATTCACGGGGTTCAGCGTGAACCAGTTGTAGACCGCCAGCTTGACCGCATCGGGAGCCTTACCACGCCCTTCAAAGCTCGTCACGATCTCGGGCGTTTTGCCTGCGAGAACCTGTTGGATGTCTGATTCCTTGATCCGGCGTTCCCTCGTTTCCTCATCCATCTTGGCGTCGACGGCCGACCAGGCGGACTGATAGTTCTGACTGGCCATGAATTCGACCAACGCCGCTCCACCCAAGACGGCAATCAGACCCCAGGACAGAATCCGCCCCACAGACACTCCCGAATTGGCATTGGCCTTCGCACACATCGCTGAACAGCTCCTGAACTTGAGAACACAGACCCCCACCGAACGATTATAGCGTGTGGAACCACGGATCAGGGAGGAATCGGCCCCCCAGAGCCAGCCTCCTCGACCGGGATCCAGTCGTCATCAGGGATCCCTGTCACGGTTTGCCTCAAATCGCCGATTCGCATTCCCCCATCGCACCGGCCCGGAACTCTCTGCTGTCCTTACGGTCTTCAGTCTTCCCCAGCGATGCCCCCCCAGTGGGACCTCCCGTTCTGGAGATTCGGAAACCCGATCGAACTGGTCAGCCCAAAACTCCCCGGGTCTTCCTCAAGCACAGACTCTCCCCAGAAGCGGGGTGCATCCAGTAGACTCTGAACCGACGGTTCCTGACCTTCATTCCTGTCCCACGTCTGCCCAACCCACCGCCATGCTTCGGATTCAACTCCCCGCAGCAGTCTTCCTCGCATCCTGGTTTCTGTCCCTGTTGGCATTTCCGGGGATGGTGCAGGCTCAGCGCGATCTGAAGGATATTCCCAATCCCGATCCGGAGGCGGAACGTCGCACGTTCGAAGTGGCGGAAGGGCTGGAAGTCAACCTCTTCGCCGCCGATCCGCTGCTGGCCAAGCCGATCCAGATGAACTTCGACCCGCAGGGCCGACTGTGGATCGCCAGCAGCGAGATCTACCCCCACATCGCCCCCGGGCAACCCGCCACCGACAAGATTCTGGTGCTGGAGGACCGGGATGAAGATGGAGTGGCCGAGACGACCCGGGTGTTCGCGGACGGCCTGCTCATTCCCACCGGTGTTGCGCCAGGCGACGGCGGGGCCTACGTGGCCAACAGCACGGAATTGATCCATCTCCGTGATCGCGATGGCGACGGCCGGGCCGATGAACGGCAGGTACTGCTCTCGGGATTCGGGACCGAAGACACCCACCACATCATCCACACCTTTCGCTGGGGTATGGATGGCTGGCTGTACTTCAATCAGTCGATCTACATCCACAGCCACGTCGAAACCCCCTGGGGGGTCCGCCGTCTGGGAGGGGGAGGTATCTGGCAGTTCCGTCCCGACTCGCTGGAACTGGAAGTGTTCTCGCGCGGTCTGGTCAATCCCTGGGGACACCAGCAGGACGCCTTCGGACAGTCCTTCGCGACCGACGGTGCGGGGGGAGAGGGAATCAACTTCGTCTTCCCGGGATCGGTCTTTCTGACGGCACCCGGAGCAACGCGCATCGTCAAGGGACTCAATCCGGGAAGCCCCAAGCATTGCGGACTGGAGGTCATCAGCGGCACTCACTTCCCGGACGAATGGCGGGGCAGCCTGGTCACCAACGATTTCCGAGGTCACCGGGTTTGCCGGTTCGTTCTCTCCGAAGATGGTTCCGGGTTTTCCTCCCGCGAACAGGGAGAGATCATCAAGACCAACCATGTGGCCTTCCGCCCCATCGATGTCAAGATGGGGCCGGATGGGGCTCTGTACATCGCCGACTGGTACAACCCCATCATCCAGCATGGCGAGGTCGATTTCCGTGACCCCCGCCGCGACCATACCCATGGACGGATCTGGCGGGTGACCGCCAAGGGGCGCCCCCTGATGCCCCGGCGCGACCTGGCGAAACTGGGGACCGCCGACCTGCTGGAAGTGCAAAAATCGCCGGCCCTGTTCGAACGGGTCCATGCACGGCGGGTTCTGCAGGAACGGGGGCAGACAGAAGTGCTGCCGGTGCTTCGCCCCTGGGCCGAGAGTCTCGAACAAGGTTCTTCCGCGTCTGACCAGTCCCGGCTGGAGGCGCTCTGGACGTATCAGGCACTCGACGTTGTCGAGCCGCAACTGCTTGGGTCAGCGCTGAAGTCGGCCGATCCCAGGGTGCGTGCCGCCGGGGTCCGTGTCGTGGCCGCCTGGAGAAACAAGCTCGACAATCCCCTGGAATTGCTGGATCAGGCAATTCAGGATGAAAGCCCACGCGTCCGTCTGGAAGCAGTTCGGGCACTGGCCCTCTTTCCGTCGCGTGCCGCGGCCGAGATCGCGATTCGGGCCGTCGAGCGGCCGCTGGATGGCAATCTGGATTTCGCCCTGTGGCAGGCCATGCGCGATCTCGAAACTCACTGGCTGCCTCCGCTGGAGGCCGGAGAGCCGGTGTTCCGGGGAGATGTCCGCAGCCTGACCTTTGCTCTGGGAGCGGCGGGCGCTCCAGGCGTCACCGCACCTCTGCTGAAGCTGCTCCCCCAGGAATCTCTCTCCGCTGCGGAACGACAGCAGGTTCTGCGATTGATCGCCGCCGTGGGAGGTCCCGAAGAACTGCGGCTGGTGCTCGATCTGGTGCTGCCCCTGGTCTCTCAACCGGGCCGTTGGCCCGAG
This sequence comes from Planctomycetaceae bacterium, assembly GCA_046339535.1. Classification (GTDB taxonomy): domain Bacteria; phylum Planctomycetota; class Planctomycetia; order Planctomycetales; family Planctomycetaceae; genus UBA10511. Next base: position 19,418 of record JBKDUK010000184.1, on the reverse strand, counting down.
ATCCAGACGGTGTTGGCGGTCCTGGCCGACACCACCAGCCGACGGCGAATTGTTCCGTCGGGCGATCTGGCGAATCTCGGAAACCTGCTCGGGCACGATTCCGAACTCGATGCCTGGACCTGCCGCCTGGCGGGACTGTGGCGAGTGGCAGCGCTGCGGCCGAAACTGGCGGAACTGGCCGGTGCGAACACCCGCGTGGCGCCTGAAGCCATCGGCGCACTGGCCGCCCTGGGTGGTGATGAAACCCGCAGCCTTTTGACAGGCTTGGCGGGTTACGGGAAATCGTTCGCAACCCGTCGCGCAGCAGCTCAGGGGATGCTGACGCTCGACCCGGTCGCCGGAACCAGACTCGCGGTTGGCGTGCTTGCCGACGCCCGACCAGAGGACGATCCCCAGGTTCTCTGGACAGCGCTCTGGCAAAATAAATCGGCACCAGAATCGCTGCCGGCTGCGCTGGCGAACGTCAAGCTCCCACCAGATGTCGCCAAGCTGGGGATCCGCTCGGCCCGGATCTCGGGTCGCGAATTGAGTGGCCCAATTGCCGCCATCAGCGCCGCCGGCGGTCTCAATGCCCCCTTGACCGAGATCCCCCGGGATGAGCTCGATCGACTGGTCAAGCTGGTGAGGGAGACGGGAAATCCCCAACGGGGTGAAGCGGTGTTTCGGCGGGCGGAAACTCTCTGTCTGCGGTGCCACGCGATCTCGGGAGCCGGGGGACAGGTGGGACCCGACATGACCAGCCTGGGGGCCAGCGCCCAGATCGATTACCTGGTCGAATCCCTGCTGTTGCCGAACAAGGCCGTCAAGGAAAACTATCACTCCCTGGTGATTGAAACGAAGTCAGGCAAGGTCCTCAACGGAGTCAAGATCCGGGAGAATGCGTCGGAGCTGGTGCTCCGGAATGCCGAGGATGTCGAGCTGAGCATACCGATCGCCGACATTGAAGAACGGGTCAATGGGGGTTCGATCATGCCGGCCGGTCTGACCGACACCTTGACGGAACAGGAAGTGATCGACCTGGTGCGATTTCTGTCGGAACTCGGAAAGGTCGGCCCCTATGCTCCCAGCCAGGCCCGGGTCGCCCGTCGATGGCAGGCTCTCGATCCGGCCACACCCCGGCTCTCCGACATCCTGATTTCCGAGCCGGCGAGTGTGCCGACCCGCGAGGATCTCGCCTGGACCCCAGTCTATTCCGAAGTCTCTGGCAATCTTCCCTTCACGGACCTGCCTGTCGTCGTTTATCCGATCGGCGGGGTTCGGACGCACCTGCTGCGAACGGAAGTTGAAGTAACCACGCCCGGAACACTGGGATTCCGGATCAATGACACGACCGGGGTTTCAGTCTGGATCGACGGTCGTCCCCTGACTCCCGAACAGGAGATGTCCGCCGAACTGTCCCGAGGCCGACACACCATCCTGCTGCGTGTTGAATTGGCACAGCGCAATCAGCCCGTGCGACTCGAGCTGGTTGACCTGCCCAACTCACCAGCCATCGGCCGGTTTGTGACCGGGAAATGAACGCTGGGGGAGGACGATTCCGCTTGAGCCAATTTCAAGCCGCTGCGAAATCCGTGGAGCAACTGACCCCCACAACGTTCGCAGCGGCCGATCCGGGATGATGTTGGGAAGAGTCCTCCGCACTGGCCGGATCGTTTTGAAGGACGATTCTCCGGGAGCGGGATACAGGCCGTGGGCGGGTACACGGCCTCCAGCTTACGGCATGCACCACGGATCGGAACGGCTGTACGCTTCCCGCTCAAATGGATTGTCACGGTAAGGTCGCCCACCGCGCACCCATTGCCAGAGGCTGGCACCAAAATAGGCTGGCAGGAACAGCGGTCCCCACCGCTCATACTGCCTGACATGCACCTGTTCGTGGGTCCGACAGAGTTCCAGCACCTCTCGATTCCGGCCCAGGATGGCATGCCCGAGAGTGATGGCCGAAGCCCCATTCGGCAGCGGGACGAGCCACTTCAAAGCCCATCCCACAGCGCCCCCATAGATTTCCACGGCTCCCTGGACATACTGCAGACCGCCGCCGGTCACCAGCACCAGGGGGACCAGGGACAGGGCCAGACAGGTGTTGGGCGAAACCCAGGCGATGCAGGCCAGTCGCCGGACAAGTCGGCTGGAGTTCATCGGGTCATCTCGCACGAAGAAGGCCGGGCTGGGGAGTCCCCCCCGGAACGACACGCGATGGCAATCGGACCGCCCCAGCCGTTCACGATCCGGTCTCCAGACGGTTTTCCTCCATCCCGAGACTGCGCATCTTGCGATACAGATTGGACCGATGCAGTCCCAGACGGTTGGCCGCCTCCGTCATGTTTCCATTGACCCGCTGGATCATCCGGCGGATGAAGCCGATCTGAAACTGATCGGTCGCTTCGCTCAAACCGAGGTCGGTGGCATCGACGGAGGAATCCTGGGCAGGGCCGACCAGGAAGGCGAGATCCTCCGCCCCCACCTCGGCTGCCGGCGCCAGAAATGCAACTCGCTCCATCAGATTGCGCAGTTCCCGAACATTGCCCGGCCAGGCGTGAGACTGAAGACGACCCTGGGCTGCCTCCGACAAATGCAGTCCCCGCCGCCCAGCCTGCCGTGCAAAGCGTTCCAGAAAATGCTCGGCGAGCGGCAGCACATCGGCTGGGCGATCCCGCAACGGGGGAAGGTCTACGGTGACCACGGCGAGACGGTAATACAGGTCCTCCCGGAAGCGTTGTTCCTTGACGGCCCGCGCCAGCTGTCGATTGGTCGCCGCGACAATCCGGACATCCACGCGAATCACACGGTTGCCGCCGACCCGACAGATTTCCCGCTGCTCCAGAGCCCGCAGCAGTTTGACCTGACCAGCGAGGCTCAGCTCCGCCAGTTCGTCGAGGAACAGGGTCCCGCCATCCGCCAGTTCGAATTTCCCTGGCCGCGCCTCGCGCGCATCGGTGAAGGCGCCCTTTTCATGGCCGAACAGCTCACTTTCCAGGAGGTTCTCGGGCAGCGCCCCGCAATTTACCGCGATGAAGGGCTGAGAGCTGCGGGGACCGCGGGCGTGCAGTGCCTGGGCCACCACCTCTTTTCCGGTCCCCGACTCTCCCTGGACCAGCACGGGCAGATCGGTCTGGGCGAGGCGTTCGACGGTCTGTCGCAGCGCAACTATCGCGGGGCTGGCACCGATCAACTGGATCGCGCTTCCCGCATTCTCGGCCTGCAGGCGCTGCTGCCGCAACAGCCGCTCACGCTCACGCACGCTGTCGAGACTCACAAGAGCATGCCGGCCGAGTTCCTGCAAAGCGGCGACATCCAGTCCGTCAAACCGGCCCGCGCGGCGATTGAGGACCTCAAATGCCCCCACCAGATCTCCCGTGCGCGACACCAGAGGTACACAGAGCAGATTCCGCGTGTGGTAACCGGTTGCCTCATCGACCCGGGAATCGAAACGGGGATCGAGAGTGACGTCATCGACCTGCACAACCCGCCTTGTGCGGACGCATTCCCCCGCAATTCCCCGATCATCCGCGATGCGGAGCACCTCTCCATCGACTCCAAGCGCTGGACAGGCCATCAACTCGCGGTTTTCCCGATCCCAAATGAACAGGCTGGCCCGCTCGCAATCGAGGATGGAAGTGGCGGCCTCAGCCAGATGGCGGAGTGCGCTGACGAGGTCAGGCAACGCGATCAGTTCCGTAGCGACCCTGAGGATTTCCCGCAGTCGGCGCAAATGCTCCGCATCGTGCCGCCGGCGATCCAAAATCCGGAGTGCCATCCGCCACGCCGTCAACCTCAACGCAAGATCATGGACGGGAAACTCCGTCACGGTGCCAGGAACCAGAACCGCCAAAACCCAGTCTGAAACAGAGTCCTCCCCGTTTTCCGACTGCCCTACGAGCCAGAGCGTCTGCGCAGCCCCCTTCCACTGCAGCACACAGTGGGCAATCCCGGGGTGATTTCGGAGTGTTTCCAAAGGACTTTTCAGCACCATCTCGGGCGGACGCCGGCCCCACTCGGCGGTCGTCATCCAGGGGGCATCCCATCTCAACACCCCCGCCCAGATCGCGGAAGATTCCGCAGCCAGATCCACGAGCCACTTGCGAAGGACATCATTGGGATCGGGCAACTCATCTTGTGTACACCCCACGACACAGTCATACCAAATTGGTGTTCCTTCCAGGGTCTGGCGCCCGGACTCCGTCCCGGAAAGCCTAACCAGATCCGAGAGAACCAGCAAATTCGATCCAACAGAACGATTGAGTTCTTCGCTCACCGTCGACACTCCTTGTGCTGACCCGCGACAGGTCTTTGCCACACATCCATCGACATCCGATACTGAGTGATATCAAATCCACAACAGAAATCAAATCATTTTATCGACAATCGAATCCAAGATACTCTGCATAGCCAGAATACCGCACAAAAAATGCCTATAAATAGGGCAATCCAGATCACAAAGCAAGCACGACTCCTCAGTCCGTCGTGCCAAAACGGCTTTCGGTGACAGTCTGTCGCCCACGAACTTGCCCACGCCAGACAGGATCCGGAAGACCATCCCAACAAGCTGCTGCACGGAAATGCCCTGAGACATACACCTCCTCAGCCCGAGCGTTCTAAAAATCATCGACGAAATCAAATTTTTCTGGAAGTTTTCGCGACTTCTGCGTACAAAGTTTGCACTGCGATTTGGTTGGGAGTCATCTTACACGTGTCGCGTTTTGTTTCCGGGGTCTTTCGCTCCCGGTTTTCTCCGTTGCGTTTTGCACGTCTTTGATTCAGGAGTTTCCCCATGCGGATTGTCCGACAACAACCGCGGAGCCATGGAGCGATGCGAAGCTCCATGTCCCGGTCAGGCTTCACCCTCATCGAATTGCTGGTGGTGATTGCGATCATTGGCATTCTCGTCGCATTGCTGCTGCCTGCCGTTCAACAGGCCCGCGAAGCCGCGCGGCGGACCCAGTGCAAGAACAATCTCAAGCAGATTATTCTGGCCACCCACAACTTCCACGACACCTACCGGCAGTTTCCCCCCGGTGCGGTGCAGATGGATGCCAATTGCTCGCACAACATGTACGGTGGGTATTCGGGCATTGGCCTGATGGCGTTCATCCTGCCCTACATGGACAACAGCCCCATCTACCAGCGGATTGACGCCTGGAAGGGTCTCGACCCCGACATGCCCTCTCCCGGCCCCTGCACCAGCACCCGGCCGATTTGGTGGAATTACGACAGCACCTGGGAGATGGCACAGGCCAAGATTCCCGGATATCTCTGTCCCTCGGATCCTCAATTGGGATCGGATCAGTTCTCGGAGTTCTTCGTTCTCCATGGGTTCTGCAATGACTCCAGCACCGAAGGTGCACGCTGCAATCCCTCTGGCGGTGCCGGAACTCTCGGCGGATACATCACCCTCAAGGATTACAACATCGGTCGGACCAACTATCTGGGCGTTGCCGGCGGTGTGGGGATCCTGAAGAACAATTGGCGAAAGTGGAACGGGATCTTCGGCGGCCTGTCGAAGACCACCATGGGTGACATTCATGACGGATCGAGCAATACCTTCGCCTTTGGCGAGGTGACCGGCGGCGACCGTTACAACTACTTCTGGCTGACGCTCGGTGCAATGCCCAGTGCCTGGGGCCCTGGGAAGTGCGATGGGACCAACAATTGGTATCAGTTTGGTTCCTACCACACCGGTGGCATTCACTTTGCCATTGCTGATGGGAGTGTCCGGTTCGTCGGCAACAACATCAACGCTCTGAACTACCGGCGCCACAGCGGCGTGAACGACCAGGAACCCGTTTCGTTCGAGCAGAACTAGTTGATCACGTTTGGAATCGCCAGCGGATCCGTCGTGTGATCCGCTGGCGATCTTGCGCGCATCTGCCCGCACTTCTCGGGCATTTTTGCTTTCCACAGACGAGTCATTTCGCTTCTTCGCGGCACCTCCCGATCCATCTTCGGACACCTGCGATGGAGTGTTTGCAACGAGGTTTACATCATGCGTAGCTGCCGTTGGCCCGTGTTCTTTGGTTTTTTGAGCTGTCTGGTCTTCAGTGGTTGCTCCAAGAGCAACACGGCGGAAATGCCGACGAAAGTCGTTCCCCGGCCCTCGGACGGCCTGAAGATTGGTCAACCAACCGCTCCCGGTGAGACAACCCCTGCTTCTACCAGTGCAGGGGAAAGCACTGCTCCCGATCCCGGTTCGCCGTGACGAATGTTCGCCAGAGACCTGCGGCCTCCCCGCAGGTCGCTTTTTTTGATGCCCCGCCCTGGAGGGAGTGCTCTGTTGGCGTGCATCCGCCTGTCATTGTAAAACGGAAGTGTCTGGATTTGATCTACGGGCAGGATCCACGCCGGTTTCGTTGCTGACCGGGTCTGCCTTGCCGGTCATCGGAAACTCGTCCTGCACGATCCCCGCCGCGTCCGGGTGAATCCTGGGGACTGGTCTTCCCTGGGTGCCAATGTGGATTGTCCCCGAACATGGCATGAACTTCGGTTCTGTGATCGGACTTGAGAATCCACTTGGCCCCCATCGGGCATTCTCGGCTGTTTCCGTTCCTTCCCCCACAAACTCCAGACACCGCTCTCAGGATCCCCGCTTGCCGACGCGGACCCGTGCGACCCGGTGTTTGACCAGAGAGGTCCGTCATGCGTTTGAACTGTTATTGGCCGGCGTTGTTGGGGTTGATGGGCTGCCTTCTGCTCAGTGGCTGTTCCGGGAGCAACGCCGCGTCGGAAATGCCCACCAAGGTCACACCCCGTCCTCCGAATGGACTGCAGGTGGGTCCAGTGACCCCAGATTCGAATCAGGATGCTTCCGCGAGTCAGGGATCCCAAGTGGCTCCTGAAATTGGTTCGCCCTAAAGGGTGTTCGGCGGCAGACCTGCGGGATGCCCACAGGTCTGTTTGTTGGACTTCGCCGACGTGACACAACCTTCCTGCTCGCCTCTCCACCCCTCCGGATCCCTACAATGCGTGATCTCAGCACTTTTGGTGAGTCTGCCCGACAAATGGGTTACGGTCAGTCAATCGGCGAGACGCAAAATCGTCCGCCGACTGTCGCTCGGCGTCCCGGTCAAGTGCAAGGTTTGCTTTCCTTCCTGCTCTCCCTGGTTCGAGTGCTGGTTGTCTTGATGCCCTGCTGCGGCAGTTCGCCAGGCAACTCCGCTCAACTGCCCGCAAAGTTTACCCCTCGTCCATACAGTTCCGATCCTGGTCCCCACTCAAACCTGACCTCAGCGAACATGTTCGCTGACCGTGCGGACAATTCTTTCGCTCCCGAACCCGCTTCTCCTTGAGAAGTTCTCTTGCTGCCACGGGCGGGCACCGCAACACGATCCGATACGCTCTTTTGTGAATCGGCGGTTTTCGTCTTGGTGGGCCCGTGCTCGGCGTCCCGCCACCCATCTCTCGTCGTGTGGAATGATTGGTCCCGCTGAACCAGCCCGGCCCCGATCGTCTGGTCCCCAGGAACCGAGTTCGCGGAATTCTTCCGTTTCCAGGGCTGCAGCCCGCATTGCGCGGGGCCGCACCTTCGGCTCCTTGGGTTTCATTCGGAAGCGGAACCTTGGGGCACCTCGGTTTCGACCAGATTCCACTGCTTTCGGCCCACTCCGTGAACTCCCGCCCCCAACTTGCCAGCGGAGGCCCCGGGGGCGCACTCAACCCGAGTCGGCCGTCAAAACAGGCGTTTTTGCTTCTCGACGGAATCGGGATCGGGAACGGCCAGCCTCAACTGCTGATAGGCCTCGGCCGTGGCAATTCGTCCCCGGGGACTCCGCTGCAGCAGACCGCACCGCAGCAGGAAGGGCTCGACTTCATCCTCCAGCGTATCGGCGGCGAGATTCATGCTGTGGGCGATCGCCTGCACACCCGCCGGCCCGCCGCCAAACACGCGAATCAACGTTTCCAGGTACCGCCGGTCTTGCCGATCCAGTCCCAGATCGTCCACTTCCCGCCGGGCCAGTGCTTCCTGCGCCAACGCCGTGGTGATTTCCCCCTCGGCCTCGCTATCCACAAAGTCGCGGGTCCAGCGGAGCAGGTTGTTGGCAATTCGCGGCGTTCCCCGACTGCGCCGGGCGATCTCGACCGAGGCCTCTTCACTGATCTTCGTATGCAGCTTGCGGGCATTCCGTCGCACAATGTCGGCCAATTCCTCGATCGTGTAGAAGTCGAGGTGCTCCCGATTCACAAACCGGTCACGCAAAGGAGCAGTCAACATGCCCGAACGGGTCGTGGCCCCAATCACCGTAAATTGCTTGAGCCGCATGTTGATGGTCCGGGCGTTCAACCCCTCCCCCCGGGAGATGTCGACACGGAAATCCTCCATCACCGGGTAGATGAACTCCTCAACCGTGTGCGGCAGGCGATGGATCTCATCGATGAACAGAATCGAGCCATAGCTGGCGTTCGTGAGATAGGGGAGCAGGTCCTTGGGAGCCGACAACACCGGACCGGACGTGATCTGGCATTCTGTTCCCAGTTCTCGGGGCAAGACCGTGGCGAACGTGGTCTTGCCGAGACCCGGGGGGCCGTCCAACAGCAGATGCCCCAGCGGTTCTTTGCGCTTGCGGGCGGCGTTCAGCATGATCTTCAGCCGCTCCACCACGGCCCGCTGTCCCACGACGTCATCGAGTCGCTGGGGACGCAGTTCTTCATCCAGCCGTTCCTGCTCGTTGTCCCCTCCCCCCAGGGTGAAGGCGGGGGTGTGAGGGGGCTTGGGAGGTTCGCCCGCAGATCCTCCAATGACCGGCTGTCGCACCATGATCTTCGAATTGCTTGCTCGCGAGGAGTCGAGACGACCCGGGAAACGTGACGGAGTTGCCCCCCCATCCACACGGGGCATCATCCAGGGAATTCCCCGGATGTCTTAATTGTAACAGGTTCTCCCCAAGGCTGCCGACCGGACCACACCGCACGCCGCAGACCCTGCGGATCACTTCGGGGGAGGAAAGTCGGGGAGAGAATCCGACGGGAGATGCAGGTCGATCTTCTCGTGGGTGGTATACAGCCGGAATTGCCGGCCATCATGAACCCAGAGGCCGCTCGACTTGTTGTCAGCCTCGGGAAACAACGGGTTCCCAGGATACTTTTTCCAGGTCACCAGGTCCCGCGACACCGCGAGATTGGTCGTCCACAACCGGGGACGTTCGGGAGTCCGCGTCCCGTGATAAATTGCGAAAAAACGCCCTTCGTACTCGATCACCTGGTTGAGTGCCAGCATTTGAGTGTCATACGGCTCGGGCCCCCGTGCCAGAACAGGCTCATCCCGTACGTTGGTCCAGACCTTCAAATCCGGAGAACGGGCCAGCCAGATCCCGGCATCCTGCCGCTCGTACAGCAGGTTCCAGCCTGCGGCTGTCCGAAGGACGGTCGGGGTACCCAACGGCCCCGGGGGGACCGGAGTGCCATCGGCCTGCCGTACATCCAGACTCCCCTGGCGGGTCCAGTTCACCCCATCGGGAGACTTGAACCAATGCGGCACATCGTCGGGCCCTTCGGCGAAGAGATACCACTGATCTCCCTCATGGACCACGCAGACATCCTCAATCCAATGCTCGGCCAGCAGGGGATTGCCCGGATGCCGAATCCATTCGATTCCGTCCCGGGACGTGGCATAACCCAGATGCACGGGATGCCCGCGCGTGCCGTCGTAACCGGTGTACCAGAGCCGCCACAGATCCCCTTCCCGCAGGATGAATCCCCGCTCCCGGATCTTGACCTCCCAGGTTCCCTCACCGGCGGCGGAGAAGACCGGATTGCGGGGATGAGGCCGGAACTTCGTCAGCTCCAGAGGAAACAGTTCCTGCGCTGAGCAGATCGCCTGTCCCCAGACGAGCCCCACAGCCAACAACAGGACGAACGCCCGGCCAATCTGGCCGGGCACCCGAGCGTGCCATCTGACCGAAAACACTGCCATCACAGGAACCTTGTCTCTGCGGAAACTCAGGCGGTTTGCCGCCGGGCCATCAAGTCTTCAATTTCCTCCGCCTCAATGGGAATGTCGGCCATCAGGTCGATCGGCTCCCCATCGGTGACGAGGATGTCATTCTCCAATCGGACCCCAAATCCCTCTTCGCGAATGTAGAGTGCCGGTTCACAGGTCAGAACCCAGCCCGGAGCGATGGGGGCCCGCGGGAAACCGACATCATGCACATCCAGTCCCAGGGGATGGGCCACGCCGTGCATGAAGTACTTCTTCAGCAGCGGGTTCTCGGGATCCTGCCGGGCGACATCCTCCGCCTTGAGCAATCCGAGCGAGAGCAGTTCCTGCTCAGCCAGACGTTCGGTCTCCAACCGCAGATCGCGGGTGGTCTTACCAGGCCGCATCTGGCTGCGGACGCCCCGAAAAATCCTCAGTACGGCGTCGTACACCGCCCTCTGCCGGGGGGTGAACCGTCCCGAAACCGGAATCGTCCGGGTCAGATCCGAGGCGTACTGACCATAGGCCGCCGCGACGTCCAGCAACAGCAGCTGGCCCTCCTGGCAGACCTGATCATTCACGTTGTAATGGAGCACGCAATTGTTGACTCCGGTGGCGATGATCGGGTTGTAGGCCCAGGTGGCGCGATGGCGGGTGAACTCGTGGATCAGTTCAGCCTCAACCTCGCATTCGTTGACCCCGGGCTTCACGAACGACAGGAGCCGACGGAACCCCTGGCCGGTGATCTGGCACGCCTTGCGGATCAGCTCAATCTCCTGGGGCTGCTTCACAACCCGCAGGGCGTGCATCAGTCGGGCCAGGCGATGGTACTGATGGAGCGGATACTTTCTCTGGCACTCGCGGGTGAATCGCCATTCACGGGTCTCAACCTCGTCGACCGCCCGGGCATGCTCATTCGAATTCAGGAAGACATGCTCACTCTCGCACATCAGCTGGCGGAAGACAGTCGGGAAATCAGACAGCCACTTGATCGTGCGGATTCCCGAAATCTGCGTTCCTTCCCCCTTCGAAAGCTTGTGTCCTTCCCAGATCAGGGCCAATTCATTGGGCTCCCTCAGGAAGAGGATCTCGCGGTTCCGCTCTTCGAAGGCGTCCGGAGCAATCACCAAAATCGACTCTTCCTGCAGAATACCGGTCAGATAGTACAGGTCGGCATTCTGGAAATGCGGCAGCGATCCATCGGCATTCGTGGGAAGAATGTCATTCGAATGAACCACGGCCACCGAGTTCGCGGGCAACAGACCACGCAGCCGGTTGCGGTTGGAAATGAACAGATTGGAATCGGTCGGAATGGGCTTCATGGTGTCACGGGAAAAGAGGAGCGACAGGTGGGGCTGGCGATGAGGGGTGACTGCGACGTCACGCGGAGCGTCCGCTGCGGTTGCGGCGGATGAAACTCCGCACTGCGGCACACTCAACTGAGAATTGGTTCGATCACCTTGCCGCCGATGTCGGTAAGCCGGAAATCGCGTCCCTGGAACCGATACGTCAGCTTCAGGTGGTCGATTCCCAACAGGTGCAGGATCGTGGCGTGGATGTCGTTCACATGGGTCCGGTTCTCGACGGCGTGGTAGCCCAGTTCGTCGGTCGCCCCGTAGGCCATGCCGCCGCGGATCCCGCCGCCGGCCAGCCACATGGTGAACCCCGCGAGGTGGTGATCCCTCCCATCTCCCTGCGCCATGGGAGTCCGTCCGAACTCGCTGCCGAAGACGATCAGCGTTTCGTCGAGCATCCCCCGCTGCTTCAGATCGGTGATCAGCGCGGCCGCTCCGCGGTCGACTTCCGCCGCCGTTCCCTGCGAGTGCGCCTTCACCGCCCCGTGATGGTCCCAATCGCGATGGTAGAGCTGGATGAACCGGCTCCCGCGCTCGGCCAGGCGACGGGCGAGCAGGCAGTTCGCGGCAAATGATCCATCCCCTCCCTTCGTCCCATACAGGTCGAAAATATGGGCCGGTTCCTGCGACAGATCCATCAGATCGGGAACCCCCTCCTGCATCTTGAATGCCAACTCGTACTGCGCGATGCGGGTGGCGATCTCGGGATCATCCAGCTGTTCATTCGCCAGCCGATTCACCGCATTGAGGGTGGACACCAGGTCGGACTGGCGCTCCCGGCTCACTCCCGCCGGATTCCCCACGTAGAGCACCGGATCTCCCTTGCTGCGGAACTCGACTCCCTGGAACCGGCTGGGAAGGAACCCCGAGTGCCACTGGCGGGCGGCGATCGGCTGCTTCTGTCCGAAATTGCCCGTGGAAACCATTACCACAAAGCCAGGCAGGCTGTCGGCCTCACTCCCCAGTCCGTACAGCAGCCAGGCCCCCATCGACGGACGCCCGGGAATCATCGTCCCGGTGTTCATGAAGGTGTGGGCGGGATCGTGATTGATCGCCTCGGTATACATCGACCGCACCAGGCACATGTGATCGGCCGCATGCTTCCCCAATTCGGGCCAGATGGAACTGAACTCCAGCCCCGACTGTCCGTACTTCACGAAGTCATGCTGGGGCGCGAAACAATTCAGCTTCGCTCCCTGGAGTTGGGCGATCTGCTGCCCCTTGGTAATCGACTCGGGCATCGGCTGCCCGTGCAATTCCGTCAGCTTGGGCTTGGGATCCCAGGTCTCGAGGTGACTCATCCCCCCCGCCATGTACAGCCAGATCACCCGCTTGATCTTCGGGGTATGGTGCAGTTGCGTGATGATTCCCCGGCGATGCTCGGGAACCGCCTCCGCCGCGCTCACCCGCGAGAGCGCATCCCGCTGCAACAACTGCCCGAGAGCCAATCCCCCCAGGCCGCTGGATGCATGACCAAGGAATGTCCGCCGCGAGCGAATCGAACTGAGTGGTGTCACCATGATCCAAACGGCAAAGAGAAGTCTTGAACGACCGGGCGGTCAAAAACCGACAGCGGCACGGGGCAGGGGTCAATTCCGGGTGATGGTCTCGTGCAGATTCAGCAAGACCCGGGTCACCGAGGTCCAGGCGGCCAATTCCACGGGATCCAGCGGAGTGGGGCTGGGAGAGGTCCCCACGCTGACCAGCTTGCGGGCCGCCTCAGGATCGGCACGGTACTCGGCCAGATGCTTCTCCAGCAGGGGCAGCAACAGCCGCTCTTCCTCGGGGCGCGGAGCGCGAGACAGGGCGCGGCGGTAGGCATACGCCAGCCGTTCCGCCGGAGTGGCCCCGCCCGCGGTCAGCACTTTCTCGGCAAACACGCGGGCTGCCTCGACGTAAATCGGGTCATTCAGCAACACCAGAGACTGCAACGGCGTGTTCGACCGGACCCGGTCCGCCGTGCACTCCTCGCGGCTGGGGGCGTCGAAGGCCAGCAGACTGGGATGCAGATACTGCCGCTGCCAGTGCGTGTAGAGCCCGCGCCGGAAAAGGTCGTCTCCCGCGCTGTTCTGCCACTCGCGCATCGGGAAATTCAGGTACGCCCAATATCCCGGCGGCTGGTAGGGATTCGCATTGCGGCCGCCAATCTTCGGATTGAGCAGTCCGCTGATCGCGAGGGCATTGTCGCGGACCAGCTCGGCATCGAGGCGGAACCGCCCCTGGTGTGACAGCCACTTGTTGAAAGGATCCTTCTCACGCTGCTGCGGAGTGGGAATGGCACTCTGCAGGTAGGTCCCCGAAGTGACCATCGTCCGGATCAGCCGTTTTAGATCCCAGCCCGAGTCGATCAGTCCTGCAGCAAGATAGTCGAGCAGCTCCGGATGACTGGGGGGATCGCCCTGAGCGCCAACATCCTCCAGCTTGCGCGACAGGCCAGCCCCGAAATACTGCTTCCAGAGCCGATTGACAAGCACCCGGCTGGTCAGCGGATTCTGTGGCGAGACCACCCATTTGGCCAGATCCAACCGAGTCAGACGGCGCTCGGCGCTCGAGGCTCCCCCCAAAGCCGCGGGGAGCCCGGGCTGCACCACGTCTCCGGTCTCGTCCATCCAATTGCCGCGACCCAACACCCGCACCATGCGCGGCTCCACAGCCACGGTGACCAGGGTGATCCGAATCTGGCGATTCAATTCATCCCGCTGTTTCTGCAGGTTCGCCAATCGCTCACGTACTGGCTGCAGTTCCGGGGCGATGGTGCGGTAGTAGGCGGCCAGCTCCGCTTTCTGCTGGTCATTGCGATCGGCCGCCGCGACCTCCAGCAGATCGCGAACATTCCGCGGCAGCCCTGTGCCGTCGGCCTTCACCGGACGGGGGGCGGTGGTTGCCAGCAGCCGGAATCGGCCCAGCAGGTGTCCCGGATTGGGGTGATTCTGCCGCAACTCGACCGACAGGGTCTCCCCCTCGGCCAACTGCAGGTCCGACTTCAATTCCATGACGGCATGATTCGCTCGCCCCGCCTCATCGAGGATGGCCCAGCCCCAGTCAGCACCGCGTGCATCGCCATCAATCACACTGGCCGCAGACCAGGCCTTGTCGGGATGCTTCTCGGCATGAGACTTTTGTTCGTGGGAGGCTGTCGCATTCTGCAGTTCCACGATTGCCGGCTCGGCCCCTTCCCGATGCCGGCGCAACACCAGTTCCGTCAACACGAAATTCCCGTTGTCGGCCCGTCCCGGTCCCTTGGCGGGGAGCGAATCGTCGGGCAGAACCTCCAACCGCAAGGCGGTTGTCCCCGCGGGAATCTTTGGAATTGCCAGCGTGTATGTATCGGTCGCGGGCCGGTTGCCTCCCGCCAGCACCGAGTGGTCCTCCAGAATCTTCAAGTCCGCCTTCTCGCGGGACTGCGCACTGGCGATGGACAGTGGCTGCCAGACCACTTTCGACACCTGGCGCGCCTCCCAGTCGGTCTGGCCGGCGGCCAGTTCGGGAGTGGGCTGATCCAGCTGCGCTTTCCCCTTCGCCAGTTCTCCATCCAGCCGACTCCATTCCCGCTCCTGATCGGGTTCGGGAACAGGCATCGAGCTGCCCCAGGCCCCTGTCTGGTCAGAACCGGAATACAGCCCCCGCTCCTGAATGTCGGCGAAAAACGCCTCAAACTGGTAGAACTCGCGGGTGGTGAACGGGTCAAACTTGTGATCGTGGCATTCACAGCAACCGAGAGTCACTCCCAGCCAGGCACCGCTGACATTGCGCACCCGCTCGGCGATGTACTTGGCGAGGTACTCCTTGTCTTGCACACCCCCTTCGGCACTCATCATCCCCAGCCGGTTGTAGCCCGCGGCGATCTTCTGCGCACGAGTGCTGTTGGGGAGCAGATCGCCGGCGAGTTGCTCAATGGTGAACTGGTCAAACGGCAGATTGGCGTTGAAGCTGTCGATGACATAGTCCCGGTAGGGGGTGACACTCATCGGCTGATCGCCGTGATACCCCACGCTGTCGGCATACCTAACCAGGTCGAGCCAGAACATGGCCATCCGCTCGCCAAAGTGGCGAGATTCCAACAGCTGATCGACCACGCGCTCGTAGGCTTCCGGCGATTGATCGCGCAGGAAACTCTCAACCTCTTCGGGTTTGGGAGGGAGCCCGACAAGATCAAAGTACACGCGCCTCAGCAGTGTGATCTTGTCGGCCGCGGGGGCGTGATCAAGGCCCTGGCTGGCGAGACCGGCCAGGATGAACTGATCAATCCCGTTCCGTACAAACTGCGGATCCGCGGCGGCCGGGGGAACCGGCCGCCGTATCGGCAGAAAGGCCCAGTGCCCCTCCCACTTCGCCCCGGCATCAATCCACCGTTTCAGCAGATCGACCTGAGCCGGCGTGAGCGTCTTGCCACTCTCGGGCGGCGGCATCACTTCCGACGGTTCGCGGGAGACGATCCGGGTCATCAGTTCGCTTTGGTCGCTGTGGCCGGGAACAATGGCCCGCGCTCCGGATTCCAGTGCCTGGCGGGCTTCGTCTTCGACATCCAGCCGCAATCCCGCCTGCCGTTTACGGGCATCGGGGCCGTGACAGGCGAAGCAGTTGTCGGAGAGGATGGGACGAATGTCCCGATTGAACTCGATCCCTGGCTCGGCCGCTCCGAGCCGGGATTCGACCAGTCCCAGCAGCGCCACCAGAAGGGCGATGGAGAACTGGGGGCGAGTCCGTCCCCAAAACCCGGGTTGCAGAAGAGACATGCGCTCGGATCCTGGCAAATTGAGTTGGGAGACCGGAATCAATTCCGGTGGCCAGCCGGGACGGCGAACCGTCCCGAGTCGCGTCCTGCAGGTTTATCACTGCCCGGCGGGACGGTCAAACCCACCCGGCTTCTGGCGGCAAGTTCCGCGGCCCAAGTGAGCCGCTCTTCACACCGACCGGCGGGCCGTTGGGTCACCAGCCAAGAAAATACGCCGGGGGAAGGTGAACCCATCCCCCGGCGTGCTGCTCTGGACGCGGAATGAACGTCGGTTATTCGAGGATCATTTCCTTGACGGTCATACCACCCGGAATCATGGGCAACACGTGTTCCTGGTAGGGACAGATGATGTCGAGCAGGAATGGGCCGGGGGCGTTGATCATCTCTTCGATGGCGGCGGGCAGTTCTTTCTTCGACCGCACCTGACGCGCGGGAATGCCGTAGCCCGCCGCAATCTGAACGAAGTTGGGGTACGTCTCGCCGATCTTCCCGCTCCCCTGTCCCACCGCCTCGGGGTGATCGATAGGCCCCAGGTAGGTGTGGGCGCGATTCCCGGCGTGGAACCTGTCTTCCCACTGAACAACCATTCCCAGGTGCTGATTGTTCAGCACGAACATCTTCACGGGCAGTTTTTCGCACACCAACGTGGCCATTTCCTGGATGTTCATCTGGAACGAGCCATCGCCATCGATGTCGATACTGAGCGCATTGGGATGGGCCGCCTGGACTCCCATGGCCGACGGCAGACCAAACCCCATTGCCCCCAATCCCGAACTGCTCATCCACTGGCGGGGACGATCGAACTTGTAGAACTGGGCCGCCCACATCTGGTGCTGACCGACCCCGACCGAGATGTAGGTCTCGCGATTCGCGGTGAGGCGATGCAGTTCCTGAATGGCATACTGGGGCAGAATCTGGTCGTTCCCCGGATCCTTGTAGGTGAGGGGGTGTTTCGACTTCCACTGCTTCAGCTGGGCCCACCAATCCTGCATCTCAGGCAAATCGCCGTCGGTCACCGCCTGGTTCAGGGCGGCCAGCACGTCGCGGAGATCCGCAATGATGGGAATGTGGGCTTCTTTGTTCTTGTGGATCTCGGCCGGGTCGGAATCGACGTGCACCACCTTGCCGCGCACTGCGAACTCCGAGATCTTTCCCGTCACCCGGTCATCGAACCGGACACCAAACGCCAGCAGCAGATCGGCGTCGTTGATGGCGTAGTTGGCATAGACCGTGCCGTGCATCCCCAGCATGTCGAGGGACTGCGGATCGGAGCCGGGAAACGCCCCCAAGCCCATCAGCGTCATCGTGACGGGAATTCCGGTCCGCTTGGCGAACCTGGTCAGCTCTTCAGCCGCTCCGGAATTGATCGCACCGCCACCGGCGTAAATGATCGGCTTGCGGGACCGCTTGATCGCCGCCAACACCTGGCGAATCTGCGCGGGGTTGACCGGCCTCGGCTCGGGGTGATAGCCCGGCAGCCGCATTGCGGGGTCGTAATTGACCTCTTCCGATGTCTTCTCCAGCTGGACATCCTTGGGAAAGTCGACCAGCACCGGTCCGGGTCGACCACTGCGGGCGACGTAGAACGCCTCTTTGATCACCCGGGGAACATCTTCAAACCGGGTAATCAGATAATGGTGCTTGGTGATCGCCCGGCAGACTTCCACAATGGGAGTCTCCTGGAAGGCATCCGTCCCAATGAACTTTCGCGACACCTGACCGGTAATCGCCACCAGCGGGATGCTGTCCATCTTGGCGTCGGCCAGGCCGGTCACCAGATTCGTCGCACCGGGCCCGCTTGTGGCCATGCAGACCCCCACCTTGCCGGTCGACCGGGCATAACCTTCGGCAGCAAACACGCCACCCTGTTCGTGCCGCGGCAGAATGGTCCGGATCTCGTTCCGGCGGAAGGTCAGGGCCTGATGCAGCGGCATGCTGGCCCCACCCGGATAGGCGAAGACCGTGTCTACCCCCTGCCGAATCATGGCCTCTACCAGAATATCGGCCCCGTTGATCACGGTCTGGGACTTGCGGGAGACGGCTTCAGTAGACACGGGCAGTTCTCGAACCAAGAAGGAAACTGGAGAATGACGGAGTGAACTGGTTCTCAGACCAACGCTGTTCCGGTCGGCAATCGCCACGTCGCGGAAACAGACAACCACTCCGCATGGAGGAGATCTTTTTTGAAGTATAACTCAAAGACAGACCCCGCGCAAGGGATTCCCTCGGTCCGATCTGCCGGTCACCGATCGCCCATACGGCAGGGGATCGATCTCAACCGGCAGGGATTTCGCCTTTCTCAGCCACAGTCCATCGTCTCCTCACAGCCGACTGCTGGCTGGCAGACCGGACGGGTTCGGTTTGGCGGCAGCCAGCGGCTCAGAGCACCTTCTTGAGTTCGACAATAAACCGCAGCGTGGCGTTGGGGGGAATCGGACCGGTCCCGCGAGAGCCATAACCCAGCTTGGAAGGGATGACGAGTTCGATCATGCCCCCCTCGGCACAATAGGGAATCCCTTCCTGCCAACCCGGAACCACTCCATTCAGAGGAAACGTCGTCGGTTTCCCCCGCTTGTAGCTGCTGTCGAACTCGGTTCCGCTAGTCAACCAGCCCCGGTAGTGTGCTTCCACCTTGTTGAGAACTGTGGGTTTCTTTCCCTCTCCCTTCCGCAGAATCCGGTACTTCAAACCACTGGCGGTGGTGGTGAATTCGCGGGGGGCGTCCTCGTCGATGGGACCGGCACCAGCGGGAAGCTTCGGAAAGTCGACCGGCCCGTCGAACTCGGAATCCAGTTCGGGCTTCGCCTGAGCTGAGGGGGCGACGGGGACTGGCATTTTCTCAGAGACCGGGGGCGTCGGGGCACAGCCTCCCAGAAGACCCGCCACCGCCAAGGCGCCCGACAGAATCTCCGGCCGTTGCAATTTGAAACTCATGCTGACTCGCCCCTCAAAACACAGCTCGAAACCAGAAGAACTTCGCCTCGGCCCCCCTCTGGGGACCGAACTGCGAGAAGAATAGACAGACACTCCGCTCACATCAACGGCCGGAACGCGCTCCCCATTTCGGCCCGCATACGGTCTGGCAGAACCCCTACCCGCTTGAAAAGTGAGCTAAAATCCATCACCAGTGATGGCGACAAAGGCCCCCGTGCACTGCCTTTACAATTCGGCTCGGACCTTGCTAAATGCATAGGTGTCCAGCCTCCTCCCGCGACGAGGCGGTGTGTCAGGGGCACTTTGGATCAGGATACCGATGGCGGAATCCTGAGGGGAAAATTCGGGTCGAAGGTTGGTTCGACGACCCCACTTTCCCAGACGATCCACGATTCAATTCCCGATTTTCTTCTTGTCACGGAGTTCAGTAGTCATGAGTCCAGCAGGCACTGAGCTGATGATTGAGGCCCAGGGGCTGTGCAAGTAC
>JBKDUK010000183.1:0-38616 GCA_046339535.1 Planctomycetaceae bacterium | reverse complement strand
CCCAGTCCGTTGATGGTGCACTCGATCTGACGCGCACCGGCTTCGACACCGGCGAGGCTGTTGGCTACGGCCAGCCCGAGATCATTGTGGCAGTGGGTGCTGATGACCGCCCGATGGATGTTGGGAACGTGCTTCCGCAGGTGCGAGATGACCGTGAAGTACTGGTGCGGGGTGGCGTAGCCCACCGTGTCGGGAATATTGACCGTGGTGGCGCCGGCATCGATGGCCGCGGTGACCACCTCGGTCAGGAAATCGAGCTCGGTCCGGGCGGCGTCTTCGGGCGAGAACTCGATGTTGTCGGTGAACTGCTTCGCCCGCGCCACCCCTTCGACGGTGCGGCGGATGATCTCGGGTTTGTCCATCTTGAGCTTCAACTCGCGGTGGATCGAGCTGGTCGCGAGGAATACATGGATCCGCCGGTTGGCGGCCACCGCGAGGGCTTCTCCCGCCCGGTCGATGTCTTTATCGAGGCAACGGGACAGGCCGCAGATCGTGGTGCTTCCCTGTCCGAACTGCCGGGCGATCTCGCGGACCGCCTCGAAGTCTCCCAGGGAGGCGATCGGGAACCCCGCCTCGATCACGTCGACCCCCAGTTCCACCAGCGCCGCCGCGACCTCCAGCTTCTCGGAGGTGTTCATGCTGCAGCCCGGAGATTGCTCGCCATCGCGGAGCGTGGTGTCGAAAATGATCACTCGATCAGACATGGAGTCCTCTGTGTCCTGGGACAACCGGTGGAGGAAAAAAGCGGTCAGGGGCCACGCCCCCGGGGGACAAACGGAAAGTCAGAAATCGTCAGACTCAAACGACAAAGGGTACAAAAGCAAAACACCCCGCGACCGGAGGTCTCGGGGTGTTCAAAGCGCCAGTCAGCGGTCGCCAGAGAGAACCCTAGACCTCTCCCCCAGACAGGGGCAGAAGCAGCAGGGGCAGTCGCGGCAGACGGCGGAGCATGGAATGAGTGCTGGAGAGGTGAGCCAAGTTCAGATCCAAACAGTACGGAAAACTTGAGACAAGGTCAAGGAGGCGGCTGGGTTCACCCAGGTTCGCCAGTCGACTCTTCTGCCGCGCGGATTTTGCCAATTGAATCAGCGATCCTTCATCTGCGTAAAATAACAGGATGTCGAGGTCGATCTGGCAGGTGGGAAGGGACGTTCTCTGCGGTTCTGGGTCTGTGAGGGGTGAGGATGCCGTCTCGAATCGGTTTGGGAGTGGTGCTGACGGTGGTCGGGGGCGTGCTGCCACTGCTGCCGTCGGTCGCCCTCGCCCAGACACCACCACGCAATCCGCAGCGCTCCCGGGCGATTGCCCAGCAGCCTCCGACTCCCGCGCGGAAAGGGTCCGAGACCCGGCCCGACAAGGTTCCGACCACCCTGATCCAATTGGAACTGCTGACCGGCCCCGAGGCCAATTCCCTCAAGGCGGCCGATTGGCAGAAAGCGTGCGATCAACTGAAGATCCCCTGCACCATCCGCCGCGGCCTGCAGGACGATCAACCGGGGATCACCGAGAAGAAACGGGGCGATTCCTTCCGGCAACTGCAGATCGTCGGACGTCTCGACAAGACGGGGCGGCTGGTCTTCGCCGACCGGGCCTTCGCCCCGGGTGAGTCCCGCCGTCTTGCCGAGTGGATCGAAGAACTGAAGACCTATGGGGCCCAGGGGGCACCCGAAGGACAGCGGCTGTGGGGACTTTCCGAGAAACAATTCACTTCGGTGATGGAATCGCTCTCGAAACCGCTGGCGATCGAGACGCAGGATGTGTCCCTCCGGGAGGTCTTGGCGGGGTTCCAGTGGGCTGACCGGCATCCGCTGCGCTGGACGACCCAGACGGAACAGAAACGGAATCAGCTCGACCCGGCAGTGACCTGCAGCCAGTCGGTGCGGGGCTTCACCCAGGGGACCGCCCTGGCCCTGGTGCTGGCGGAAGTGGGGCTGGGGTTTCGCCCCCGCCGCCAGCCCGACGGCTCGATCGACCTGGCGGTGGTCGACCTGGAAGGTACCCCGGCGGTCTGGCCAATCGGCTGGTACCGCAATCTCGCCCCCGCCGACGCCGCGCCGCCGTTGTTTGTGTTCCGCGAGATTCATTTCTCCGAGATCGACATCGAAGGGGTGCTGGCGGCCTCGACGGCGGTCACGGGAATTCCCGTGCTGGTGGATCGCCCCAATCTGCAGGCGTAGCAGATTGACCTGGCCAGTCATGAGGTGGACTTCCCGCTGCGGAAAACCACATGGGCCCAGGCCTATGACCGTATCCTGGGGAAGGCCACGTGCAAATACGAACTGCTGATTGATGAATCGGGACGTCCGTTTGTCTGGATCACCTCTCTGCAAACTCCCAATCGGAAACCCTAGAGACCCATGTCGAACGCCACCGGCGACCACGACGTCCCATCCCACGAGGGAGTGGAAGTGAATCCCTACGGGCTCCGGTTCCGGCTGCCGGAACAACCCGGTCAGCTGGAGGGCTGGGTGGCCCAGATCGACCAGGTCCCGACCGCGGAAGATCTGCCGTCGACCGATCAGCTGCGCGACCTGCTCGAAGGCAAGATTCGCACCCCTGCCGAGAAGCAGGCCCGTTGGCTGCGTGCCCTGGGGTTGTTGGTTGCGCTGGTGGCCGCCCTGTTCTGGCTCTACTTCGTCCGCAAGTCGCTGCTGGAGATGATTTCGGTCGGTTGACGGGAAACCCCGTGGGCCCTCAACGATTCTGTTTTACAGATGGGACGCGAACATCGCGCCCGCGATCGAACCGGCGCGGTCCTGCCGACGGATCGATTCCCCGCCAACGCCGGTTTCAATCTCCGGGACGAGCGGCCCCTCCGAAGGTCAAGCACTCGGCAGCCAGGCCGGGTGCAGTCCAGTTTCGGCGGCAATCGACAGCAGCTTGGCGGTGACATCGGGGGGGAGGGGAATTCCTCCCCGCACGGCCCGCCGCCGGTGCTCCCACTCCCGTTCCCCGGGGAGCAGCACGCGCTCGACTCCCTCGGCGGTTTGCGTGGCGTGGATTTCGTCGACCAGATGCCGCAACCGGCTCTGGAACGCCTCTTCCGAGGTCATGGCGGCCACGTTCCACACCGTGAACGAGGCATTGTGCCACGAGGGGCGGGCTGGTTCATCGAACATCCAGCTCCCCACCTGCCAGGTGAGGTGACCCCCGGGGAGTACGGCCGAAAGAATCTCGCACCACAAGCCAAACCCATAACCTTTGTGGCCCGCCATGGGGGCCAGCGACGCCTGCTGGGGATACAGGCTGCCGTCGGTGGTGGGTTGGCCGTCGGGACCGATCAGCCAGGTGGGAGGAATGGGTTCCCCCCGCTGGTGGGCTGCATACACCTTGCCTCCCGCCACGGCCGCGGTCGCCATGTCGAGCAGAATCGGGTCGTCGGTCCCTCGGGGGATGCCGTAGGCGATGGGATTGGAACCCAGCACAGGGCCCCGTGAACCGGGGGCCGCCACACTGGGAATGTCATTCCCCGTCACCAGGGCAATCATGCCCTGCCGGGCGGCGAGCGTGGCGTAATACCCCGCGGCACCAATGTGCCCGGTATTGCGCAGGCCCACGTAGGCCATGCCCGTCTCGCGCGCCTTGGCCAGTGCCGTGTGGATGGCGAATACCCCTCCGACCTGCCCCAGGCCCGACTCGCCGTCGATCAGTGCCCAGCTCGCCCCTTCCCTCTCGATGCGGGGTGTGGCCCCGGGGCGGTATCCCCCTCCGCGCAGTTTTCGCAGATAGCCTGCCAGCAGTTTGGTCCCGTGAGTGAAGACCCCCAGGGCGTCGGTTTCAACCAGCGCGTCGGCCGTGGTCGCCGAGTCGGCCTCGCCCAAACCGGTCTGGCGCAGGGTGGCAATCACAAAGTCGCGCAGGTCGGCAATCGAAACAGTCACAGCGGCATCGGGCATGGCAGCAGTGTTCAGCGGTCAGAGAGAGGGAACAGGCCCCGGGAGATTTGGCAACCGGCAAGACCGCCTCGCAGTTCAGCCCAGCCGGGCGGGGCCTTCGCCATCGACGGGATACATCGGGCGGGGACGATGCCGGTAGGCCAGAGTGGGAAAGTGGTGGGTGTGGGTGCCGCGGGCATCGACGCTGTAGATATTTCCCGCGAACGGCTCGAAGGCGTTGCGGAAGTGCACGGCCGATTTGACGGCGATGTATTTCATCTGCCGGCAATCGATTCCCAGGGTTTTGGCGAAGGCGGGGCCGAGCGGTTGTTCGGTCCTGGTGACCACAACGACACTCACTCCGTCTTGCTGCAGCCAGGCCGAGGGACCCATATTGCCCGTCAGCCCGGCATACATCGGCCCGTCGTAGACGAACTCTCCCTGGCTGAGCCCCCGCACCACGGCCCGCATCGCCACGGGAGGCCCCTGCACCGGGTCCGACTTGCCACCCACCCGGGTCTGCAGGGTGGCTCCCACACCGGCCCGCTGCGCTTCGGCCACAACTTCGGGATCGACAATGTACAACACCACGGCATCCTGCAGCCGGCGGTCGAGAAAGGTCTGCAGGATTTCAACCGAATCGCCTGGAGCACCGCCGCCGGTATTGTCGGCATGGTCGGCCAGGATGATGGGATACTTCCCGGCAGCCTCTCCCTGATCAAGGGCCTCGGTGACCCGCACGGGGGGAGCCTGCCAGGTGGCCCGCCGTTCCCAGAGCCAGTCGGCCAATTCCCGTGCGGTCGCGTCGGCCAGCGCCTGATCCCGGTCGGCGGTCACCCAGACACTGCAGCCCATGTGGGGGACGTCGGCCCAGGGAAAACCAGTGGAGACACTGGCGGTGAGGATACCCGGACGCTGCTCGATCTGGTGAAGTCGTGCGATCACTTCGTTCATCGGCGTGTGCGACGTCACCTGACGGGGGGCGCTCCAGAACATGGGGAGTGACCGAAAGGCGGTAACCGGCTGAATCTCGCCCCGCAAAGTCCTCCGCAGCAGTTGCGACGCCTCGACACCTCGTTCTCCCATGTCGACGTGGGGGTAGGTGTCGAAGCCGACCGTGGCGGTGGCGGCTTCGAACCGGCGCCACGAGTGGTTTCCGTGCAGGTCGTAGGTCACCATGATGGGAATCTGGGGCCCGACAATCTGGCGGACCGAGGCGACGAAGTCTCCATCGGCATCGGGAATTCCCTCGACCACCATGACCCCGTGGAGATCGAGCAGGACTCCGTCAACTCCCCCCGGGCGGGCCATTTCGGCCCGCAGCCGATCGAGGAATTCACCCCGCAACTGCTGATAATCGTCGGCGGGAATGACCCCGCTGGGGTAGGCGAAGGCCCACAGCAGGGGAAGCAGGGTGGCTTGCGCCTGTTCGAGATCGGCGATGAAGCCCCCGGTGCAGATGTTGGACCCCCGAAACCGGTTCAGGATCTCGGAACCGCGATAGACTCCAAATCCTTCGATGAATTTCTGAACAGTGGTCGGGGTGGGGGCGAACGTACTGGTCTCGTGCAGGATGCCGCCGAAGGCCACGCGCATGGCAGGGTCTCACCGGGGAAGAACAGGGGCCGGGAGGGGCCGGGAAGTTGAGGGTGTTGGGTGACCGGGGATTGGGTGATGGTCGCCGGCATCATCCCCGGTTTTGGGAAGGCTGTCGAGTCCCGGGTGCAGTCTGGCAATACCCGTTCCGGTCGACTAGCATCTTGTCATGTGAGACCTTCGGACCGGGTGTGGACGTTCACGCGGCACACTGGGGCGGGAGGTTGTGGCGCGTTGTTCCGTGGCGGGACACCTCTGGGTGTTCCTGGCAATTTGATCCAGCGACAATGTCTGTGCTCACCAAGCGGCCTTCGGCGATTTCCGGCGTCAGTGCTTCCTCCGAGGCACTCATCCAGACGATCTATCCGTCCATTGCCGCGACCGGGATTGGCAAGCTGTTGGGCATGCTGTACGACTGCCTTCCCATTCCGATCGGCGGGATCAAGCTCTCGCATCTGCTGTTTCCGCTTCCCACGGCTCCCTTGGCCGCCGGGGTGTTTTTTCTGCAGAAGGCGGCGGGCAAGGTCTATCAACTGACCAACCGCGCGGTGCGAATCAAGAGTGCGCTGGGGCCGAAGCTGTTCCAGAAGATCCCCCTGTCCGACATTGCCGAGGTGGTGGTCGACCAGCAGGCGGGGCAGGCCTTCTACCCCGCTGCCGATATCCGTCTGGTGGGGAAGAAAGGGGAGACGCTGGGGGTGCTGGCCGGGGTTCCCCGGGCTGATGTCTTCCGCCAGTCGATTATTGAGGCCCGCGACGCCCGGGTGCAGGTGGAAGCTTCGCTCGCGACCATTGCCGCCCGCGGCTGAATTGCCATTGTTTGGCCCGACACTGGCCGCGGAAATCTCCTGGGGAAAGTCGCATCGACGGTGCAGATCGTACATCTGCCGTTGTGATCCAACGCTGAACCGAGGTGTTTCCACCTCCGGCGTACGTCCGGGGTCGAAGAGCCCGCTTGATCCGTCGCCAACTGCGGTCACACGCTCCTGATACCAACGCTTGCTGTCGCGCTGGCTTGGGGGGACCTTCCGCACCCCGCTTTCAGCCCGTTACCAGTCCTACCTGCCGCGCCTCGTCGGCCAGTTGCTGTTCGATTGCCCGCAGGTCGTCGGTCAGCAGGTCGAGGGCCTGCTGATCGGCCGGGGTCAGTGACCTTTGCGGGGGCCGGGTCGGGCCGAAGTTCAATCCGGTCCGCCGCACGGCCCACTTCAACATGCTGATGTTGTAGCTGTCTTGCTCGCGGGCCCGGTATTCTTCCAGAGGGAGCAGTGCCTGTTGGTAGCGCATTCCTTCCTGCCAGGCCCCGGCGGCGAATGCCGCATGCATCGCCAGCGTGACATGGGGGGCGAGGTTGCCCGCTCCGGTCGTGTAGCCGGTTGATCCAGCCAGCATGAAATACGGGGCGAAGCGTTCGGCCGAGCCGCAGAGCCACTCGATCCGGCCCCGGTCGGCCAGCACCACCTTGCGGAAATCGTGCAGGTTGTTTTCGGCGTATTTGATTCCCACCACGTGCGGATTCTCGGCCAGCTCGAGCAGCAGGCTGTCGGCGGGGACCGCGCTTTTTTTGTAGATCAGCGTGGGGCAACGCAGGGCATCAATGACCGTGCGGTAATACTCCCCCACACCGGTGTTGCACAGGTACGGATGGGTGAAGGGCATGAACATCACCCCATTCGCCCCCGCCTCGAGCGACCGGCGGCCCACGTCAATTGCATGCGCGACCTGCAGTCCAACCGGAGCGAAGATCTGCGCATCGGGACCGGCTGCCTGGCGGGTCACCCGCACCACCTGCACAATCTCATCGGCCGAGAGACTGTGAAACTCCCCCGTTCCCGCCGCCGGCATGAACATGCGGATGCCCGCCTTCGCGAGCCGTTCGATGTGCTTCGCCTGCACGTCGAGATCGACCCGGTCCCGCGAATCGAACGCGGTCAGGGGGACGAGGTGCACCGTGCGCAGTTTGGTCAGATCGTACGACTTCGACATCGGACATCCGTTGAAAGAATGGGGAAGCTGGCTGGATCGGCACGAGGCGGGGAATCAGCGCTGCACTTCCTGCAGCGCGAGTGTCCCCTGGCGGGCGATAAACTGCAGCATCTGCTGGGTGGCGGGATCGCGGGTGTCCATCATCAGC
The DNA here is from genome assembly GCA_046339535.1 of Planctomycetaceae bacterium. Classification (GTDB taxonomy): domain Bacteria; phylum Planctomycetota; class Planctomycetia; order Planctomycetales; family Planctomycetaceae; genus UBA10511. Next base: position 31,011 of record JBKDUK010000183.1, on the reverse strand, counting down.
CGGAACATGATCGAGACATGGTTGCGGCCGGAAATCTCATGCGATTCCGCGGGGACTTTCAGTTGATTCAACTCGCGGCAGAGCCGCTGCGACATCTGATCGCAATTGGGAATGTCGCTTTCGGCGTACAGCACCAGAAAGGGGGGGCAGCGATCCGAGAGATGGCGGATCGGCGAGGCCGACAAGGCCGCCTCGGGCCCCTCGCCGATGACGCGATCGTACCGCCCGGGGCGGAACTCGAAGATCCCGCTGATGGGAATCGCTCCCCGGATGTCGGCCAGCGAACAGTTTTGTTGGGCGAGGTATTTTTCGTGGGTGCAAAGCAGGGCGGTCAGGTGGCCCCCGGCCGATTGGCCCGCGACGAAGATCTGGTCGGTGCGGCCCCCCCGTTCGCCAATGTGATTGCGGACCCAGGCGAACGCCCGAGCACAGTCTTCGATGTGGGCCGGGTGCTGCACCGACGGAGAGAGGCGATAGCTGATGACCGCCGTCCCCACTCCGTTCTTGGCGAAGACCCGCCCGACCGACGTGTACAGCCGGCGGTCGCCCGAGACCCAGGCCCCTCCGTGAATGAACAGCAGCACGGGAAAGTTGCGCTGGCCCTTGGGAAGGAACAAATCGAGTTTGTGCTTTTTCCGGTCGAACCCAGGCCCGTCGTAATAGGTGATGTCGCGTTCTTCGAGCACTTCAAAGGGACCGCCAGCCAGGTGGGTGGCAGTCGCTGGGGCGCTGGCTTGTGGAAGGGCGTCGGATTCCGGTGTGCCGGTCGGATTCGCGTCGGGCGCTTCCCGGGCCGGGGCCTCGGTGGAAGTCTCGGAGGTGGTTTCGGCCCGCCGCAGTGTGGCGGTGACGGGGAAGTGATCGGAGGGGGTGAGTCCCTCGCGGGCGGTGCGGTCAATGGCGGCCGACTCGATCTCCCAGTCGCGCGAGACGGCGATCCAGTCGATCCGGGGCCCGCCGGTGTTCTTCTCGAGAAATTCGGTGAAGGTTCCCTCGTTGGGTCCCGGCTGGGGATGCTTCACGCGGAAGGTGTCAACCACAGGAGAGGGAGTTCCCGCCAGATCGGCGAACAACTGGCGATGCGGTTCTCCCCCATCGCCGTCGTTGAAGTCTCCCGTCACGATCAGCGAATCCTGTGGTCCCTGTTCCCGCAGTCGCTGGCGGATGAGAGCGGCCGACCGCGCCCGGGCCTCGTTGCCGCGATGATCGAAGTGCGTGTTGAAGAACAGAACCGGGCGGGCCTGCGGGGCCTGGCGATCTTTCAGACGAACCCAGGTGACCATTCGCGGGAGGGAACTGTCCCAGCTTTTGCTGCCGGCTTTCTCAGGAGTTTCACTCAGCCAGAAGTGACCCCCGGCAAGTTTTTCGAAGCGGGCTTCGCGGTAGTAGAGGGCCATCATCTCTCCCGCATTCTGCCCGTCATCGCGTCCCACTCCCAGAACGCCATAGCCGGGCAACTGCTCGCGGAGCCAGTCCCGTTGAAACCCCAGGGTCTCCTGAGTTCCCAGCAGGTCGGGGTCAAACGCCCGAATGGTATCGCGCAAAAATTCGCGGCGCCGGTCCCAGTGGTTCACCCCATCATTGGCGGTGCCATAGCGGATGTTGAAGCTCATCACCCGCACGGGGTCGGCCCCCAAGGCCGACCGCCAGTCGACAAGGCCGACCAACGCCAGGCACAGTACCTCTCGCCACGCAGCACCCATCATGCGATCTCCTGCAGCTCAACGTGTCTGAATTCGTGCAGTATAGCGGTCGCCTCCGAACCTCGGCAGCAATCCCGCCGGGCCCTGGGGCGGGTCAGTATCGCCCCTGCAGCGCCTGGGCCGTCCAGCCCCGACCCGCTTCGGCGAGATCCCGCGGTGTTCCCGCCGCGACCAGGTGGCCCCCTCCGGCTCCTCCTTCGGGACCGAGGTCGAGCAGCCAGTCGCACTGCCGCAGCAATTGTGTGTGGTGCTCGATCACCAGCACGCTGTGCCCCGCTTCGACCAGTCTGCGCAACACCTGCAACAGGCGTTCCACATCCGCGGGGTGCAGGCCGGTGGTGGGTTCGTCCAGCAGATAGAGCGTGTGAGCCGAGTGCCCGCGTGCGAGTTCCCGAGCCAGCTTGACCCGCTGGGCCTCCCCTCCCGAGAGCGTCTGCAGCGACTGGCCGAGCGACAGATAGCCGAGACCGACCTCCACAAAAGTTCGCGCGATGGTGTGCAGGCGGGACAGATTTCCGACCAACGGCAAGGCCTCGTCGAATCGCAGGTCGAGCCACTCGGCGGGATTTTTGTCGAGGAACCGGACGGGCAGCAGGCTGGGGTGGAATCGCGTTCCCTGGCAACTGGGGCAGGGGGTCTGCGCGTCGGGCAGCAGTTCGATCTCCAGCCGTCGGACGCCCGAGCCCCGGCAGACGGGGCACCGTCCTTCGGCCGACAGCAGGCTGAACCGGGCCGCCTGAAACCCCAGGCGGCGCGCCTCGCGCGTCCGTGCGAACAGCCGCCGCAATTCGGTCCAGAATCCCGACAGGGTCGCCGGGTTGGCCCGGGGAGACCGGGACAACGGCACCTGGTCGACTTCCACCAGGCGCTCGATGACCGACCACCCGGCAAGGCGCCCCATTCCGTCGATGCAGACTTCCTCGTTCGGCGGCGGGTCGGCGGGGAGGGTTGCCCGCGCGGCGGGATTTTTCCCTTTCCGCTGGCTGGGGGATGCCGCGGGCTTCTTCGGAAAACGCCGCTGCTGTTCGCGTTGCGCAAGTCCCTTTCGTAAGAGTGGGGCGAGGGTCTCGAGCATCAGCGTCGACTTCCCCGATCCGCTCACTCCGGTGATGCCCACGAGGAGACCGAGGGGGATCTCCACCCGCAGATCGCGCAGGTTGCGGAGGGAGGCCTGCGAGATGGTCAGCGTGCGGGAGTTTTGAGGAGTGCGTGGCGGAACCGGCAGAGGGCCGGTGGTCTCCTCGAGGAAGCGGCCCGTCTGCGATTGGGGATGGCGTACCGCCTCGGCGGGTGGTCCACTGGCGACGAGGGTGCCCCCTTCCTGACCAGCACCGGGACCAAGGTCAATCAGCCATTCGGCCTGCCGCATCACCTGCGGGTCATGCTCCACCACCAGCAGCGTGTTGCCCCGGTCGCGCAGCGCGAGCAGAGCGGCGAGCAGACGCTGGGTGTCGCGCGGGTGCAGTCCCATCGTCGGCTCATCGAGGATGTAACAGGCTCCTACAAGGCCGGCACCCAGGGCTCCGGCGAGTCGCGCCCGCTGTAGTTCCCCCCCCGACAGACTCTCGAGAGGCCGATCGAGCGACAGGTAATCGAGCCCCACATCGTCCAGAAACTGCAGCCGCCTTGCGATCTCGGGAACGACCCGCTGTGCCACGGGTGAGTTGAGTTGCTGCCAGCGGCGGACCGTGGCACACGACTCACGCACAGTCTGTCGGCAGAAGCCGGGCAGGGTACTCTCTTCGAACCGGACTCTGCGCCCCGCCGGTGCCAAACGCTCCCCCTCACACGTCTCGCAAGTCTGCCCCTCGACTGAGCCCAACCCGGTGCAGCCGGGACAGGCTCCATGGGGGCTGTTGAAGTTGAGCGTGCGCGGCTCCAGTTCCGGCAGGCTGATCTGGCAATCGGGACAGGCATGGCGACTGCTGAACAGTCGGTCGCGCCAGCCGGTTCCCTCCTGCTCCGAGACCACGCACGCCCCCTGGCCATGCTTCAGGGCGAGAGCCACCGAGTCGGTCAGCCGGGCTCTCAGCCCCTCTTTGATGATGATGCGGTCAACGACCACCTCGATGGTGTGGGCCCGACTCTTCGCCAGGTCGGGCGGAGAGTTGGCATCCACCAGTTCGCCATCGACTCGGGCCCGCACAAACCCGTGCTTCACAATCTGCTCGAACACCTCGCGGTGGGTTCCCTTGCGGGCCCGAATCCAAGGCGACAGCAGCATCACCTTGCGGCCGGTCTCGAGGGCCAGGATTGCGTCGACAATCTGCTCGGAGGTTTGTGGGGTGACTGGCTGGTCACAGCCCGGGCAGTGGGCCACACCGGCCCGCGCATACAGCAGCCGCAAGAAGGGAGCCAGTTCGGTGAGGGTGGCCAGAGTGCTGCGCGGCTGTCCGGCCGAGTATCGCTGGGAAACCGCCACCACGGGTGGCAGGCCTGTGAGCGAGTCGAGCGGAGGACGGGGCAAGAGATCCAGGCGGGCCCGCGCGTGGGGAGCGAGGATTTCCAGGCAGCGACGCTGCCCTTCGGCGAACAGCGTGTCGAACGCCAGTGAGCTTTTGCCACTGCCGCTGACCCCCGTACAAACTACGAATCGTCCCTGGGGAATCTCGACCGAAACATCCCGCAGGTTGTGAATTCGGGCCCCGCGCAGATCGATCACACGTCGGGGCGCGGAAGATTGGGGGGCGTTCATGAAGAGTCTGTCAGCGAGGTGTGTCTGGTCCCGCCCCCGGGAACGGTCCCGGGAAGACCGGCGGCGGTGTCCCGGGGGGCTGCTGTCAACCGCGGGCCGAGCCGATCAAACCGGACAGACGAGTTCGGTCCGTACTCCGCGCAGATCCATTTCGAACTCGATTTCCTCGATCGGGGGACGGGTGGGATACCACACCACCCCGCGCAGGGCGGCGGTCCCCATGCGGGGCAACAAGACATCGGTCAGCAGTTTATCGAGGGGATGCACCGTGTAGACATCGGTGGCGGTCACCTCGCTCCAGTTGCCCCCCAGGCCGCGCAGGCGGTTGTCCATCAGCCCCATCACAAATTCGGCTTTGGTGCGCAGTCCCTGGGGGCTGAGATCCCCGCGGGCCACAATCGCCTCAGCCGCGAGAATTCCTTCAGGCAATTCGCCTCCCCCGGCAACGATGAAACTGCGGGGGGATCCGGCGGGGGCGGGCCGGGTGAACGAAAAAGCAAACAGGCTGGGCTCGGCAATCAGCCCCGGCGCGGGGGCGACATTCGTGCGGGCCACCGGATTGACCCCATCGACAAACAGACCCCAGTCGCGCAGCACGGCGGCGTAGAGACCATTGAATTCCGCAAAGCCCGCAAACGTGAAGGGCCGGGGCGAACGGAGTTCCATCGCACACAGCGCGGCCAGGGGCCGGTTTTGAGACTCGAGGAACCGCGTCACCAGATCAAAGCCCTGTCGCCACGGAAGGGGTCGCGCCAGGGTCACGTGCACAATCTCGCTGTCGGCAAGAGAAACCACCCCTCCGGAATAGGGAGCGATTCCCGGGAGAAATGCATAGTGGCCTTGGGGATGGGTGATCAACGTCATGATGTGGTGGCAGGGGGGTGAGGCAGGAGTGGGAAGGGGCGTCGCAGCGAACCGGCCTCTGTTCTGTGAGAACCCGGATCCTGGAGTGACTTTGGAGAAAATCCACATCTCTCGCGGAGGCCCGGCAAATCGTGCCGGGCCTCCCTCAGGTCGTGGATATAGCGGACTGATCAATCACCGTCCGGTGGAGACGACAGTCAGAGAACCGGTCCGGTCAATGAATCTCCAGAAAGGGACACCCGTTCGGTGGTCCGTCAGAGCCGCTGTGGAAACCTTTTGGTGAGGCGGAATTACTTCGAGAGAGGAGCGGGCTTCATCTCGCGGATCCAGATATTGCGAAACTTCACGGGGTTGCCGTGGAACTGCAGATGGATCGGCCCGGTGGCGGGGTGGGGATTGTCGTAGGCGGGGGGGCGTTCGTAGAAGGTCCCCCCCTTGAGTTCAAAGTGGTTCTGCACCACCACCCCGTTGTGGAGGACGGTGATGTAGGCGGGGGTGGTGACCTTTCCCTGAGGATCCATGCGGGGGGCGGTGAAGAGAATGTCGTACGACTGCCATTCGCCGGGCTTGCGGCAGGCATTGACCATGGGAGGGGTCTGCTTGTAGAGCGAGCCCGCCTGGCCGTCGAAGTAGGTCTGGTTCTTGAAGGAGTCGAGAATCTGCACCTCGTACCGGCCCATCAAATAGACACCGCTGTTGCCCCGGCCCTGTCCGTCCCCCTCGACCTTCTCGGGAGAGGCCCATTCGAGGTGCAGTTGAACGTCGCCGAAGGAGTCCTTGGTGGTGATGCCGGTCTCGCGGGGGATGGCGTACCCGTCGCGAATTTCCCACTTCTCGCCCCCCTGCCACTGGTCGAGCGACTTGCCGTCGAACAGGCGGCGGGCATCGGACGGGGGACCGCCGACTGGTCCGGGGTCGACCACCACCGGCTCGGCCCAGGGGATGCCGCTTTTGTATTCGTCGACAAACGCGGCATGGGCGACCAACGCGGTGGCCAGGCTGGCGACCACCAGGGCACCCCGTGAGGGGAACGACCGCAGCAATCCAGGGCGCATGGAACTTCTCAACCAAATCAGGAATGAAGATGGACCGGTCCGGGAGTCAGTCTGGCCAGAGCCATGTGGTGACGACCCGGGTGACTGGCGGGCTCCCCCCGAGCGTGAGCATAACGGGCTGGCAACCGGCACTCCAATCTGGCGGGGGGGCGGGAGTGGACCTCGGTGGCTTGAACGGGGCAATCTCGAAACCAGCGTGGGAGTACTGTCCCGGCCAATGGTCGCAAGCCAGAATGGCGGCTGACTCGCGGGCGGGCTGGTCCTGAACCTTCCCCAGTGCCTGGGTTCGGGTTCCGCAGGCTCCTCAACTTGGAAGCGGCCGGCGCGTGGCAGGTACCAGTTCTGGTCATCCTGGATGGCCCGAGATACCACTCTCGGTGGCCGTCTCAGAGGCAGCGATGAACCGACGGGAGATGGTTCCCACTGCTTCCGCCAGTCGGGAGCGCGCCCCGACGGTGTACCAGTAGAGCCGCATCACGCTCCGCTGCCAGAGGTTGGGGGTCCAGCCCGGCTGATCCTCGGGCCTGGCTCCCCCGGCGAGCCGGCGCAGGATCGGGGGGAGGGAATCGAAGAAGAGGTCGGCATGTTTGGTCAGCAACCAGCGACGAAATCTCAATCGGCCGGTGACGGTGTTGCACTGACTGAGAAGCGATCCGGGCCGGACCCGATACTCGAACGCCACTTCGGGAAGGTAACGGAATCGCCAGCCCCGCTTTCCGGCATGCAGCCAGAATTCCCAATCTTCGAATCCAAACAGATGTTCGTCATATCCCCCCAGGTCGTCCCACAGTTCGCGGCGAAACATCGCACAGGCGTCGATGGAGTTCTGGAATTGCGTGTTGGTCAGAGAAAAATCTCCCGGCCGTTTCACATTTCGCAGGGCACCAAACAGTTGTCGATCGCCGTAGACCACTCCGAGCCCGGGATCTTCCGCGAAGGCCTGCAGAGCCCGTTCGATGAAGCCGGGAGCCAGCCGGTTGTCGGCATCAAGGGGCAGAATGAACCGTCCGCGGGATTGACGGATGAGGGCATTACGGGCCGCGCTGAGGCCGGAGTTCGGTTGCCGCAGCACCGGCAGTCCAGCCGCCTGCAGCGCGTCGAGAATCCGCACGCTTTCGGGATCATGCGAACCATCATCGAGGACCAGCAGTTCATACCGCCCCGAGGTGCAGCGCTCGACGCTGGCCAGAGCCTCGATGGCCAGTCCCGCGTCATTGTAGGTGGGGATGAGAATCGAGAGTTCGGTTGCCTGCTGACGCTCAAGGCAGATCGCAGGCTTGGCTGGGCTGGATCCGGGAAGGTCGTGGCTCTCCGCGGGAAGGTCGGCCAGCGCTTCCAGTTGATCAAAGATTTCGTAATGTTCGGGCCAGGCGACCCGCGACAGGGAGCCGACATGTTGCAGATCGTCCTGAGCCTGCAGCAATTCCCGCGCGAATTGCCTCCGCAGATCGCTGGTCGACAGGGGCAGATTCAACCGGTCGTGCAGCAGACCCGGGAACTGTGCCAACTGCGGACCCAGCGCCTCAACATTCAGCAGCAGACAGCGATTCCGATGTCGACGCACAAAGTCAAGCAACCGCTGGTTGTACAGCCGCCACAGGGACCAGGCGTATTCGGGATGAGCAAGGAACACCTTCGCTCCCAGCCGCTGCATTGAGTCGGCCACAAAGGCGGGGGAACGATAGACCGCGACATAGACCGGAGCGGGAAGCAGGGGATCCCAAAAGTCCAGCAGCAGGGTGGTTCGGGGGTCTTTGAAGCCCCAGAGTGTGCCGGCGGAGTTTCGTTTCGCGATCAGTCGTTGTGCCTCGTCACGCAGCGGGGCGAACGATTCGGCGGTCGCGCAAGCTTGGGTGGTCCAACCCCAGTCGGCGTGACCGGGAGCCCGCGGCAGCAATCGGGCAAACGATCGCTGGTGGAACTCAACGAGGTCGCGATCCTCAAAATACCCGCGGGGATTGAAGCGATCGGCCGGGACGAGGCGGTCTCCCATGTCCACCCCGAGTGCGGCGAGCAGGCTGGCGGTCAGCGAGGTTCCCGACCGATGCATGCCGCACACGACGACGCAGCCGGGAGGGGCTGACGCTGGCGGTTGTTCGGCTGGTGATGGAACCCTGTCAGCCATGGCGCGATTCGTCCCAGGTCAGGCCATGATTGTTTCGGAGTGCTTGATAGGTGGGAGCCAGTTGCTGGCGCAGTTGCTCCCGAAAACCCACGGTGACCTGGAGAGATTCTCCCCCGCCGGCATTCTTCCGCTCTTCGGGCGATTGCAGCGGAACCTGGGGGACTCCCAGAAATGTCAGGATCCGCTCCCATTCCCGCTGGGGATTCCCGAAGAGATCTTCGGTACGGAGCAGCAGGAGTTGCGAGGGGGAAAACCAGTTCTGATAGCGGGCCAGTTGCTGTTCGTACCGACTGCGACTGAGATAACTGTGATGCTGGTGGGAGGGGTGACGGGCGTCTGGAGAGCCCAGCAACGCGTCGGCTCCAACCAACCGGTGCTCTTCGGCGGCGAAGGCGGCTTCGATCTCCAGGGGTTCCAGGCCGAGGCGTCGGGAATGGAAGTAACCTGACAAGGCTCGTTCCACGGGGTCGCGCAGCAGCACAATCAACCGGGCCTGGGGCAGAAGGTGCGAGATCCTTGCAGCAGCGTGGGGATGAAACAGGTAATAGGGGGTCACTTCTCCCAGCTTTTGGCTGGCAGAGCACCGGGGGAACCAGGCCGCATACCAGTCGGGTGGACGCTGGGCATGCAATGAGAAATAGTGCAGCTCTTTTTCCTCAGGCAGGACGAGATCGGGGTGTTGCGCCAGCCAATGATACAGCGTGGTGGTACCGGCTTTTTGCGCCCCGACGCAGAGAAAATCGGGCAGTCTGGTCTGTCCGCGAATGTGGCGGTTCCAGAATCGCCGACAGATCTGCAGAAGACGAGACCTTGGCACGTCGGGTGAGAAAGTCTGAAAAAGCAGGGAGTTCCGTGAAGGAAGTCGGGCTGGCTCACGCCATATGAAAGCACGCGGGACGAAGGCGATCCAATCAGAGAGGAGATTGCCGGCATCCCGAAGAGAGGCCGGATGCTGTAAGCCAGCACTCAAATCGGGTGATCGCGCCCAAGGAAATCATCGACGACCGACGAACATGGCTGGAAGGAGAAGCTATCGCGAGTTGGGTTGGCAGATCAAGCGTTGGCGACCCGAAACTGGATCACCGACGCCGAACCCGAAGCGGGCCTTCCGCGAATCGCCCCCGAAACCGATGTCGAGACCAGGCATGCCGAGATGGCATCATCCGAGACCGAAAGTCGGCAACATCAAACAGCGGACAGCAACCGCAACGCAACGACGGGATCCACGGCGATTCTTTTACAAAAGTCGAGACGATTCCACGACATCCCCCTTTCCGAACCCGGGGTGTCAAGAGAGCTTCTCGATTCCCTCGAGGATCGAACCTGCCAGGGGCAGGATGATTCCCCGGAATCACGGACTTGGCGCGGTGGGGGCATGTGCAGGTCGAGCAGTTCAATCAGACAACCACCAGAACGCCGCCACTTCGTTATGATCCTCAGCCGGCGGATGGTTCGTCGGTCTCATCGGGAGATCTGGCCAGGCCGCCGGTTCCATTCCTCCCGTTGTCGATCCATCGAACTGTGCCGGGCGCTGCTGCCAACCATCTCCCCACGCTGTTGCTGGGAAGTTTCACCGACCCCGAGTTCGAGGGAGTGGTTTCCCTGCTGCGCGGTGCGGTGTTGCATCAGCGGTTGCAGGAGGCCGAGACCTTGCGCGCGGCCCGGGAGTTGTATCCCCCCGGACGGCAGCCCCCGGAACTGGTGGTGATCTGCCAGACCTGGTCCGATCAGTTTACGGCTGAGGAAATCCAGGGACTGATCGCCTGGCTCCCGTTCGCCAGGCTCATTTGCTGCCACGGCCCGTGGTGCGATTCCGACGGCCGCACTCGTGACCTCTGGCCTCTGGCGGTCCGGATCTCCGCCGCCGAATCGGTTGCGGTGGTGGCGGACGCGATGCGCGAACTGCGAAGTGTCGGGGGGCAGCAGAGCGCGTCCCCCGGGGCAGGATATGGGTCAGCGATGGGGGGATCGGGCAGACTCCCCCTCACCGCCTCGCGGGCCGAGATCTACGCCGCCCGTTTTGCCCATCCCGACGTCGGATCGCTGCAGTCGCAGAGGATCGTGGTCAATTCTCCCGACCGAGCCTGGCGAGAGATGATCGAGACATTTGTTCGCAGTCACCGGGGAGAAGTGCTGACGGCTGAACCGAATACTGGTCATTTCTTCTCCCGGCAACCTCACTGGCTGATCTGGGATGCCGACCCCGCGGGCCCCGCGCGACTCCGGGAACTTGACCAGTGGCGCGAGGCCTGCCCCCGGCTGCAGGTATTGGCCTGCGTCGGGTTTCCTCGCCACGACCTGACCCAGTCGTTGCGACAGCAGGGAATGGACGCGGTGTGGCCCAAGCTGGCTCCCTTGACTGAACTGGTCGAGCTTTTGGGGCGAGATTCCGGTCGGAAATGAATCCCGGTGGAGTCTTCCCGAATCGCCGGTTGAGACCACGGTGTGCACGATGGTCCGTCACAGGCAGACGATTTCGGGCGGGCCCGCGGTCAATGATCGGGGAATCACTCAGGAAGGGGGTTGAATTGAGTTTTTCCCGACCGATAATCCCAGAGAGAGGTGGTGTGAACAACGCGGGCTGTCCACCGGCAGTTGGCCGGGACCGACCCGTCACGATTCATTCCTCAGACACTGTGGAGGATCGTGTGATGACTCAGGTTTTGCTGTTGGGGGCCGGAAAGATCGGCCGAATGATTGCCCGGTTTCTGGTCGATGCGGGGGATTATTCGGTCTGCGTGGCCGATGTCGATGCCGGGGCTCTCGACCGCCTGCGCCAACAGGTTCCGGCACTGGAAACACGCACCATCGATGCCGGCAGCCGGGATGAACTGGTCGCCGCCATGACGGGGCGCCACGTGGTGATTTCGGCGCTCAGCTTCCATTTCAACCCGCTGGTGGCCGAAGCGGCCCTCGCGGCGCGAGTCAGCTATTTCGATCTGACGGAAGACATCGCCACCACCCGGGCGGTGCGGGAGGTCGCCCGGGATGCCCGCGAGGGGCAGATCTTCATGCCGCAGTGTGGGCTGGCCCCGGGCTTTGTCTCGATTGCCGCCGCCCACCTGGCCACCTGGTTCGACGAACTGCACTCGGTGCGGATGCGGGTGGGGGCGCTGCCGCTGTATCCCTCGAATGCCCTGAAGTACAACCTCACCTGGTCGACCGACGGGTTGATCAACGAATACTGCAATCCCTGCGAGGCGATCCACGAAGGACGCCGGGTGGAACGGTTGCCGCTCGAAGGCGTCGAGGAGTTCTCGCTCGATGGTGTGCGGTACGAGGCGTTCAACACCTCGGGAGGCCTGGGGACCCTCTGCGAAACTCTCGAAGGACGCGTGCAGACTCTCGACTACAAGACAATCCGGTATGTGGGTCACCGGGACCTCGTTGACTTTCTGTTGAACGATCTGCGGCTGCGCGAGCGAAGGCCTTTGCTCAAGCAGGTCTTCGAGCAGGCCATTCCCATCACGTACCAGGATGTGGTGGTGATCTTCTGCACGGTGACAGGCCTGCGCCGGGGTCGCTTCGTGCAGCACAGCGACGCCCGCAAGATCTATCACCAGATGATTGGGGGGGAGGTCTGGAGCGCCATCCAGATCACCACCGCCGCCGGGATCTGTGCGGTGGTTGACCTGCACCGCGCGGGCCAGCTTCCCTCACGCGGTTTTGTCCGACAGGAACAGATCGCCCTGCCCACGTTTCTTGAGAACCGGTTCGGCCGGCATTACCTGCCGGCCGCCACAGGGGTGGTTCCCGTTGACGCTCTGCAGACAGAAGACGAGGTGCCCAAATGAACGGGGTTGTGGCGGATGCATTACGCAGGCTGGGGGTGCCGGCCGACCTGCGTTCCGTGGCTGGAATTGATGGGCTCACGTGGTTGCCGGGGAACGGTCCCTCCCTCAGCACGCGCTCCCCCATTGATGGCGCTGTGTTGGCAGAACTGGCGAGCGTGGATGAGCAGGTGATGGAGGGTGCGATCCACCTGTCCCGCGAGGCCTTTCACGCCTGGCGGCTGGTGCCCGCTCCGCGCCGCGGAGAATTGGTCAGACGGTTTGGCAATCTGGTGCGGGAATACCACGAGCCCCTGGCGACGCTGATTACACACGAAGTGGGGAAGATTACCGCCGAGGCGCGGGGCGAGATTCAGGAACTGATCGATATCTGCGAGTTCGCCGTCGGCTTGAGCCGGCAGCTCCACGGGCTGACCATCGCCAGCGAGCGTCCCGGGCACCGGCTGATGGAACAGTGGCATCCGTTGGGACCGGTGGGGGTCATTACGGCCTTCAACTTTCCCGTGGCGGTGTGGGGCTGGAACGCGATGCTGGCCCTCGTTTGCGGAGACAGCGTGCTGTGGAAGCCATCCGAAAAGGCTCCCCTCTGCGCTCTGGCGACGCAGGCTGTGCTGGGACGGGTGCTGGCGGAGTTTGCCGACGCACCTGAAGGTCTGTCGCAGGTGCTGTTGACGGCTGAGCGCGAGGTGACGCGTCGGCTGGTGGATTCGCCGCAGGTCCCATTGATTTCGGCCACCGGCAGCGTGGCGATGGGGCGAGATGTGGCGCAGCGGGTCGCGGCCCGCCTGGGGCGCAGCCTGTTGGAACTGGGAGGAAATAATGCGGCAATTGTCACCCCTTCGGCCGATCTGGAACTGGCCATTCGCTCGATTGTCTTCGGTGCGGTGGGGACCTGCGGGCAGCGGTGCACCACCCTGCGCCGGCTGATCGTGCACGAATCACTCCGGGAGCCGGTGGTGCGGCAGTTGCGCGACTGTTTCGCCCAGTTGCCGATCGGCGATCCCTCCGTTCCCGGCACCCTGGTGGGGCCGCTGATTGACGAACGGGCCGGAGAGGCCATGCAACGGGCGTTGGCCCAGGCTCGCGAGCAGGGGGGGCGGGTCTGGGGGGGTGAACCGATCCGCGACCTGGTCCCTCCGGGCTGTTATGTGCGTCCGGCCCTGGTGGAGATCGAGGCGACGGCTCCAATCGTGCAGCACGAGACCTTCGCTCCGATCCTGTATGTGCTGACTTACCGCGACTTCGGCGAGGCGTTGGCGATCCAGAATGGAGTTCCCCAGGGGCTCTCTTCGGCAGTTTTCACGAATGATCTGCGGGAAGCGGAGCGGTTTGTCTCTCCCGCTGGTTCGGACTGCGGACTGGCGAATGTGAATACCGGAACGAGCGGTGCGGAGATTGGCGGCGCGTTTGGCGGAGAGAAGGAGACCGGCGGGGGGCGCGAGTCGGGTTCCGACGCGTGGAAGAACTACATGCGCCGCGCGACCAACACCATCAATTATTCTGGCGAGCTCCCCCTGGCCCAGGGCATTCGGTTCGACATCCCGAGGTGACCGGCAATCGGCTGACCTCAGCCGGGGCCGGGCGTGGGCTGCAAAGGACTCTCGAGGGGAGACTGGTCCCGGGGGTAGACTCACCATGGGCCGGGTCTTCGATTGCCAATTTGGGAGGTCTGGAGAAGGCAGGGTTCCCGGGGAGGGTGGTTGGTCTTGACGCGTTTTTCGGCCCCGCTTATATCGGCGAACCCACTCGGGCATCCGGTCCGGAATGCCCCCCCGACTCCTCCCTTTCCGAGAGCGGATTCGCGAGACGTTCGCGTGCGGATCCGCCTTCAAGGATTGACTCTCCATGTCGCAAAACAGCCAGGGACGGTTGTTGACCCGCGGACTTTTCACTGGCACCGAACGGCAGGCTCTTGTGCGGCCCACCCTGTGGCCCCTGGGGCGGTGTCTGGCCGTGGTGGTGCTGGCCGTGTGCTGTCTGACTGGAGCCGGGTGTCAGAAGATGCGGTTGCGGGCCCAGAAGCCCGATTCGGACGAAGTCGGCGAGGTCAAGTCCCGTTCGCTGAGCTTCATCGGCGACCAGGTGGCGGTCACAGGACTGCACCAGATCCAGATTGAGTCGGTCGGCCTGGTGGTGAATCTCGACGGGACGGGGGGAGATTCTCCTCCTTCGCTGTATCGTCGGTTGCTGATCGAAGACATGCAGAAGCGGGGGGTGCGCAGCCCGCAATCGCTGCTGCAGGACCCCAACTCGACCCTGGTGGTGGTGCGGGCGACCCTGCCTCCCTCCATCCGCGTAGGGGAACGGTTCGATGTCGAGGTGGCCATTCCCGAAGCGAGCGAAGCCAGCAGTCTGCGCGGCGGCTATCTGCTGGAGGCCAACCTGGCCGAGCAGGCGATGGTGCCGGGCAAGGGGCCCAAATCGGGCCACACCATGGGGAAGGCCGAGGGGCCAATCCTCGTCTCGACGGGGGACGTGGGCGAAGGAGCGAAGGCCTCTGTCATGAAACGGGGGCGGATTCCCGGCGGCGGCGTCTACACCGGCGGTCTGCTCAAGCAGGATCGGCTGTTGGGGCTCTACCTCAAGAACGAACTGCGCGGCGGCCGGCAGACCGAACGGATCTCCGAGGCGATTGGCCGGCGATTCTTCGACATGGTTCAGGGACGCAAGGTTCCCATGGCCAAGGCCAAGACCGACCAGTACATCGAACTGCGGGTTCCCGAACGTTACCGCGACAACTACATGCATTACCTCTCGGTGATCCGCGCCATCGCGATCAACGAGTCGACGGTCGAGCAGCGCGAGCGGCTGGAGCGGCTGCGGAAGAAGCTCTTCACTCCGGAAACCGCGGGGCGCGGTGCACTCGAGTTGGAAGCGATTGGCTCAGCCGAGGCGAAACTGATTCTGCGCGAAGGGGTCGAACATCCCAATCCCGAGGTGCAGTTTTACTCGGCCGACGCGCTCGCCTACATGGGTGACGCGGCGGGAGCGAAGGTGCTGGTGACCGCTGCCCGCGAAGAACCGGCGTTCCGCGTGTTCTCCCTGGCTGCCCTGGCCACCCTCGACCGAGACCGGGACACCATCGAGTCGCTGCGGGGGCTGATGACCCAGCCCACCGTCGAAGAGAAGGATGGCGTGCGGAAGGAGATCTGGAGTGCCGAAACCCGCTATGGTGCGTTCCGGGCTCTCGAATCGATCGACCGCAACCACGAGATCATCAAGGGGGAGCAGATCTATGGCGATACGGTGCTTCGCAGCCTGGAGACCCCCGAAGGCGAGAAGAAAAAAGGGAAGAAGCCCCGTCCCGAGTTCGTGCTCCATCTGGTCGACTCGCCGGGCGAGCCGCTGGTGCACATGACCCGCCACCGCAAGTCGGAGGTCACGCTGTTTGGTGCTGAGCAGAAATTGCGGACCCCGGTCAGCCTCGAGGCGGGCCGGATCCTCGTGACGGCTCCCTCGGGAAGCGACGTGGTCACGATCAGCCGGTTTGAGCCCGGGCGGGAATCGCAGCGTGTCCAGACCTCAACCCGTCTGGCCGAGGTGGTGCGGGCCGTGGGAAAACTGGACGGCAGCTATCCCGACGTCGCCCAGTTGCTGGTGATGGCCGAGAAGCAGTCGAACCTGGAAGGACGGCTGGAATTTGACGCCCTGCCCAAGGCGGGCCGTATCTACTACCGCGACAAGGTCGGAACCATCCCGGGTGAACTGGCCCAGGGGGGAACCAAGGTGCGTGTGGGGAATGAAGAGCAGGCCCCCAACATCTTCCCGAGCCTGGCCCCGGTCAAGAAGAGCAAGGAGAAATTCGCCAACGGTCCGGTCGGGTCGGAGGAAGACGCCGCCGACGACGCGATCGATTCGGTCGACGGCGACTTTGGCGGCAGCACGGCCAAGGCTGACGAAGACGAGGTTGCTCCGGCCCGCAAGCGGGGTCTGCTGAACCTGCTGCAGCGCAAGTGAGCGAGATGGCCCACGGCGGCCAACGTGTGATGACTTGTCTGGTTCCTGTTCTTGAAGTTTTCCTGGCGGTCCGATGCTGAAGGCGCTCGAACTGTTCGGCTTCAAGAGTTTCGCCGACCGCACGGTCTTTGACTTCGCTCCGGGCATCACCTGCGTGGTGGGCCCCAATGGGTCGGGCAAGAGCAACGTGGTCGACGCCATCAAGTGGATCCTGGGGGACCAGAGCCCCAAGAGCCTGCGCGGCAAAGAGATGACCGACGTCATCTTCAATGGATCGTCCAGCCGCAAACCGGCGGGTTTCGCCGAGGCCCTGCTGACTTTCGACAACACCCAGCGGGTGCTGCGGATTGATGCTGACGAGGTTGTGATTGGCCGACGGATCTATCGCAGTGGTGAGGCGGAATACCTGATCAACCGCCTGCCGGCCCGGCTCAAGGACATCAAGGATCTGTTCCTGGGAACCGGCGCGGGGACGGCCGCCTACAGCATCATCGAGCAGGGCCGGGTCGACCAGTTGCTGCAGGCCAGCAACACCGCCCGCCGGACTGTGTTCGAAGAGGCGGCCGGAATCAGCCGGTTCAAGCTGCGCAAAGTGGATGCCGAGCGCAAGCTCGAACGGGTGGCCCAGAACCTCTTGCGTCTGACCGACATCGTCAAGGAAGTCGAGACCCAGCTGACCGCCACCCGCAGCCAGGCGTCGAAGGCGGCGAAGTACCGCGAGTACTCGCAAGAACTGCGGGCCCTGCGCACCGGCTCGGCCGCCGATGATCACCGCGAGCTCACGCACCGCCTCGATCAGCTCCAGCAACAGCGCGAACAGTGGACCAACCAGGTGGAATCGGTCCGTTCCCAGGCACTGGAAGTCGAAGAGCAGCAAAGGTCTTACCAGGGGGAACTGACGGTCGCCGAAGATCGGCTGCGCGATGCCGAGCGCGCCGAGGCCGAACACCGCGAGCTGGTCGCCAGGCACGAGGCGACGCTGCGGCATCAGGCCCTGCGATTGCAGGAGCTCGATGGCGAATACCAACGGCTCGACGAGCAGCAGCGGGACCTGGCCCAGCGGGTTCAACAGGTGGCTGGGGAGCTGGAACAGACCGAGGCCGACCTGAGTGCCTTTGGAGATGAGGTCGAACGTCGGCAGCAGGTCATTGAACAGGCGGGCCAGGAAGCGGCCGCAGCGGCCGAACGGCTGAGTCAGTTGCGGGAAGAGCGCGAGACGCGCCAGCAGGCGATGTTGACGGCGGTCCGTCAGATTTCGGCTCTCGGAAGCCGCTCGACTGCCCTCATGGCCCAGTGTGATCAACGGTCCCGCGCCCTCGCCGAGCTGGAAACGCAGCGAGCTGAGGCCAACACGCGGCTGGCGCACGCCGAAGAGGACGCGGCCCGCTGCCGGCAGACTCTCGAGCAGGCGATCGAGGCGCAGGCCCAGTCGCGGTCCCGGCAGCAGCAACTTCAGGCGCGCCGCGGGGCGCTGCAGGCTGATCAGGCCGAACTGCTGCAGGCTCTCTCAGCGGCGCGCGAACAGCGGG
This sequence comes from Planctomycetaceae bacterium, assembly GCA_046339535.1. Lineage (GTDB taxonomy): Bacteria > Planctomycetota > Planctomycetia > Planctomycetales > Planctomycetaceae > UBA10511. The sequence goes on along the minus strand of JBKDUK010000183.1, from coordinate 13,292 downwards.
CTTCACTGCTGGCCCGGCGGACATTGCTCGAAGAATTCGAACGCCGCCAGGACGGGGGCGGGGTGGGGGTCCGCGAGATCCTGGGTTTGGCGGCCCAGCAGGCCGGCCCTCCCTGGAACCATGTCGTTGGCCATGTGATCGAGCAGATCGAGTGCGACATCGAGAATGCCGCCCTCGTGGAAGTGGCGCTGGGGGCGCGGGCCCAGTTCGTCATTCTGGACGAAGCCGGGCCCCTGCTGTCGGCCCTGCGTGGGGGAACCTGCCGCATCTCGGGACGGGTGGGCTTCCTCGTGTTGCCGCAACCGGGCGAGGGGGACGAGTCACGTGTGCGGCTGGAATCGCAGACCGAGCGGAACAGTGTCGACCTGTCTCAATACGCGGGTGTGGTTTGTCGGGCGGACGCTCTGATTCGCACACCCGCTGCTCTTCCCGGACTGGCCGCCCATCTGCTGGCCGACACCTGGGTGGTCCGCAGCCTCGAGGTGGCCGCGCAGCTGCTGCCGCTGACCGGAGCGCGGGTCCGCTTCGTCACTCTGCAGGGTGAGCTGCTGGAAGGAAACGGCAACCTGCACATGGGAAGCCTTGCCGGGGAATCGACACAGATTTCCCGCAAGAGCGAGCTGCGGACCATCCGCAGTGAGCTTTTGAAGGCGGACCGGCAGATTGCCACGTCGGAACAGGGGCTGGCCGCCCTCCGCACCGAGCAGGGAGAACTGGCCCAGGAAGAATCGCAACTGCAGTTCGACGCCGACCTGGCCGCGCATCATCTGGCCGAGCAGCGGTCGGCCAGTTCCGCGGCCGAACTCGAAGCACAGCGGGCCCGCCAGCTGCTCGGGCAGTTGCAGTCTGAAGAAGAGCGCCTGGCGGCCCAATTGGAGGAACTTCGTCCCGCCGCAGAGCTGGCCGCTCGCGAGTTCGCGGAGGCCGAAGCCACGCAGGACCAACTGCAGGCTGAGCTGCAGGTGTTCGATCGGGAATTGGCCGCCTGCGAGGAACAGTCGCGTGAGACGCGTGAGAGGCACGCCCGCGAATTGCGCGACCAGACCCGGTTTGAAGAACGGCTGCAGAACCTGCAGCAGTCCCGCTCGCGGCTGGACCAGGAGCGGTTCCAGCGCGACCTGCAGCACGATGAGGCCGAACGCCGGTTCCAGATTCTCTCCGCCCGCCGCGAACAGATCGACGTTGAGATCGCCCGGACCGAGGCGGCCCTCGCCGAATTGCAGCAGCGGCATGCCGAACTGGCCGGTGCCACCCAACTCGCCCGGCAGGCGCAGGAGGTGGCCCGTGGCCGTCGCGGAGAACTGGCCGACCGCGACCTGACGCTGCGGCACGAGCTGCGTACCGCCCAGGAAGCCCTGCACACCCTGCAGATGCAGGAGGCCGAGGTGCGTCACCAGCTGACCAGTGTGGCCGACCGCCTGCGTGATGAGTTCCAGGTCGAGGTGGCCGAGGTGTTGGCCGAGGGGCTGTCGGCCCGGGCCGTGCTGCGGCAGTCGCAGGCCAGCGCCGCCGGAACCTCAGGAACGGAAGACGAGGCGGGCCCCACGGAAGGGGACGGGAACGAGGTCGATCCCGAGGTCGAACGGCAGCAGATCGAAGAGCAGATCAACCGGCTGCGACGCAAAATCAAGCAGTTGGGTCCGGTGAATGCCGACAGCCTGAAGGAACTCGACGAGCTCGAAAACCGCTTCGAGCGACTCAGTGGGCAACTGCAGGATTTGGTCGAGGCCAAGAGCTCACTGGAGGAGATCATTCGCCGGATCAACACCGAGAGCCGGCGGATCTTCCTCGACTGCTTCAACGAGATCCGCAAGAACTTCCAGGAGTTGTTCCGCAAGTTGTTTGGCGGCGGCGAGGGGGATGTGATCCTCGAGAATCCCGACGATGTGCTGGAATGCGGCATCGACGTCGTGGCCCGTCCCCCCGGCAAGGAACTGCGCAGTCTGACCCTGCTCTCGGGGGGCGAGAAGACCATGGCGGCGGTCGCACTGCTGCTGGCGATCTTCAAGAGCAAGCCCAGCCCCTTCTGTATTCTGGACGAAGTCGACGCCGCCCTCGACGAGGGGAACGTCAACCGCTACCTGAACGTGATCCGCGAGTTTCAGGAGTGGACACAGTTTATTGTGGTCACCCACAACAAGCGGACGATGTCGGGGGCCGATGTGCTCTATGGCGTGACGATGGAAGAGGCGGGCATCTCGAAGCGGATGTCGGTCCGGTTCGAGGACATCAGCGAAGACGGAAATTTCAAGGTCGCCGCCTGAGCGGGATTGGTCCCTCTTGGAGCTGCCGACGCCTTGTGCGGGTGCCCCAGGCCGTCGGGGAGTGGGGGGGGCCGTGTTGTCCCGGGGGCCGCCCTTCAGCGAGGTTGCGGTCGGCACCGCCGGTCTCTGGGGAACGCCACACTACGGCTGGAGCGCGAAATCCTGCGTTTTCGGCAGAGGGCGCCAGATTGAGCCTCCCGGCTGACTCTCTCTGTCGTGGAGCTTTCCGCCCTGCGGACGTTACTGTGTCAGGAAGCAGCAACATCGGCCAACCGTGGGAGGCCGTTCCGGGAGATCGACCCGGCCCGGCTGGTGCGCCGCTGGATCCGTTCGCAACCCTTCCGCAAGCCAGGCAGGTCATGTCATCACAGGCCATCGTCAATCCCGAGGAACTGCGGCGTTTCGCCCTGGGCCTGAAGAAGTTCAACACGGGGCTGGCCGACCAGTTGGCCAGCCTGTCGGGGCAGCTCGAATCGCTGAGCGCTACTTGGCGCGATCAGGAGAACCAGCGGTTCACCGAAGAATTCCGACGCAATCTTCAGGGCATGGCCCGGTTCATCGAGACCAACAACCAGTACATCCCCTTTCTGCTTCGCAAGGCCGAGCGGATCGATGAATATCTGCAGCAGCGTTGACCCGCCCTCCTGTTGGCACGGCGGCTCTCCACCGCTTCTCCGCTTTACCCGGCACCCTTCCCGAAGTGTGACCCATGTCGGAATTCGCCAACGTGGAATCGGTCGCGGCCATCGCCCGGTTCCGCGTCGCTCTCATCCAGTTTGAAGACGAGGCCAGCAACACCCTCGATCAGCTCGAGCGGCAGGCCCAAAAGTTCCTGCATTGGCTCGAAGCCGACACCGCCACCTTCTGGCGGCTGGAGGTGCTGCGGTGTCACGAGAAGATCAGCCGGGCCCGCTCGGCCCTCGACACGGCCATGATGCGGAAAACCAAAGACTTCCGTCCCGCCTGCATTGAAGAAAAAGACAACCTCCGCTTCGCCCGTCAGCGACTGACCATGGCCGAGGAAAAGACCGAGAAGGTCCGCCGTTGGGCCCGGGTGGTGCGGGAAGAGTTCGAGGAATACCGTGGCCAGCTCAACCGGCTGCGTGACGGGCTGGGAGTTCAGATTCCCCGAGGTGTGGCCCTGCTCGACCGGACCCTGAGGGCGTTGGAGAAATACACCGAACTGGCCCCCCCGCCCGCCCAGGCCCCCCCGGTGTTTGCCACTCCCGGGGAAAACCCGGGCCAGCCAGCGTCGGTCCTGTTTCCACTGGATCGGCCGCAGACGGAAGTCGAGGCTGGTGAGGGAGAGTTTCCCCCAGAATCGCAGCCGGCCGCTGACTCGGAACCGGGAGACCCCGGCGGGTTGCCGACCGCCCCGGAGAATGCCAGGCACGAGACCGGCGCTTCTGGCGGGGAGTCCAAAGTGGGTTTGGATGAGGGGGACGGCGCATGAGCCAGGGTGATCTGAGCGGCGGAATTGGTCAACTGCAGGACGCTCTCGAGAAATTGCAGGCGGTGTGGTCTGAAACACGCGAGGAGTGGCGCGATGCGAACAGCCGACATTTCGAACAGGAATTCCTCCGTCCCATCGCCCTGGAATTCTCACAGGCATACACTGCCATCCAGCGATTGTCCGATGTCCTCAAACAGGCGGAGCGAGACTGTGAACCCTGGCGCTGAATCCGAAGGAGAGGCAATCTCCCGTGATGCGGCGGCTCCCGAGGTCTCGGGACTCTCCCAGGCGGTGGTCAACCGTCTGCTGCGGGGCATTGCCGATCGCCAGAGGCTCGAACAGGAACTGGCACACCTCGACGCCACGACCGACCGGCAGGCGCAGTGGCGGTTCGAGCACCGGCTGCAGGAACTGGCCGAGGACCTGCGGCAGCGCCTTGCCGAACGCGAGGCGGCTCTCGAAACCACCCGCTCTCAACTTGACGCCCAGCTGGCTGCAACCCAGGCCCAGCTCGATGCCGAATTCGCCGATGCCGCGGCGACACTCGCCGCGCGTCTCGACGCCGAGCAGCAGCGAGCCGAGGGGAAATACCAGGAAAACAGCTGGCTGCTCAGCTCGGTGACGGCCGAAGATTCGGCCGAGAATCCCCTCGCCCAGTTCGAACGCCTCGAGCAACTGGTCGGTCAGACCCGTGGCAACCTGCAGCAGGCCGACCAGGAACTGACCAACCACCTGACACGGCTGACCGCGCTGGTGGAATCCCGGCGGGGGCGCCTCGACGATGCTCCTCCCGCGCAACCCTTGCCCAAAGACAAAGACAGCCTCGCCGCCCTGGTGACCGACAGCCTGCAGATCGCCACCGCGGCCTGTCAGCAGTTGGAGCGGGAGGCGGTGCCGAAACTGTTGGTGGGGCTTCGTCCGTGGGGACTGTCGTTGCTGGTGCTGGGGGGGGCGTTTGCCGCCGGTTGGTTCCTGGTCGATCCCCGCTGGATCTCGGCGGGATTGACGCGGGGAACGGAGTTCGCCGCGATCATCGCCGGGGGAGCGGTGGCCTTCACGCTGTTGTTTTGGATGTGTGTCTGGTTCACGGCACAGCAGACGGTGGCACACACGGCCGAGCAGGTGCAGCAGGCCCGGGCCAACGCGTCGGCTGCCTGGAGTGCCTGGCAGAAGCTAACCGATCGTGAGTTGGCGCAGGCGGGCGCCCAGGCCCAGACGCAGGCGGCGGTTCTGGAAGAACGCCGCACGAAGAGCCTGCGGAGATTCACCGCCGAACGAGACCACGTTGTGGCCGAGTGTGTGCAGCGCCACGCCGTCGAACTGGCGCAGGCGACCCAGCAGCGCGATCAGGGGCGGCAACAGGCGGTCGAGCGGCAGAACGCCGCATTGCTGACCGCCGAGGCGGCTTGCCGCCGTGACACCGCCCTGGCCCGTCGCCAGCACGAAGAGACCGTCCGCCAGCTGACCAGCGAGTACGACAGCGGCCAATCGGCGGCCCGCCAGCGGCTGGGTCAGGTGCGCGATCTCTCACAGGCCACCTGGCAGAAGACCCTCGAGGATCTGCAGGGCCTCATCCGGGGTTGGGAACAGCAGCATCCCCCCCTGGGGGGCGATCTCGAACGGGTGCTCGACGCCGCGTGGCAGCCGCCGGTCGATCCCCCGGTCGATGGGCTGCGGTTGGGTGAGGTGGTGTTGCCTCTGGCCAACTGGCCCGGGGGAACCCCCGTGATCGAGCCACAGGCGGCGGGGGCCGCCGAAGTGCGCTGGCCAGCGATCTGGAACGTCCCGGGGGGATCGCCGCTGCTCTTGAAGGGGGAAGGAGCGGGCTTCCGTTCGGCGATCTCGGTGCTGCAATTGGCCATGCTGCGGATTCTGGCTGCGCTCCCCCCGGGATCGGTGCGATTCACCGTGTTCGATCCGGTGGGGCTGGGGGAAAATTTCGCCGCCTTTATGAACCTGGCCGACCATGACGAGCTGCTGATCACCCATCGGATCTGGACCGAGCCAACCCAGCTCGAAGCCCAACTCGCGAAGCTCACCGAGCATATGGAAACCGTCTTCCAGAAATATCTGCGGGACGAATTCCCCTCGATTGAGGCGTACAACCGCCAGGCGGGGGAGGTGGCCGAGCCCTACCGCGTGCTGGTGATTGCCGGTTTGCCCGCCGGGTTTGGAGAGCGGTCTCTGCAGCGGCTGCTCAGCATTGTGTCGAAGGGAGCCCGCTGCGGGGTGGCGACGCTGCTGGCGTGCGACACCCGGCTCCCCCGGCCGCATGGCTTCGACCTCGAGTCTCTCGAGGAGCTGTCGCAAGTGTGGGAGTGGTCCGACAGCCGCTGGGTCTCGCGGCAACTGGGACCGGCCGCTGTGGAGCTGCGCCCCGATCCCATTCCGGCCCCGGCGACGGTTGTGTCGCTGGTCAGGCGGTTGGGAGAGTTGTCGCGTCACATGCGGCGGGTGGAGGTTCCCTTCCGCCGGATCGCCCCGGCGGCCACCGACTACTGGACTGAAGACAGCCGCTCGGGGGTGCGTGTCCCTTTGGGCCGGGCTGGGGCCACCCGCCTGCAATACCTTCAGTTGGGGAAAGGAACCAGCCAGCATGTGCTGATCGCAGGGAAGACCGGTTCGGGGAAGTCGACGCTGCTCAATGTGATCATCACCGATCTGGCACTGCGGTATTCTCCCCAGGACCTGGAGTTCTACCTGATCGACTTCAAGAAGGGGGTCGAGTTCAAGACTTACGCGTCCCACCAGTTGCCTCACGCCCGCGCCATTGCGATTGAGAGTGATCGGGAATTTGGCGTGAGCGTACTGGAGCGGCTGGATGGGGTGTTGCGCGACCGCGGCGATCGCTTTCGTGCGGCGGGTGTGCAGGATATCGCCGCCTTCCGCAATCAGTTTCCCGCCGAGGCGATGCCCCGCGTCCTGCTGATTGTCGACGAGTTCCAGGAGTTCTTCGTCGAGGACGACCGCTATTCGCAGCAGGCTCAGTTGCTGCTCGACCGGTTGGTGCGGCAGGGGCGGGCGTTTGGCATCCATGTGCTGCTGGGGTCGCAGACCCTGGGGGGCTCATACTCGCTGCCGCGGACCACGATCGGCCAGATGGCAGTCCGCATTGCCCTGCAGTGCAGCGAGGCTGACGCCCATTTGATTCTCTCGGAAGACAACTCGGCCGCCCGCCTGCTGAACCGGCCCGGCGAGGCGATCTACAACGACGCCAACGGGCTGGTCGAAGGGAACAGCCCGTTCCAGGTCGCCTGGCTCGACGATGCGCAGCGCGATGAATATCTCTCGGCCGTCCAGCGAATGGCCAGCCAGACGGGATTCCGGGTCTCCGACCAGGCGGTGTTTGAAGGGAACATTCCTGCCGATCCGCTGCGCAACGACGCGTGGCGGCAACGCACCCGCCTCCTGGCCGAGACTGCCGGCGACAGTCCCGCGACCGAGCCCCCCCACCTGTGGCTGGGGGAATCGGTGGCGATGACGGGTCCAACCCGGTTGGAGTTCCCTCCCCGCACGGGGGCCAATCTGCTGCTGGTCGGCCAGGACGCCCAGTTGGCCCTGGGGATCTTCGCGAATGCGTTGCCGGTGCTGGGGCGACCGGGGTCAAGAGGACGGAGCGTGCTGTTGGCCGGGGATCTCGATGCCCGGAGGAGCACGCGGTTGGGCGAGCTGCTCCCGGTTCTGCCGAACCCCCCCGAGTTGCGTGGTCCCGCCGACGTGGCGACGGTGCTGAATGAGTTCGCCGTCGAGTTGCAACGCCGTCAGGAGCAGCCCACGGCCGGTGCCGAGTGGTTCCTGCTGATCGATGATCTGGCCCGTTTCCGCGATCTCCGGCGGGGGGAAGACGACTACGGCTTCGGGGGATTTGATCGTGGCGGAGGGGGCAGCGCGACCCCGGCTCAGCTCTTCGGCACGCTGCTGCGCGAGGGACCGGCACTGGGACTGCATGTGATCGTCTGGTGCGACTCGTACAACAATGTCGAACGCTGGCTGGGACGGCAACAACTGCGAGAGTTTGGAGTGCGGGTCCTGTTTCCGATGTCGGCGGGCGATTCGAGCAATCTCATGGATTCTCCCGCCGCGTCGCGTCTGGGGGCCAACCGCGCCCTCGTCTATTCCGAAGAGCGGGGGGTTTTCGAGAAATTCCGCCCCTATGGTCCCCCGGGTGAGGCGTGGCGGGCCTGGTTTCGACCGGACGTGTCGACCACCAGCTCCCCCAACGATGAACCGGCGGCTCCCTTGTCCCCTCCACCGGAAGAGTCGCTCGACATCAGTGAGTTCCGGATCTCCTGATGGGAGCCTGGGGGGGTTGGAGGGTTCGGGGAATTTTTGCCCGGCGAGGAGATCCAACAGACCTTGCTCCCGGCAGCGGGTTTTTTCTACAACCCCCAATCTGCCACCGTTCCACGGGTTGCCCAGTGCGGCACAACACCCCGTGCGACGCGGGTCTCCGATTCAGCGGCTGTTTCCCAGAACCACGGGAGCCCTCGGCTGGTCGAAGCCCGTCCCTGAAGGTTCCAGGACTCTTCCTGGAGTCCGTCTGAAGGAGGGTGGTTGTGAGACAAGGAGTGTCTCCCGCGTCCTGCTCCCGGAGTTTGGTGGGGAGTGTTGGGCAGCGGATGGTGGTCATCGTCAAACCAGTCTGGCACGGATGTCATGCTGCGAAACCTGCTGTTGCGTCTGGCGCCCTCGCGTGGGGCATCGATCCTGAGTCCGCACCTTGGTCGACTCATGGCGGGTTGTACCGCCGGAGTGGTGCTGTCGCAGGCCGGCCTGCAGTGGCTGATCAGCCAGGGAACCGGTGTGGCGGCCTGGCTGACTCTCGGTCTCGCGGGGCTGGCTGGTCTGGCCCTGGGGCTGGTGGCCCCGTTGCCAGCGCGGCTCGACCGGCGACGGGAGTGCGGAGCCGCCGGGGGTTTAGCTCTGCTTCTGGCCAGTGGTGCCTTGGCTCCGCTGCTGACGGCTCTGGTCGAATGGTTATGGAATCCGGCCCGCATGGGTTCCGGGATGTCGTCCACAACATTTGTGTGGCTGTGGTGTGTCGCCTGTCTGGTGATTGGCCTGCCGGTCGCTCTGGCGACCTGGGTGGTGCGTTCGGCCAGTGATCAGCCGTCGGGACGTTTCGAGCCATTACCGCTCGCGGGGGTGGGGCTGGGTCTGCTGGCCCACGGAGGGCTGCTGGCCCCGTGGTGGGGCCTGTCGACCAGCGGCTTGCTGCTGTGCGTCCTGGCACTGCCCGGACTCGGCTGGGCGGCCTGGCGGGCCGAGGAAGACGCGAGTGAACGTCCCAAAGAAGAGACCAACGACGAGAACCGCCCGTTTGGAAGAGTCCTGCCTGCCGTGCTGGCCTGCTTCTTCGCAGGAGCGACCCTCGTGGCGCAGCAGGAACTCTGGGCCCACCTGGCTCCGGTCACGGCCAACACCGTTGTGGGCCTGCTGGCGGGGGGAATCCTGGGGACTGCGCTCGGACTGCACTGTGGCCGTGGACTGCGTCGGGTGGAGGCAACGCCCATCCTCGCCGCCGGCTGGTTGGCACTTTCGGGTCTCGGACTGTATCTCGCCTTTCCCGCTCTCCTGGACTGGCAGTTGTCGCTGCAGGGGAGTGGTGTGGGAGTGGGCTGGCAACTGCTGTGTCGGCTGGGAGTTCCCGCCCTGTTTGCGATGGCTGTGGTCTTCGCAGCCAGTCTCTGGCTGACGGTGAGTCACCCCGCGGGGTGGGGTGAAAGGGGCTGGCAATTTGCCGCGGCTCTGGCCGGACTCTGCGGATGCCTCGTGGCGACCCTGCTCCTTCCCAGACTCGAAGGCCCCCGTTGGGTCCTGACCGGTGCGGCGGCCATGGCGACGCTGACCGTGCTGCCGACCGCGTGGCGGCTGAGGTCGACCCTGCCGCGGTCGGTCCGGATGGCTTGGGCGGTCCCGGTGTGTGTGGTGTTGCTGGCGATCCTGTTGTCCAACCGGTACGACGCCCCGCGGGCGGCCCGCGTGCTGTTCAGTTCGCAGTCGTTGTCGGCCCACGCCGGGGGCTTTGCCGACCGGTTGCTTCCCTGGCTGGATGAGGCCCGCCTGGTCTCCCAGAAACGTGATCTCAGTGGTGAATGGACCGCCTGGAAATACGCCGGGCATCAGGTGCAGATTCGCCAGAACGGCATTCCCAAGGGAGTGCTGTCGATCCGCCCCGACATTTTTCCGAGACATGCCTCCGACACGCTCGCGGCAGTGCTTCCTCTGGTGCTGCACGAGAGTCCGCGGCGGATGCTGATGTTGGGCCTGGCGAGCGGCGAGGCCCTGGGAGTGGCTTTGCAGCATCCCCTCGAACGGATTGTCTGCACCGAGGCCAACCCGGCCCTGGTGGACCTGGTGCAGCAGCTTCAAGGCGAGTCGGACGGGGCCGATCCACTCATCGGTGAGAAGTTAACCTGGCAGCGCTGCGAACCCCTGGTGGGTCTCGCGGCTGAGACCGAACCGGCCGATGTGATTGTGTCGCTGCCCGATTCCCTCGCGCAGTTGCAGTCGCAGGTCAACTACACCCGGCAGTTCTACACACTGGCCTCCCGGCGGCTGACTCCCGAAGGGATCTTCTGCCAACGGGTTCAGATGTTCGATTACGGTCCGGCGGGTTTGCAATGGGTGCTGCGCACCATGCGGGAGGTGTTCCCGCAGGTCATGCTGCTCGAAGCGTCGCCTGGTGAATTCCTCTGTCTGGGAACATCGGCTGACGAGGGATTCGTCCGCGGACTGCTGGTGCGGCGGTGCGAGGCGACCCACGTTCGCAATCTGCTGGGCCAGTGCGGCTTCGATTGGTCGACCCTGTTCCGGTTGCCGGCGCTCGACTCCGACGCGACGGGTGAATTCGCCGCGGCGGGCGGCACGGCCGGCAACACCGCCGACGCAGGTTGGCTCGCTCTGCGCATGCCTCGGGAATTGGTGCGCTGGGGGAACAAGATCGAAGAGACCCAGACGGCGCTCTCACCCCTGGTGTCGCAGTTGCAGACCTGGCTGCCGGGGGGACGGGGGTTGCCCGAACTCGAACGCCGGGTCGGTGAGGTCCAGTCCCAACAGGATCTCATGTCCCGCTTCACCAATCAGTACTGGGCCTACCGTGCCACACTGCGCGACCAGGTCAGCAAGAAGTCGCGGTCGCAGTTGCAGCCGGTGACTCTGGCCGAACAGCGCCGCATGCATCCCGAAGACCGCCGTCGTCTGGCGTACTTCGAGACCCTCGGACGGGCGGTGAAGACCCGTGCGCCGGAAGAGATCGAGCGTCTGTCGGGATTTGAGACCCCCTACGACCCACTCGTCAGCTATTTCCTGCATCAGGAGGCAGCCGAGTTGCTGCGGACCTCGAGCCGCCGCGACGTGGTCCGTGAACTGGACCACCGGCTGCACACCACCTGGTTTTCGTCGGCCCGCGACGCCTCGTTGCGGAACGTCATCGCGGCGCTCGACTTGCTGCGTGAGCATCCCGAGGCGACCCAGGATGCCTGGGAGCGCTGGGATCAGTTCAATGGTCTGCTGCAGGCGCTGCAGCGGCGCTGGAGCGTGCGAGCCCAGTTGAAGCCCTCGACCGCCCGCTCCCTGGTGGCCGATGCCGACCAGACCTTGCTGTCGGTGCGGAAAACCTTCGACACCATGGAGCAGCTCGCACCGCAGATTGGGATTCCAGCCGATGATTGGGCCGCGCGCCGCGAGGTGCTCGACCAGACCCTGGTGCGACTGGTGCAATCGCAGAAGAACCAGTGGTTGCCCCAGGCGCTGCGCCGGCGGGAATTTGGAGTGGATGAGCCTGAGGCCGCCGACGAAACGCCGGCCCCGGCTCCCACACCGATCCCCACCGAACCTCCGGCAACGAGCCAGACTCCCGCCGCCGATCTCGCCATCCGCGAAGAGGACGAAGAGTAGTTCCCGCGACCGGCTCACACCGCGGGAATGGTTGTCAGGGCTGAGCCGCGGGGACCAGCCCGCCGACTGCCGAACCTCCCCCGGTGAACCGCGGCAGCAACTCTTCCGTCAACAGACGGCGATCGTCGGCGCTCCAGGTTGCAGGTGGGTCGCTCGCTGCGGTGACCAGCCGCAGCGCGGCGACATGAATCGCCTGCCGCAGCGGGGCTGGCAATTGCTGGAATTGCGGTGTCGACACCAGCCAGCTCAGCGGCTGGCGCAGGAGGCGGGTGCGCAGATCGAGTTGCCGCAGCGGGCGAAAGTCGGCTGGACCGGCCGATTCGAACCAGGCGCGGTAGTCTTCCCGCCCTGCCACGGGCTGGGGGAGGGGGGGTTCATCCCACAGCACCAGTGTGCGGACGAAATCGGGGAGGGTGTCGAGTGGACGCTCCAGCTCGTGTTCATACCGCAGTCGGGTCAGCAGGGTCTGGAAGCGCGTCTGGTGATCATGGACCAGGAGGGCCACCACATCGCTGGTACTCTGCAGATGCCGCACCGTCGCCTGTGACAGTTGCCCGGTTGCCAGGGGGACTGCGGTAAGCCCGGTCTCATAGATCTGACGCGCAGCAGCGGTGGTCAGATTTCCGCGGTGCCGGGGAGGAAGTTCTTCTCCCGAGACGTACCAGCCTCCCCAACGCTGGTCGTACGGCGTCGTGTGATCGACCAGCGGCAGCCCCGACTCAGGCTTCCCCTCGGGGTTGGTGAACATCGACCGCAGCAGATACCCGGGGACATGACGTGTCGTTTCCGCAACGTGACACGCCAGGCACGACTCGGTCCGTTGGAAAAGCGGCGCCCGGTGCCGGCGTTCGGGAGTGTCTGTCCCGGTGTCGTTCGTCCCAAGGGCGTTCTTTCCGGTGGCGTAGCGATGCAACTCAGCGACGGAGGCGAGATAAAAGACCGGTCCGCGACGGGGATCAAGCGCGCTGATCTCATAGTTGTTTGAGCCAGGAGTCCACGCCACCGAGACCTCGTCGTTGAAGTAAATGGCCCGGGGATTGTCGGGGGAAATCTGATGTCCCTGTCGGGCATTCCGGGCGAACACCAGCAACTGGGATGACTCGCTGATTTCCAGCACTTTCAGCAGGGCTGACAAGTCACCGGGGCGGGGCACATCGTCTCCCGGCATCTGCCATTTCCGCTGCAGCCGGGCGACGGCGTTGTCGCTTTCGGCGAAATAATGGACCGGGCCCGTGCGGTAGGGGAGTCGCGCCAGTCCCTGAGGCTCGCGAGCTGCGCCCACCGGTCCCGCTGGTGCAGGTCTCGCGGGACCCGGTCTCTCCTGCGCGGAGCCCTCGGAGGCCCCCGACAGCAACAGTCCTGTCAGCAGCAGCCCCCTGCCGAGGCTGGGGAGCCTGCCCGTCATCGTTCCGCGGCGTGGCAACTCGCCAGAACAGCTGGTTCCGGATACCATTTGTTGATCTTCATTCGAGTTCGACCGCCCCATGTTCCAACGCTCTTCTCTCGCCTGGCCCATCGTTCTGGTCGCCATTCTGGTGCCGCTGATCGTGGCCCTGATGGTGATCTGGATCGTCAATCAGACCCAGGCCGGGCACTGGGTGCTGCTGGTGATTGGCGTGATCTTCATCTCCCTCATTCTGGCGGGAGTGGTGGCCTATTTCTACTGGACCATCCGC
>JBKDUK010000182.1:0-58465 GCA_046339535.1 Planctomycetaceae bacterium | reverse complement strand
GATGGTCCCTGGAATGATCGATGACAGATTGAAATTCGCGAAGTCACCAGCCCGGGAATTGGCCCCGGAGAAGACCGTCACGGTCTGGGAGATGTCGTACCCCAGTGTTGGCTCCCAACCGGAGGGAACCACCTGGAACAGTTCATAATCACCCACCTGCAGGTCGGTGAACGTGTATTGACCCAAAGAATTGGTGACGGCCGTTGGTTCGCCCGAGTCAAACGCGAGATTTCGATTCAGGTCGAGGAAGACACTCCACCCAACGATCCCCGGATCGAGAAAATTCCCGAGCAGATCCACATCGCGGGCACCATCGCGAAACCGGTCTTCCCAGATGGTGCCACTGACGGAACCGTTGAGAACAGTGAAGTCGGCGAAGTCCGGGGCAGTCGTGATCTCCCCGACGAAGACCTCAACGCTCCAGCTGTTGTCGTAACCAGCGACGACGAACCAGTCTTCGGGCAGAATCTGGGTGACCTTGTGGATACCCGTTGGCAGGGTGGGGAAGAAATAATTCCCATCGGCGTCGGTGGCTGTGACCGGTTCGCCGGCATTGAGGATTCCGTCTTCATTTTCATCGATAAAGACCGTCCACCCCTCGAGCCCCGGTTCGACCGGTGCCCCCGTCAGGGGATCGACATCCCGGGTACCATTGAAATTCAAGTCATTCCAGTTCGTCCCGCGCAAGCCGCCATGAGTCCCGCTGAAGTTGCCGAAGTCCTGCACGGCCGTCTGCAGGGCCACAATTCCTACGGTCTGATGCGTGTCCGACTGCCGGGTCGGCTCCCAGCCGGTGGGTAAAACCTGGTAGACCTCGTAGTCGCGGGGAGCCAGGTTCTCGAATCGATAGAAGCCCAGAGCGTCGGTGACCGTGGTGGGGTCCCCGGCATCCTGTGTGAGGTTGTCGTTGACATCCAAAAACATGGTCCAACCGGCGAGTCCAGGTTCGAGGAACTCTCCGGAGTCGGGGTCCACCGCACGGACCCCATCGCCATCGACATCGTTCCAGACGGTCCCCTCGACGTTGCCCCCACCAAAATTGAAGAACCGGGTCTTGGTCTCTTTCCGATTCTGAACAACCACTTCCCGGGAGATTGCCGCGGTGGGAGTCCAGCCAGCCTGGACCACTTCGGCGATGCGATAGGTTCCCGGAATCAGCCGCTTGATGGAGAACTCGCCATCCACATTGGTCAGTCCCGACGGCTCCCAGTCGCCCACATCGTCCTGGTTGTACGTGCCGCTGTTGTCGAGATCGATGTAAACCCGCCAGTTGGCCAGGATCTCGTCATTTTCATCTTTGACGCCATTCGAGTTGATGTCCTCGACGACCAGGCTGGTAATCATGGAGTCGACGTTCCCCTTCAGGACATCGGCCACCCGGGACGACAAAAGCTGACGGGTCTCCAGCACCTCGGTTGCCAACCGCATCTGGGTTGTGGACGGCTTGCGCCGTCTTTGCACGGGGCGAGAGAGAATGGTGCGGGCGAAACGGGACCACATCTGACGGAATGACGATCGCATGGAAGAAAACCCAGAATGCAAGGGGAGAAGGTTCAAGCTGCGTTGATGCGATTCCTAACCGGCTCGGAATTGCTGTCGTGAGCCGGCAAGGGAGGAGTGCTCAAAGTCCAGTACATTTCCAGAGCAGGCCGATCGGAACATCTGAACCGCCAGAGAATCCCTGGCAGCGCCATCAGCCAGCTGACAATCCAGCAGCTCTGGGAAAATCGTCACGCGGAGTGATGAAGAACAGATTGGGGGACATCCAATTTGAGGGGATCGTGGCCATCTGGGCGACAGGATCCATGAACGGCACAGGGAGTCAACTTTTCAGGAAAGATGGCTTTGTCCATCGCGGGAGTCAACTCATCTCAGTCATCCACCTTGTGGAAAAAAGGTTCCCTGGGGGTTGAGGTATGGCAAACGGTGCATTTCGAGATGGTTCCGGCGGTCCCCTGCTGCAGAATGGCCTGGGCGTTGTCATTCGGGGTCAACGCGGGAGCGGTGGCATGTTGGGGGCCATGGCACGACGCACAGGCCACACCTCCATGCCCCTTCGATTCCTTGAACAGTTTGCCCGGTTGCTCGAAGTCGAAGTTGGGCTTGCGATTCTGGTGGCAAGTGGCACTGGTGGGTTCGTCAACCCTGGGGGGGGGGGGGGGGGCCGCCACGGCCGCCATATCGCCATGGCAGTTGACACAGGTCACTCCCTTCGCAGCATGCACATCACGCTGGCACTCGGTTTGAACCCCGGGGTGGCAGGCGTAGCAGGCGTTTTGGAGGTTGGGCAGCTGCGCCATGCGAGTGGCATGTGAGTTGTGCATGGCCCGCGAGAAATTGCTGACCCCCGGCTTGCCAGTAGTCCCGAGGGCCGGGTCGGCATGGCAACTGGCACAGAGGACGGGCTTTTGCTTTTCGATCGTGGTGCCGTGCAGTCGATCGTGGGCCCGCAGGATGTCGGTCGCGACCGAGATGCCCGGGGTGTTGTGACACAGGTGGCAACTGATCTCCCAGGAAACGGGAACGACCGCCTTTGTGGTGGCGACCTGTTTGCCCGACTTGTCTTTCACGACGATCGACGACAATTGAAAGGGGTCGTTGACCAGTTTGTCAGTCAGGGGAGTGATGGGGATGCCGGTCGCTTCAAAGTAGCCGAGTGTGGTTCCCTTCATCGTGCCGCTGAGCTTGTTTCCGGTCAGTCCGACATCCTTCGTCAAGGTCTTCCCGAAGAGCTTG
Organism: Planctomycetaceae bacterium; assembly: GCA_046339535.1. Taxonomy (GTDB): domain Bacteria; phylum Planctomycetota; class Planctomycetia; order Planctomycetales; family Planctomycetaceae; genus UBA10511. The sequence continues at coordinate 55,729 of JBKDUK010000182.1, read as the reverse complement.
GGAGCCTGGGTCCAGAAATCGGTCTTGGTGGAAGAGATGGTGTTGCCAGGAATGGAGTACGAGACGGTCACTCCAGAATTGAGAATGTCGGGTTCCGCTCCCCGCTTGATCACCTGGGCCCGCAGGGTGTTGTACGGGGGGAGAATGCACATTTCCGAGAAATCGCGGTTCATGCAGTGCATGCCCAGTTCGTTGAAGCCCAATACCACATGGGTGGGAGCGCTGGTCGCCAACGCATCCAGACGGTCAACCAACCTGGACTGGTCCGGGTCGGAAGGATCATCGGCCAGCACCGGTTCGTGCGCCGGTGGCCGCGACCCGGTCGGTGGAGCGGCTTTCGGCGGACGACGACCCCGGCCAAGCGTCTGAGCCCGCACTGGTGGACCTCCGCCAAGGGTGCTCAAGGGCCAGCTCAAGAGCAGGCCGACGCTCAGCAGGCTCATCCAGAACAAAACCAGCTTTCGCAGCGGGGGCTGAAGCTTCGACATGGGGGCACCTCAAAAATCGGTCAGGAAGTCCGGGGTGTTCAGAGCGGGAAAGTTCCCAGCGGCCAAGACACACATCCCGGACAACACCAGTAGCCGAAATTTTACGGAATAAACGCCTCTTCCCGCGTCGGCGCGATCGGCAATCCGACAAGTGGTTGTCAGCGCCGCGCTGACACGCAGCACGGGAGGTTGAAGAGCGATGGAATCGGGCCGAGGCGGGCTCTTCTGGTCGCCAGGGTTTGTTCAGGGCTGCCCCTCAGGCAGTCGGACGAGTGTTGAAGACGAGCTTGAAGCCGGGAACCACACACAGAAATTCCCCAGTCAGATGGTGGGCGATTCGGGAGGCAAGGAATGTCCCAGGCCCACATCATTCGCATAGCGTACAAAATCGGCCGTGGTCTTCAGCCCCAGCTTTTCTCCCAGGCGGGCCCGATACGTGGCAACTGTCTTCGGGCTGAGGTCGAGCTGCTCGGAGATTTTGAGATTGGAATAACCCTGGGAGAGCAGCCGCAGAACCTGTTCCTCGCGCTGACTGAGTCGACTGCGCCCCACCTCATGCGGCCGTCCCCGGCCCACTGACTGGAATACCGCGGCAGTCAATTCGGGATCATCGAGGTCGATGACGAGTCGTCCGCGGGCCACGTCTCGAATCGCCTGCAGCAGGTCTTCCACCTTCAGCGTTTTGACCACATATCCCCGGGCCCCTGCGCCCAGAGCAGCCCGCACATAGGCGGGGTCGTCGTGCATCGAAAGAATCAGTACCTGGGGATGGCTGCCGATTGCCTGCAATTCGCGAACCAGCGGCAGGCTGGGGCCCCCCGGAAGCGACAGGTCGAGCACCACGACGTCAGGCTGCAGTTGCCGGGCTATTGGCAGAACCTCAGCCGCCTGCCCCGCCTCGCCCACCACTTCGAGGTCGGCCTGGGAGTTCAACAGCATCCGGACACCAGCCCGGACCATCGCATGATCATCCACCAACACAACGCGGGTCTTCGCGGTCATCCTCCGTCCCTTCTGGACGCGGCAACGTCACGAACACACGGGTTCCCCCCCCCGGTGCGGTTTCCAACACAAACGTCCCTCCCGCCAGGCTCGCCCTCTCAGACATTCCCACCACGCCCATATGGCCGGGGGGCGAGAGGTGGGTCACACGGTCGGCAGCCCCCCCCCGCCCATTGTCCAGGATCTCGAGCTGCAGCTGGTGATCGGTTCGCGACAGTTTAACCGAAACCGCAGTGGCTCCGGAATGCTGGACAACGTTCTGTAGCGCTTCCTGGACAATCCGGAACAGCGTGGTTTCATACCGCTCTGGCAACCGGATGTCGGTCAGATCGTCGACCTGGCAATCGACTTCGATCTCGTGATGTCGGGCGACCTGTTCGGTCAGCCGCTCGAGGGCCACGGCCAGCCCCAGATCGTCCAGCAGGCTGGGCCGCAACCCCAGCGCCAGACGCTTCGTCTCACGCAAGGCCTCCTGGGCCAGTTCCCGCAATTCCCGCCCCTGTCGGACCAGTTCCGCGGCGGGCAAATCATCGCGCAACGACTTCAGCCCGGTCACCAGCAGCCCGAGCTGCTGACCCACTCCGTCGTGCAGCTCTCGGGCGGTGTTGCGGCGTTCGTTCTCGATGGTCTGGAACAGGTCGGTGAGGAACTGGTCCCGTAACCGTGCCGCCTGCTGCAAGGGACGCAACAACAACCACCATAAAACCGGGGCCAAAGTCAGCGACAGAAGCAGGGCGTCGAGTACCGCCTCACCCCCACGGGAAGTGCCGGCCGGCAGGATCAGGGGCAGCAACAGCATCAATCCCGACTCGACCAGTGCAATCAACAGCAGCACAAGCAGCCAGACCCGCAGGGGATGCCCTGCATTCCACTGGTACCGGCTCTGCACCATCGAAGCTGTGGCGTTTCGCAGGGGCATCGACGTGGAACTCCTGAAAGATGTCGTTGGGCCGGATCCGGAGGATCGTCTCCGGCAGAACACCCCCGGAAGCAAGTTGGCAGTCGGAAGACAGTGGCTGCCACCAATGTCTTGGGCAGAAGACCTCGCGGCATTTCCGGGTTTTCCGCTCAGGGCAGATTCACCTGCCACGAGACGCCGAACCGGTCGTTGCACCAGCCGAATCTCTGACTGAATCCATAATTCGCCGGGGGCATCATCGTAAAGCCTCCCGCCGACAAACCGTTGAAGCAGCGCTCGAATTCCTGTTCATCGTCACAGTCAACAAACAGGGAGACCGCCGGGGTGAAGCCGAAATCATGCCGGACTGGCGAATCGAACGCCCGCACCTCATGCCCCCGCAGCCGCAACCGGGCCCCCTGAACCTTCCCCTCAGCTCCCGGCTGTTCGGGCCCAAAGTACTTGATTTCCAGCAGTTCGGTCTGCGGAATCACCTCGACATAATACCGGACCGCTTCTTCCGCCTGACCAGAGAACATCAGCATTGTGAATACATTCCTGGGCATGGAACTCGCTCGCGAATCGGTGTTGGAGACAGGTCCTGGTGAGGATCGCACCAGATCTCCCTCTGCCAGTCACGACAACTCGACCCGTGCCGTCGCGAACCGGAATGGTTCCAGATCGAACATGTCGCGCGGCTGCCTGGCAACGTTGACCAGCAGTCCGAGAGCGAACCCCGTGAACAGCAGGCTCGAGCCTCCGTAACTCATCAGGGGCAGTGTGATGCCGGTCACCGGGAGCAAGCCGACGGTCATTCCCGTATTGATGATGGACTGGGCGGCCAGCAGGGCGACCACCCCCACCGCGACCAGCCGGGCGAAACCATCCCGCGCGCTGGCTGCAATCCAGAGCCCTCGCAGAAACAACAGGGCGTAGAGCATCAGAACCCCCAGTGTTCCGGGCAATCCCAGGCGTTCACCCACCATGCAGATCACAAAGTCGGTTCGGCACGCAGGAAGGTAATACGCCGCCGGGTCGTCGACTCGGGTCCCCTCGACCTGGCTGCCCCAGGCTCCTCCCAGGGCCAGCACCTGCTTCGATTGGTGCAGGTGAAAGCCATCGGCCTTGCCAACCGTTGGGGCCCGACCGTCGCGCTGTTGGAATACGGCTGTGATTCGCGACCGCTGCTCGGCCGAGATCGCCTGCCAGAACAGCGGCAGGATGGCCACTCCCAGAGCCGCCACCAGCCCCAGATGCCAGAGCCGCGCACCGGCCGCCACCAGCATCGCGAACAGCACCGGCAGGAACAGCAACGACGTCCCCAGGTCCGGTTCTTTCAGGATCAGTCCCAAAGGCAGCAGCGTAATGCCAAACGGGACCACCAACCCCCCCAAGCGCCGATGAGTTTCCCGGCTTTCGAGATATCGGGCCAAGGTGATGATGAACGCAATCTTCGCGAGTTCCGACGGCTGGAAGTACAGAACCCCCAGCGGAATCCAACGGCGTGAGCCCCAGCGGGCCGGGAAAAAGTAGACCAGCACCAGCAGCACGATCCCGACGCCGAAGGCAGTCCAGGCACCGCGCCGGAGCCAGTCGAACGGGGTCTGCGAGCCGACCCACAGGGCACAACCCGCCAGGATCAGCCAGACCCCCTGCTTGCCATGGAATGAACCGGCCTGGGAAAGCTCATCCCCGCGTTCGATGCCGAGCCACCCCAGAATAGCGATCGCGGCGGCCAACAGCACCAGCGTAATCGGAAAACTCCCGCCGGGGTGGGTCTGTCGCGTCAACGCCTCCATGCGCTTTCATCTCCACATCTCGACCCGGAACCAGGGGGGGACAACAGTACGGATCCCGTTAAACCCACCGTCGGGGACATCGTCGGGCTCGATTCCTTACCGAGCCCCCGACTCACCGCGGATCGTATCCCGTGAACCGCTTTCCCCCAAGAGCGAATGAACCCGGGGAGAGGGATCAGCGGGCATGTCGAGATGGAGCGGAACTCGCCGTGTTGCCACACATCCCAGTCGCCCAAGATTCGCCAGTCAGCCCAGATGACTGCCCAGATGACTGCCCTGCCGACGGACAGATCAGCTCGTGGCCGTCACAGACAGCCCTGCGGCAGCCGTTTCGGTTTCGTGGGGGAAGTGACACCTCACGATGTGCCGGGGGTTCGACTCCAGGGGAACCAGCTCGGGCACTTGGGCGCGACAGCTCTCGGGACGTCCTAACAGCTGGTACAACGGGCAGCGGGGATGAAACGGACAGCCCGGGGGAAGATTGATGGGGGATGGAACGGCATCATCGCCGGCCGCGTTGGCAGCCGCCTGGATCCTCCGCCCGCGTTGCCGGGGATCGGGAATGGGAATGGCAGCCAACAGCAGCCGGGTGTAGGGATGCCGAGGTTGGTCGTAAAGCGCCTCGGTGGGGGCCTGTTCGACGATGCGTCCGAGATACATCACCGCCACGGCGGTGGAAATGTGTCGCACCACTCCCAGGTCGTGGCTGATCATCAGGTAGCTGAGCCCCCGATCACGCTGCAGATCCTGCAACAGGTTGACGATTTGGGCCCGAATGCTCACGTCGAGAGCACTGGTGGGCTCGTCGCACACAATGAATGAGGGTTCGAGTGCGAGGGCGCGGGCAATTCCGATGCGTTGTCGCTGGCCCCCGGAAAATTCATGTGGATACCGTCCCGCGGCCTCGGGGCGCAGACCAACCTGTTTCAGCAGTGTGGCGACCCGGTCCTGGCGTTCCGAGCCTCTGGCGAGGCGATGTACGGCCAAAGGTTCCCCCACGATCTGCTCGATCGTCATCCGGGGATTCAGCGAACCATACGGATCCTGGAAGATGAGCTGCATTTGCCGTCGGGCCTGACGCAAAGCCCCGCCCGACAAGGCGAGCAGGTCTTGTCCACCGAAAACAACCTGGCCTCCCGTCGCGGAAGTCAGCCGCAGCAGGGTCCGGCCCACGGTGGTCTTGCCACAGCCACTTTCGCCCACGAGCCCCAGGGTCTGTCCCTGAGCCAGATCGAAGCTGACGCCATCCACGGCGCGCACCCATTCCTGAACCCGACCGAGCAGGCCCGCCCGAATGGGGAAATGCTTCTTCAGGTCAACGACCGACAGCAGGGGCGCAGACATCCAACTCCTCATGTTTCCAGCAGGCCACGGCATGCCCGGCATTGAGCACGGTCAGCTCGGGAGACCGCAGGCATTCGGGTCCCGCGTGGGGGCATCGCTCCCGGAACCGGCATCCCTCGGGGAAGTGAGTAGCCGCCGGGACCGAACCCTCGATCGCCTGCAACCGTGCTTCTTTCCGATCGACCCGCGGCAGACTGGCGAACAGCCCCCGCGTATAGGGATGCCGCGGATTGGCAAACAGCTCATCGACACTGGCCCGCTCGATCACCTGTCCGGCATACATGACGACGACATGGTCGGCCAATTCGGCGACAACCCCCAGGTCGTGGGTGATCAGCAGGATGGCCATGCCGCGTTCAGCCTGCATCTGGCGCAGCAGGTCGAGAATGCGGGCCTGAATGGTGACGTCGACGGCGGTGGTGGGTTCATCGGCAATCAGCAGTTGGGGATTGCACGACAGTGCCATGGCGATCATGACCCGTTGTTTCATCCCCCCCGAAAGTTCGTGGGGGTATTGGTCGATCCGGCGTTCGGGATCATTCACCCGCACCGCCTTCAGCGATTCCAGCACCGCCTGCCGCAGGGCTGATTTGGGAACCTTGCGATGCAGAGAAATCGCTTCGGCGATCTGGTCGCCGATGGTGAAGACCGGGTTGAGGCTGGTTCCGGGTTCCTGGAAGATCATGCCGATCCTCCCTCCCCGGATCTGCCGCAGTTCATCGCGGGAAAGCTTGAGCAGATCGGTGCCGTCAAACCGGATGGTACCCGAGACAAATTCACCGGGAGGTCGGGGAATCAATTGCAGAATGCTGAGGGCGGTGACGGTCTTGCCGCAGCCGCTTTCCCCCACGACGGCGAGAGTCTGCCCGGCGTCGATGGAAAAACTGACGCCATCGACCGCCTTGGCCGGTCCAGCCGCGGTGTGGAACCACGTCCGCAGATTGTCGACTTCCAGAATCGGAGGCATGTGTGGGGGGGAGGTCGGGAGGCATCGCCCGGTCCCTGGGCCATCCCGGGAACCGATGCAGACTGGCCACGGAGTCAGCATAACAGGCCCCCACCCAACCGGGCCACCGCAAACCTGCGCAGACGAGAGGCTGATTATTGACACTTTGCCCGGCCCCGGCGGAGAATTGACCAAATGCCTGCTTCTTCAGACTCTGCACCGGATCGTCCCGACCGCCGCCCCGATCGCCCCCGCCGTCCGGCCGGCAAATCGGGGGGCAAACCAGCGTCGGGCCAAGCTCATTCTTCCTCGGGAAAGCCCCCCCGCCGCTCGCCGGGTCCGCGCCCCAAACGCCCCGCACCCCGGGGACTGCTCCGACTGAAGCGTCTCGACGCCAATCGTTTCGCCCTGCAGGCTCCGGTCTGCGCGCTCGAACGAGCCGAGGATCTCGAGGAGGTCCACGAGATGATTGCCGAGGACGAACTGGAAATCGCCCGGGATGAGCTGCTCTATCTCGTCGCCGACTGTCGGGCGTTTCTGGCCGCCCACAATCTGCTGGGGGAACTGGCTCTGCGCGAGGAGGATGTTTCCCTGGCGCGCGGCCATTACGGTTTTGCCTACGAAGTAGGGCTCGACAGTCTGCCTCCCGGTTTCCGGGGCATTCTTCCGACGCAACGCGATTACAACGGCGAGTTTTTCCTGGCGGGTCGCGGGCTGGCCCGCTGTCTGATCGCCCGCGGACAGCGGTCGGAAGGGAGATTGGTCCTGCAGAATCTGCAGAAACTCGATCCCCGCAATACCGACGTCCGCGATCTGCTGGCCGAATTGGACGAACAGGAACAGTCGGGCCTGGTCTCGCCCGAGCTACCAATCCTCGACGACCTGTCCGCAGACGAAGACGAAGATGATGAAGACTGACTCAAACTCCAAATTGCTTCCGTTGGCCGAGGGAATTTCCAGTTCGCCTGCACCAATGGACGGCAAACGCCTGCTGAATGACCTGACCCGCAAGGAACTCGAAGCCTGGTGCGTGGCGCAGGGAGCCCAGAAGTTCCGGGCGGACCAGATTCGGCGCTGGATCTACGGCAAGCGGGTCAACGACTTCGAATCGATGACCGACGTCCCCGCCCCGCTGCGGCTGCAATTGGCCGAACAGTTTGTGATCTTCTCTTCACGGATTGTGCGGCGTCAGACGTCGCAGATCGACGGGACCGAGAAGCTGCTGCTGCGGCTGCACGACGGCGAGCATGTCGAGTGCGTGCTGATGAAAGAGGACGATCGCCGCACCATCTGCCTGAGCACCCAGGTGGGATGCGGCATGGGGTGTGTCTTTTGCGCCAGCGGCCTCCAGGGATTCACCCGCAATCTGTCGACGGGAGAGATTCTGGAGCAGGTGCTGCACCTCGACCGGCTGCTGCCGCCGCTGGAGCGAATCACCAACGTGGTGGTGATGGGCATGGGAGAGCCGCTGGCCAACCTGTCCAACCTGCTGCGGGCCCTCGAATCTCTGGAAGAAAAGGGTGGATTGGGCATGTCGACCCGCCGGATCACCATCTCGACTGTAGGCCTGCCCGAGAAAATCCGCGATCTGGCGAAGGTCGACAAGTCGTACAACCTCGCCGTTTCGCTGCACGCCCCCAACGAAGCGCTGCGTTCGGAACTGGTGCCGATGAACGCCAAAGTAGGGCTCGAGCGGGTACTGCAGGCCGCCGATGAGTACTTTGAACTCACCGGTCGCCGGGTGACCTACGAGTACTGCGTATTGCGCGACCGGAATGACTCGGCGGCCGAGGCGCGGCAACTGGCCGCGCTGCTGCGCGGCCGGAACGCGCATGTGAACCTCATTCCGATGAATGCCGTCAGCGGGCTCCCCTACACCGACCCGTTCGCCGAACGCGTGCGCGAATTCACGCAGATTCTCGAACAGGGAGGGGTCACCACCACCGTCCGCAAGCGCAAGGGGGCCGATATCGACGCCGCCTGCGGTCAATTGCGGCTACGGGCGGAAGCGGAGGCCTGAGAACGGCCCGAGTGATTTCGACACCGGTCCTGCTCGGGCCGAAGCAGGGGCTGATCACACCTCGTGACATTCTTTCGGGGTTGGGGAGTGGTTGCCCTCGTTCTTCCCACGGACCATAATCCGCGCGATGGAATGCTGGGTTTTCTGTTTCTCACTTCGAGGATGTGTACCGCATGTGCTGCCCGCTGAGTACTTGGCGTCGCTGGCTTGGGTTCTGCCTGTTGGCTCTGGGAGGGATGATCTTCCCCGGATCGCAGACGCAGGCGGATGGTCCCGGTGACAACAATCCCGCGACCGTGAGGCGAGTCCCCAATCTGGGTGTCGAAGTGCCCGCCGAGGTTCGCGCCGGGCTTGAGCAGGGTCTGGCCGAACTGTCGAAGGCGATCGACGGTCTTCGCGGCAATCCCTCCCCACGGGTCAAGGAACTGCTGCCCGATGTCGAGATTTTCCACCGCGCTGTTTCCGATGCGCTGGAGTTCCGCGAGTTTTTCAATGAGAAGGAGTTTGGTCCCGCCCGCGAACTGCTGCAGCAGGGACTCGAACGGGCCCGACAACTGGCGGCCGGGCAGGTCCCGTGGACTGAGCAGACGGGACTTGTTGTGCGGGGTTATGTCTCGAAGATTGATGGCTCGGTGCAGCCCTATGGATTGATCGTTCCCGAATCGTATCAACCCCGGGGGAATCACCGCCACCGGCTCGATCTGTGGTTTCATGGTCGGGGAGAGACCCTCAGCGAGGTCAACTTCCTGGTGAGCCGGCAGAAAGATCGGGGCGTGTTCACCCCGACTGACGCGTTCGTGCTGCACCCCTATGGCCGGTACTGCAACGCCTTCAAGTTCGCGGGAGAAATCGACGTACTGGAGGCTCTCGCGCATGTCGAGAAGCACTACCGCATCGATGCCGACCGGATTGCCTCGCGGGGTTTCTCGATGGGGGGGGCGGCCTGCTGGCAGTTCGCCGTGCATTACCCCGACCGGTTCGTGGGGGCGACGCCCGGTGCGGGCTTCTCGGAGACCCCCGAGTTCCTGCGGGTCTTCCAGAAGGAAACTCTCGATCCGAAGCCCTGGGAGAAAACCCTCTGGCACTGGTACGACTGCAACGACTGGGCGGTGAATCTGTGGCATTGCCCGACCATTGCCTACTCGGGTGAGAATGACAGCCAGAAGCAGGCGGCCGACATCATGGAGAAGGCTCTGGCCGACCTGGGGGTCGAGCTGGTGCACATTATCGGTCCACAGACCGGGCATTCGTATCATCCGGCGGCCCGTGACGAGATCGAGCGCCGGTTCAATTCGATCGTGGCCCGGGGACGCGACCGCAATCCCCCGGCGATCCACTTCACGACCTACACCCTGCGATACAACCGGATGCACTGGGTGACGGTTGAGGGGCTCGACCAACACTGGGCGAAGGCCCAGGTCGACGCCCACTGGCAGGCCAACAACAGTGTCGATCTGCAGACCAGCAATATCAACGCCCTGACGCTGTCGTTCGCGGCAGGGGAATCGCCGTTTGACATCAGCCAACCTGTGTCGATCCAGATCGACGGCAAAGACCTGAAGGGCCCCCGCCCCCTGTCGGATCGCTCGTGGACCTGCCGTCTGGTGCGCGAGGCGGGGATCTGGAAGATTGGTACTCCGCCGACCGGACTGCGGAAGAAGCCCGGCCTGCAGGGTCCGATTGATGACGCCCTGATGGATGCTTTTGTCTTCGTGACCCCCACCGGAACTCCTCTCTCTGCCGAGGTGGACCGCTGGGCCCGGGGCGAACTCGACCGGGCGGTCGAGCACTGGCGCCGCCAGTTCCGGGGCCGGGCCCGCCTGGTGAAAGACATCGAACTCACGGCCGAAGACATCGCCAGCAAGAATCTGGTGTTGTGGGGCGACCCGGGCTCCAATCAGGTGCTGGCCCGAATTGCCGACAAGCTGCCAATCCGCTGGTCCGCCGCGGGAATCTCCGCGGGAGATCGCCAATTCGCGGGAGCCAAGCACGGACTGATTCTGTGCGCACCCAACCCGCTCAATCCAGAGCGGTATGTCGTCCTCAACAGCAGCTTCACTTACCGCGATTATGACTATCTCAACAATGCCCGGCAGGTGCCGCGGCTGCCCGACTGGGCGGTGATCGATATTACCACCCCCCCCGGGTCGCAGTATCCGGGCAAGGTGTCGGCGGCTGACTTTTTCAATGAGCAGTGGCAGCTCCAGCCGTCCCGCTGAGTTCGTCTCGCCCGACCGCTGAAGACAGCAGAGGCCCGGATTTCTGCTGAAATCCGGGCCTCTTGCGTTCTGCCACGCGCTGATTGGGAAACGTAACGAGGGGAACTGCCAACCCGGGTGGAGGACCCGCCAGCGGATTGCCGTCGGTCCTTCGTCCCGGGTTCAGACCTTGACCGGCTTGTAGCGGACCCGGTGGGGACGGTCGGCCTCGAGACCGAGGCGTTCCCGGCGGTTGGCCTCATAGGACTGATAGTTCCCTTCGCACCAGTAGACCCGGCTGTCTCCCTCAAAGGCGAGGATATGGGTCGCGACGCGGTCGAGGAACCAGCGGTCGTGGCTGATGACCACAGCACACCCGGCGAAGTTGAGCAGGGCTTCTTCAAGGGCCCGCAGCGTTTCGACGTCGAGGTCGTTGGTGGGCTCGTCCAGCAGCAGCAAATTGCCCCCCGAACGCAGCATCTTGGCCAGGTGCACCCGGTTGCGCTCTCCCCCCGAGAGTTCCCCGACCAGCTTCTGCTGGTCGGGCCCCTTGAAGTTGAACCGGCCGACGTAACTTCGCGAGTGGATCTTCACCTTTCCGATTTCGAGGAGGGCGAGCCCGCCCGAGATCTCCTCGTAGATGGTTTTCTTCGGATCGAGCGCATCGCGTGACTGATCGACGTACGAGGGGATGACAGTGTCTCCCACTCGCAGCGTGCCATTGTCGGGTTTCTCCTGCCCCATGATCATGCGGAACAGGGTGGTTTTCCCGGCCCCGTTGGGACCAATCACTCCCACGATGCCGCCGCGGGGCAGATTGAAGGTCATATTCTCAAACAGCAGCCGGTCACCGAACGCCTTCGAGACCCCTTCGGCCCGCACGACGAGATCCCCCAGCGGGGCTCCCGAGGCGATCTGGATGTCGGGGGCGTCTTCGCGGGCGTCGTACTCCTGCGACAGCATCTGCTCATAGCGTTCGAGGCGGGCCTTGTTCTTGGTCGCCCGCGCCTTGGGGTTCATCCGGACCCATTCCAGTTCTTTCTTGAGGGTCTTCTGCCGTTTCGACTCCTGCTTCTCTTCGATTGCCAGACGGGACTGCTTCTGTTCGAGCCACGAGCTGTAGGTCCCTTCGACGGGATAGCCCTTCCCGCGGTCGAGCTCCAGAATCCAGCCCGCCACATTGTCGAGGAAGTACCGATCGTGCGTCACCGCCACCACGGTCCCCTTGAAATCGTGCAGGTAGCGCTCCAGCCAAGACACCGAATCGGCATCGAGATGGTTCGTGGGCTCGTCCAGCAGCAGCATGTCGGGAGACCGCAGTACCAGCTGGCACATCGCGACACGCCGTTTCTCACCCCCCGAGAGGGTCCGGATGAAGGCGTCACCGGGAGGCAGGCGCATGGCGTCGCTGGCCATCTCGAGGGTCCGGTCGAGTTCCCAGAGGTTGTTGGCGTCGATCTGGTCCTGGACCTTCGCCTGCTCGGCCAGCACCGCGTCCATCTCGTCGGGCGACAGGTCTTCACCCAGCTTCATGTTCAGCTCGTTGTACCTGTCGAGAATCGCCTGGGAATGCGCGACCGCTTCCTGAACGCATTGGTCGACCGTCCAGTCCGGCTTCAGCCGGGGTTCCTGCCGGAAGTAACCAATGTCGATGCCCTTGGCCGGCCGGGCGGTCCCCATGAAATTCGTGTCGTCCCCCGACATGATCCGCAGCAGGGTGCTTTTGCCGGCCCCGTTGGCGCCCAACACGCCAATCTTGGCTCCGGGGTAGAACGACAGCCAGATGTCGGAGAGCACTTCCTTCTGCTCATAGATCTTTGTCACCTGCTCCATGGTGTAGATGTATTGTTGACTCATCCGTTCTCAACTCCCTCTGTGGTTTATGCTGTCCAGTGTGACAGCGCCTGTTCAATTTCCTCGCGGCGGGGGAGCGATGGCTGGGCACCCGCCCGGGTGACACTGAGTGCCGCCGTGGCGGTGGCAAACCGCACTGCCGCGGTCAGCGGCTGCCCCTCCGCCAGGGCCACTGCCAGGGCGCCGTTGAAGGCATCCCCCGCTGCCGTGGCGTCCACCGCCCGGACCAGCGGGGCCGACTGGTGGAATTCCAGATCCCCGACGGCCAGACACCCTGCAGGTCCCAACGTGGCAATCACCGTTCGACAGCCCCGATCCCGCAATTTTAAGGCAGCCGCCCGCCAGCGGGAAGGGTCGTCCGCTGCGCTCGCACCGGCGGTCAGGAAGCCCTCCGTTCCCTCGCCCCCGGGCTCACCCGCCAACTGGCACAACTCGGTCTCATTCGGGGTGAGAATGTCGACCAGTGACAGCATGTCTCCCTCCAGGATTCCCCGGTTGGCGGGGGCGGGATTCAGAATGGTGATCAGTCCCTCTTCCCGAGCCCGTTCGAGCCCGCGCCGGACCGTTGGCAAGGGAATTTCGAGGCTGGTCAGAAACACTCGGGCTGCGGCAAACAATTCGTCCGGCAGGGCATCGACATGGTCGGGAGTCAACCGGGCATTCGCCCCCGAGGCGACCGATATGAGGTTCTGACCGGTGGAGTCGACGAGGATCAGGGCAATGCCTGTGCTCGTCCGCGGGAACGTGACCAGTCCAGACAGTTCCAGTCCCTCGAGGGCCAGTCCCTCATGTGATTGGGTGCCAAAGGGGTCATCTCCCACTCCTCCCACGAAGGCCACGGTTCCCGTGGCGGCGCGGGCGGCGGCCACCGCCTGATTCGCTCCCTTCCCGCCGGCCGCCTGCAGGAATTGCCCCCCCAGCACCGTTTCACCAGGAGCTGGCAGTCGGGAACCATGGATGACAAGGTCGACATTCACCGAGCCCAGCACGAGCGTGGAAAGGGCCATGGCAACACTCTCTTGAGGAAAACTGCGGGTGGTTGGCAGTCCATCGCTCCCAAACTCCCTGTGTGCTGGAAGCTTGGGAACTCTGCAGCCGACCGCGACCCCCGGGAGGAAAATCCACGAAATCCACATCGATCAATCGCCGATCATACACGACACATACCGGCGAGGGCCCATCGGGGGCCATTCTGCCGGAACTGGCTGCCGGCTGGACCGCAAACCGGTCCATCTGTGACGGCACGACTCAAACGATTGCGCAGGATGGCGAATTCAGGGTGAGAATTCGCCTTGAAGCGAATCGCGCGAATCGGCTAGATTTCCAGCCCCTGTCACCCCAGACCTGATGGAACAGCCGTGCCTAACTTTGGCGACTGGATGCATACAACCTTCGGACCAGGATGGTTCGCGGGAATCAATGCCGGAGACTGGTTGCGGCTGCTTGTGCGCGAGCGGTTTGCGATCGCTCCAGCGTATTGGCCCCGGGCGGCCTTCGTCTCGGGGTTGAGCGTCGTCACGTCGGCGTTCCAGACCGTCGAAGACCTGATGTACCAACGACGTCTGAAGGATTTCCCGATTCAGCCCCCGCTGTTCGTATTGGGGCACATGCGATCAGGGACCACCCACCTTCACAATCTGCTGTCGTTGGACCATCGGTTTGGCCATCCGACGATGTTCGAGGTGAATTTCCCGCAATCGTATCTGCTGGCCGAACGGGCTTTCTCATGGGCCATGCAGTTGACCATGCCCTCATCTCGCCCGATGGACAACATGTCGGTCGGGGCCGACTCTCCTCAGGAGGATGAGTGGGCCATGGTGGTGATGACGCAGAAATCCCCTTACATGGGCTGGTCGTTCCCGCACAGCATCCGGAACTACGAGAAGTACTGGACGCTCAACGACGCCACTGAGGCGGAGCGGCAGGAATGGCAGGAGAGTTTGCTGTATTTCTGTCGCAAGCTGCAGTGGACACACAAGCGGCCTCTCGTTTTGAAATCACCCGCCCACACCGCCCGGGTCCGCTGGCTGCTGCCGATCTTTCCGCAGGCCCGGTTTGTGCACGTGCACCGCAACCCCTATGAGGTGTTCCGCTCGACCCAGCGGCTTTGGCAGAAGATCCGTCCTTTCAGCCAACTGCAACATCCCCGGGATCTGCACCTCGACGACGAACGCATCTTCGCCTGCTATCGCGAGATGCATCAGCAATACTTTGCCGACCGCGACAGCATTCCGTCCGGCCATCTCTGCGAGGTGCGGTTTGAAGACCTCGAGCGGCGTCCCCTCGTGACGCTGAAGAAGATCTACGAAGACCTCGGCCTGCCCGATTTTTCCGAGGTCAAGCCACGGTTCGAGGAATACCTCGAGCAGACCGCTGGTTACCAGAAGAACAAGCACAAGCCGCTCCCTCCCGATCAGATCCGCCGCATCAATTCCGAGTGGCGGGAGTCGTTCGAAAACTGGGGGTACAGGATGGAAGAGCCTGTCGAGGCCGGTCATCCGGCCGCCGCAGGGCTGGAAGCCGAGGGCAGGCCTGCGGCGGCCTGAGAGTTCTCTCCCTTGCGGCCCACAAAGAGATAATACGGTGCCTGCCAGAAGGGGACATAGGGCATGGGTGCCGTCCTCTCTTCCAGCCGCACCGACTCGAACCGTCGCCGCAGGTACGAAATGTGGTCCCGGCTGGGATGCACATTGTCGGTCGCGAACCAGACTGGCAGCAACGACCGCGTCAGCCACCCGTGGCGAGTCTGCCCTGGGTCGGGATACTTCCGCGACACGAAAAAGTCGACGACCGCAATCTGTCCCCCGGGGCGCAGATTCTGCCAGGCCCGGTCAATTGCGGCGAACCAGTCGGGAATCATTGTCAAAGAGTACGAAAAGGTCACCAGATCGACCTGCTGACTGGAGGCGTACTCTGTGGCATCTCCTCGAACGATGCTGACGTTGTGCCAGCCCCGGCCCTGCACGCGTTGCCGACATTGATCGAGGAGTGGTTCACAGAGATCGACAACCATCACCTCGGCACAGGTCTCGCGCCAGGGGGCGTGTTCCAAATTGGCTCCGGTTCCCCCCCCCATATCCAGCCACCGGCTGCCCGGGGCCACCTGCAGCGAGCTGAGCAATTCCTCCCGACCGTGCAGCAGCCGACGTCGGAAGTCGTCGTAGTCTGCCGCCTGACCGGCGTAAAAGCTCGCCAGCCGCTCGGCGTGCGTCTCCCCCCGCACTGGAGCCAGCGCCAGGTGCCACAACACGCGCAGATCCCGCCCCAATGACATTGCAGACAATCCTTCATGCCTGGAGGTCAGCGATGCTGAACGACCCATAGGTATGCACCCGATCGAGAGGATGCAGCCGGTTCGCCAGTTCGCGGTCATACCGCAACAGGTCTCCCACGCAGGTCGGGCGACCATCCCGCTGCACAACCACAGGATCGACAAACGCCGTCTCGGTCCCTCCCGACCGCCACAAGAACCGCGCGTTGGGCGCGGCCCGGTCGAGCAGTTGCTGCCACTCGTCCTGCAGCAGATCTTGCCGCCAGGCGCTCATCCAGTCCATGTGGTCCAGCAGTACGAAACGGTCGACCGCGGCGGTCTGTTCCTTCAAAAAACCAGCCACCGAGTTGGTGTGGACCCGCACCCGGTCGGCCAGACCGGCTTTGAGCCGGGCGAAATTCCGGGGACGCAGGTATTCGGGACAGCAGTCGTGGGTGTAATGCCCGGTCAGGTAGACCCGCCAGAAGTAGTTGTCGTGCAGGGGCAGCCGGGTGAAGACCGTCTCGACACAGTCTTCTATAAACCCGGCAATTCCCCGCTCGTGATACCGCTCGACCTGTTGCCGTTGGGCTCGCGGCACGCCCAGCAGCGAGAGGGTCGTGTCGCGCGCCACCATCCACTTCACCGGCCGACTCCACAATACGGGCTTGATTTCGCTCAGGTAAATCTCTTCCTGTTGCTCGACCGACTCGGCGGAAAGCAGCCGCTCGACCTGGTCGCGAATGCCCAACACACGGTCGGCGAACTGGTTGGCAGTGCGGGCGAAGTAACCGGCTGTCCCCCGGAAATAGAACGAGGATCGTCCAGGACCCCGGCGGAAAAAATCGATGTATCTGTCCCAATAGCGGCGGGCGAACCCTTCCAGACGGGGACGCAGTGCGTCGTGGTACAACTCACGATGGTGTGAGGCGGAGCCATGGCCAAACAGGCTGAAAAAATCGGTGTGGTCGAGGGTGGCAATGCCGGCGAGCTTGAGCTGCAGCAGGGCATTTTGCCGGGGATTCACGTCGACACAGTGCACCACCCGAGGTTCTTGCAGCACGTAGTCGAGCGCATTGCACCCGGCCGAGGTAATTACCAGCACGGCGTGCTCGGGCCGCAGGGCCAGGGCTTCGCGATCGATCCGCGGATCTTCCCAGCAGGTGTTGTAGACCAGGTTACGGCCATGCACCCAATGGAAGCAGGCGTTGCTGAGTCGGTCGGGAATCCGCATGGAATGGGGCTCTGGGGAGCATCCCGAAGGGGGACAGGTCTCAACGGTCGACGGCATCCGACAGACCCGCGATGAAACTCACGGTTGTTGCTGGCAGCCCGGTTTCGGGAGTCGGAATCGCGACCAATGACTCTGGAAAAACCCCAAGATGATTGCAAGTGCACCGCAGGGAACCGCTGCGCTGTCGGGCCGAAGTTCGCTGACAGGGGTGATTGACCGGGGGGCACGGATTGCGTAAAGTCAAAGCTGCCATCGGGTTGAGTTCCACGCCCGGCTGGCGGAGCAGAGATCTTACGGGCACAAAACAGGCCTGTCCCCAGCCGAGTGGAATGAGAACCAAGCGAGGCACGCGTGTCACCCCGTCGATCGGATCGAGCTGGCGAAGATGCCGGTGGAGGCCAGGGAGTGGAGCAATTGACGGGTCGGGCCCGGGCATGGCCCACCCTGGTCCAGTTCGCCGTCTTCGTCGAGAACCGGGTCGGGCGGCTGCACTCGCTGATGCGGCACCTCGAGAGCCATGCCGTGCGGATTGTGGCGATCTCGATTGCCAACAGTGTCGACTGCGCGATCGTCCGATTGATGGTGAACGACACTGACCGCGGCCGGGAAATCCTGGAACTCTCGCGGTTCCCGTTCGCCGAGATCGAACTGGTGGGGGTGGAACTTCCCGAGGGAGACCAGCCTTTCCTGCAGGTCTTTTTGGCCCTGCTGCAGGCCGAAGTGAACGTGCAATATACGTATCCGCTGTTGTACCGGCGGGGTCAGGGGGCCATCGCCCTGTATGTCGACGATGTCGACCAGGCGGTGGCTGTTTTGAAGAACCGGGGTCTGAAGGTCATCACCGAGAGCGACCTGCTGCTCGACTGAGACCGTGATGACGGAGCATCAGACAGACGACCAGTTTGGGTCCACCAGAGAATCTGGATGTCCGATGAGAAGCTGTTTCCCAACCTGATTCGCACTTTCGAGCCTCTCTCACTTCGTCAGTCTGTCAGTCCGCTCGACCGGAGGAGGCTCTGACTGAGGCCCAGAGTTGAGTGTCGCCACTGGTGATTTGCGACACTGTCTGTCAAACGGCACTCTTGACGCCGAGGGGCTGGGCTATCCTTCGGTGAGGCGGTGTCGTGTTATCTCCTCATCCTCTCGGCCATCACTGACGTCCCGCGCTTCGTCTCCACCGCGCCGCATCCGCCAGGCGGCCAAGTTGCTCGCAGAGGTTGGCGAGTTCCAAACGAAGTGGTCTGTTGTCCGGCTCGGCCAACGCCTGCGTCGCCAGTTGGTCATGCCGATCGTGGAGGGTTTTGGAGTTGGTCAATCGTTCGGCCTCTCCTTTCGCCCGGTCGGTCTCCCCCAGCATCTGCCAGGCGCGGATCAACAGGTTGCGGGCCACGAGATTGTGCGGATCGCGAGCGAGCACCTTCTGCAGCCGTTGTCGGGCCTCGGCCCCCCGCCCCTGGTCGAGATCGAGCATTGCCCCCAACAGAGCCACCCCCTCCAGTTGCGGAGCTGACTGCTGCAGATGGTTCCAGGCGCCCTGGGCCGCATCGGTCTCCCCCAACCCACGCAAGGCCTCGATCTGGACCAGTTG
Organism: Planctomycetaceae bacterium; assembly: GCA_046339535.1. Taxonomy (GTDB): domain Bacteria; phylum Planctomycetota; class Planctomycetia; order Planctomycetales; family Planctomycetaceae; genus UBA10511. Next base: position 37,108 of record JBKDUK010000182.1, on the reverse strand, counting down.
TTGCCGGGGCCCCTCGGGAATCTGTCGCACCAATTCCAGCGCCTCGGCAAACTCCTTCTGAAAGACCAGGCATTGCGCAAGTTCTCGCCGCAGTTCGTCACGCACTTCGTCGGGAGGTACCCGCTCGAGGGCCAGACGGTAGTGCCGGATGGCGTCATCGTACTGCCGGAAATCCTGCACGTAGGTCAGGGCCATCAGCCGGTGGGGCAAAAAGTCGTCGGGGGCGAGTTGCGACGCCCGGTCGAGGGCGGCCATCGCCGGGTTCAACTGCCCGCTGTCGTACAGAATCGTCGCGACCCAGCGGTGGACATCGGCCTCGTTGGGAAAGTCGGAGACCAGCCGGGCGAACAGCGCGTCGGCTTCAGGCAGCCTGCCCGCCTGATACAGCGCTTCCCCCAGCCAGAGTTGATGCGCCAGCCGTCGGTCCCCCCTTGGTTCAATCGATCCGAGGAACAGCAGGGCCGCATCGAAGTCTCCTTTCCGCAGGCGGTCGGCTCCCGCCAGCAGCCGATGCTCGTCCCGCGAGGCGCGATCGTGTTCCAGACGTTCGAGCAGTGGACTCAACTCAGTCTGGGCCGGGCCCCGCCGCAATTCCTGGAGGGCGGCCTCGAACTGTTGAGCCAATTCCTGCCGATCGTGTTGACGCTTAAGACGCCACCAGCCGATCCCTCCTGCAGTCAGGGCCACAAGCAGCAATCCGGCGACCAGCCAGGCAGTACGAACGCGAGCAGGCATGCGGACCGAACGGGGAAAGGAGCGAAACAACGGCGTCGATTGCCTTGGAGCGAAGCAGCTGATCGAGCCGCGTTCACAACGTTTGTGAGTTTAGCGTGACCCCTGCTGATTGAGCCAATCGGATGAGCAATGCCCGAGGTCGGCAGCACAGGACGGGTTGGCCAGACTTGGCAGGCAGCCGGGATTTGCATTCCCCCAGTCGTTGTGCCACAGTCCCTAGTGTCCCCGCCGATTGGCTGTTCCCCGGGTCTGCCGTGTCGACTGCGTTCCCTCCCGTGTACCTTCCGAAACACCTGTCCCGCCGGATCTTTCTGACGGGTTCCATCGGTTTGGCCTGGGTGCTGGGTTGCGGCGAGTCAGTTCGGCAGCCGCAGCTGATGCCCGCCCCGTCGAACACCTCAGCTCAGCCACAGGCCAGCCCGAACGCTGGCCCCTCGGTGCAGAACCTGGCGGGCACCAGCGCGGCATCTCCGCCGCGCGATGGCCGGGACGCGACGGCCGCCCTCTCAGAGGAACAGTGGGGGGGCGTGATGTTTCGCGAGGTCGCGGCCGAACGCGGCATTTCCCTGCGACGCTCGCCCCGCCCTTATCCCCTGACGATTCTCGATTCGTTTGGGACAGGCTGTGCCGCCTGGGATGCCAACGGCGATGACTGGCCCGATCTGCTGTTTGTCGGGGCCCCCCATCCGGTGCTCTATCTCAATGACGGAACCGGATCATTTCGGGACGCCACGGCGCAGAGTGGACTGACGGAAGAAGTGGGAGAATGGACCGGGTGTGCCGTGGGGGATTGGTCGGGCGATGGCCGCCCCGATCTGCTGGTGACCGGATACCGACGGCTCGCCCTCTACCGGAATCTTGGGGAGGGACGTTTCGAACAGGTGACGGCTGGGGCCGGACTGGCATCCGACAACGATGGGCATTGGGGGGCGAGTGCCGGCTTCATGGATCTCGACGGCGACCAGTGGCTCGATCTGGTGCTCACCCAGTACGTGGAGTTTGGACCGCAGTCCCGCCAGCACTGCGAGTACAAACCGGGAGTCAAGACCGGATGCACTCCCGCCGAGTATCCCCCCGAACGTCCGCGAGTCTGGCGGAATACGGGCGAGGGACGCTTCATCGAAATGACTGCCACGGCCGGTTTCGATCGGTCGGCTGGGGCCGGGATGGTGCTGGCGTTTGGTGATGTGGATGCCGACGGACGGCCCGACGTTTACCTGGGGAATGACGGCCGACCGGCTGACCTGCTGCACAACCTGGGAGGTGGCCAGTTCGAGAATCTCGGGCTGGTGGCGGGGATTGCCGTCACCGAGTCAACCACCTCGATGGCTGCCATGGGGGCCGATTGGGGAGACTTCGATCGTGACGGGTATCTGGATCTTGCGGTGACCAATTTCCAGAAGCAGGGTTTTGCGCTGTACCGGCGGACCGGCCCGATCCTGTATGCCGACGTGGCCCCCCGCAGCGGACTCGCGGCTCTCACCCGGTCGCGGCTGGGGTTTGGGGTGCAATGGCTCGACTTCGACAATGACGGCTGGCCCGATCTGGCGTGTGCCAATGGGCACGTCTACGACAATGCCTCCCAACTGGAAGGGGCTGGTTCAAGTTATCGTCAGCCCCTCTCGCTGCTGCGAAATCTGCAAGGCCGGCGCTTCGCCGATGTGATCGAACGCCAATCCGACCCCGTCCGGGAACCTCTTGTAGGACGCGGGCTGGTACGGACCGACTTCAATCGGGATGGCCGCCTCGACCTGGTGGCAGTCGATCATGAAGGAATGCCCCGGCTGTTCGAAAACACAACCCCCGCCGACAGCCATTGGCTGCAGTTGGAACTGCGAGGACCAGCCCCCAACCAGTTCGCCTACGGAGCCCAGGTGACGGGTCGGGCGGGAGACCGGGTGTGGGTGGCGGAAGTGTCTCCCGCCAGCAGTTACCTGTCGTCGAGCGACCCGGTGATTCACTGGGGCCTGGGACCTGTGTCACAGCTCGAGGAAGTGACCGTCCACTGGCCGTCGGGGGTGACGCAGATCTGGCGGAACATCGCCTCGGATCAGCGTCAGCGGCTCGAGCAGCAGCCTTAGCGACCGTGGCCCAACAGTCTTTGGGGAAACCGAACCTACTGGCGGTTGGTCGCGGCAGGCCACTTCGAGGGTTCGGCGACGGGGGACACGGAACCCTGGGGGAACAGCCGCAGGTCAACCGGCTGACCGGTCTCGATGACCAGGGTCCGGCCGAGGTTGGGCCAGATCTGGGCGAGGGAATCGAGCCACAACCGGCGCAGGTCCCGGTCGCGGGCTGCCGACTGAAGGGCGGGAGTCTCTTCACCGGAGGCAACTGCCGCCACCAGCGCGCGAAAGCGGTCGGCCTGTCCGCGGGCGTTTTCGATGGTGCCGCGCCGTATGGTCTCGGCCTGATCGAGCCGTTGCCGGGAAAGGGCCTGGGTGCTGGTCAGACGCTGTTCGGCCCGCGAGCGTTCCTGCTCAATCAACTTGTCTTTCTCCGCCCGGGCGTTGGATACATCGAGAAAGGCCCCTTTGACCTCAACGGGGGGCCAGACCGCAGCGATGGTGACATCCTCAATTGCGGCTCCAAGGCGTGCTTCGGGTGAAATGCGCAGCAGATCGCCGGTGAGCCGCTGCCGCAACTCGTTGAGCCCCAAGGGGTGGACATAATCAACCCCGCTCTGCGAAACCGCCTCGGCGAGACAATTCTCGGTCAACAGCCTCAGGACCACCTCGGGGGTCTCAACCGTGCAGAGCCACAGGTACGGATCGGCAATGCGGTACTGCACGTGGACCTGCAGGTTGAGCAGGTTCTTGTCACCTGTGAGGAACTCGCCGACGCGATCCAGGCCGGAAGGTCGCAGAAACCCCTGCGGGTCCTGCGAGTCGGGAGCCGCCACCCCGATGGTGAGGGTCCGCAACTCGCTGACATTCACCCGATCGACTCGTGAAAGAGGCCAAGGGAGACTCCAGTGCAGACCGCTGCGCGCCGGAATGAGGGACGCCCTCCCAAAGCGGCGGACCAGCCCCTGCTCGTTCCCCCGGATGATGAAAAATCCGGAGGCGAGCCACGCCAACACCAGGCTCAAGCCCAGCAGCCTCGACAGCGTCATTCGACCGGCTCCTCCACGGAAGTCGCACCGTCTGGGTTCGCCTGGGGAGCGGGAACGGTGGCTGGGTTCGACTCGGAGGTCGTGGGGGGAAGTCCTTCCTGCAGCAGCCGGAACAGCCGGCTGCCGGCTGAGAGAACCACAGTCGACTGGCGATTGAGAATCTGCGAGTAGGCGGCCAGGGTCCGCTGCAATTCGTACAACTGCGGATCGAGGGCGTGGGCCTCGTTGAGAATGGTGAGGGCTTGGGCGTCCCCTTCGCCGCGGATGCGCTCGGCATCCGCATCGGCGCGGGCCAGCAATTCATCGCTTTGGCGTTGGGCCTGGCTCTCAATGCGCAGCCGCTCGGCCGCTCCTGCCGAGCGGTAGCGCTCGGCGATCCGCAGACGCTCGGTGCGCATCCGTTCGTAGACGGCGATGCGGTTCCCCTCCGGCAAATTGATCCGGCGGATCCGCAGATCGAGCAGTTCGAGTCCAAGATTCTCAACGGGCGAGTCCTGACCAGTCGCAGCGGTCAAAGCGGCGAGGGTCCGCTGGGCGACGGCCGACAGGGGGCGCTCTTCGCCTGGTCCCCGATCCGACGCGTCGACGTGCAGCAGCCCGTTGAGGTCGGATTGCCCAATCTCGGCCGAAAGGGCGGCACGCAGTCGGGCGTCGAGCCGGGCTTCCGCATTTTCGCGGCTTCCCAGCCGGCGATAGAACTGCACGACCGGGCGGTTTTCGAGCGGAACTTCGGCCGACTTCGCCGAGGGAATGCGCCAGGTGAGGAAGCTTGAGACCGTCACGTTTTTGCGGTCGCGGGTAAACATCTCGCGGGCGGGGGGATCGAACAGCAGTTCCCGGCGATCGAAGCGGCGGACCGTGGCAATGGGCCAGGGCCACTTGAAATGCAGCCCCCGGTCGCTGGCGGTGGGTTGCGTCTGGTCGTAGACCGCGGTGATGACTCCGAGCCGTTCGACGATGACGAATTCGTTTTCATCCACCAGCACGACCGACGTCAGCAAGGCTCCCAGCAACAACAGCCAGAGCACGGGGCGCAGCCGGCCGGTCCAGGGACTACCTCCCTGGGGAAGTTCGGCGGATGGGGAAGCGGCGGCACTCATGGGCAGGACGGGGTCGCGGGAGGAGTGAAGTGGGGACTGCGGTTACTGTTCATCATCAAACGGATCCGGGGGGGGGCGGGGGGCGGAGGGGGTTGTTGCCGGCGGGGGCGGGGGAGCGGCGGGAGCCCCTTCGGCAGGAAACCAGAACTGACGGCGTCCCTGGGCGGCCGGATCGAGCACCACCAGAGGACGCCCCGCGAGGGCCGCTTCGAGAGACCGCCAATAGAGGTGTGTCTGCGAGAGCTGCGGGGCAGCCTGGTGGGGGCCGACCAAGGGGACGAACCGGTCACGTTTTCCCCGGGCCTGATCGGTGGTCTGCCGACTTTGACCGCGGGCGGCGTGCAGCCGCGCACTGACCTGCCCCGAGAGAGGGCTGTCGGTCGGGGCATCGGCCGAGAGGGCCCGCCAGCGTTCCTCATCGAGTTTCCAGTCGAAACGGTCGTCGTCGTCTCCGGCGGGAGGACCGTTGGGGTTGACCCCCACCTCGGTCCGCTGCATGTCGTTCGTGGGGCGGACCACCAGATGCAGCGCTTCGGCCGCCTCTTCACCCACGACCGAAAGCAACGTGCGGGCGGCGTTTGTCTGGGCGAGATTGCGCAGCTGCTCGCGCTCTTCGAGCGCATTCGCGACGTCCCGGTAAGCGGGCACCACTCCGCCGGGGGGATGCACGTCGAGCAGGTGAAGCGAGTTCAAAGTCAGCCCCAGTCGATGCTTGGCCAACTCACGGCGGGCCAGTTGCAGGCAGGCCTGTTCGACAGCGGTCCGTGATTCTCCCAGCAGGGTCTCCAGGGGACGGCTCGCGACAATTTCCCGGATGGCCGATTCGAGCACCGCCCGCAGTGTTGTTTCAGGGGAGGCGCTTCCTCCCTGGTATTCCCGAAGATCCGCAATCTGATACTGCCCTTCGGCCGTCAGTTCCAGCAGCAGTTCATCCCCGGTCAACAACAGGCTTTCGTCTGTGAGAGTGAGGTAACCCATGTCTTCGTGGGTGGTCTGCCATTCGACCGGCGCGCGATACGAACCCGGCTCGGAACGGATGACCGGCCCCGCCGCCCGAAAACCCAGCTGCACGGGACGCAACCGCTCCACCTGTTCGCGTTGGATCGTCTCGAAGGGAGCGGGCCAGCGCCAGGCAAGACCCGGCCCGAGCTGTTCCAGGAACCGCCCGAATCTCAGCACCAGTGCCTGTTCATCCGGACGGATCAGCACGACATTCGACAGCATCCAGACCGCACCCGCCAGACACGCGGCCAATGGCACAATCTTGCGGCGATGCCGCAATGTCCAGAAGACCCATTCGGTGGGGCTCAGCCAGCGGGCAAGCTTCTCGGAGGTTCCCTCCAGCTGTTGACGCCAGGCCAGCAGACGGGGGCTTGACTCGGGTTCAAACCATAACAGCCGCAGCGCATAGAGCATCACCGCCAGCGATCCCGCCTCATGGAACAAGGCGCTGACCACCGGGCTGAACCAGCCCCAGGCCGAGAGCAACACCCCCAGCGTGTTCACTCCGAAGGCGAAAAACAGAATGCTGCGGCGGATTGTGCGCACCAGCTCGCGGGAGAGCCGCAGCAATCCCGGGAGTACGGAAAGTGGGTCACCCAGCAACACGATGTCGCCGGCGGCCGCCGCGATGTCGTTCCCCGCGCGGGCGATGGCAATCCCCACGTCTGCCTTGTCGAGCGCCAAGGCATCGTTGATGCCATCGCCAATCATCGCCACCTTGTGTCCCGCCTGCTGCTGCGCCAGCACCCAGTCAAGTTTCTGCTGCGGCAGGAATTCGGCCTGGCAATCTTCGAGTGGGCCCAGGTGCGACAACAGTCCCCGTGCGGCCTCGATCCGGTCTCCCGTCAGCAGGGCCAGCCGCAGGTTTCCCTGCTCACGCAATTCCCGGATCACCGTCTGAGCGTTGGTGCGAGGGGTATCGGCGATTCCCCAGAGCCCGACCAAACGTCCCGACGGGGCCTTATCGGCCCCGTCAGCAGGCGTGAGCCAAGCCACACCGAGGGGGGACTCTCCCTTTTGCTCCCATTCGTGTCGGGGAACCTCCCAGGAGGACTCAATTGGGACCCCCAGGGAGGCGAGCCAGCGAAGATTTCCCACAGCCAGCCGGGCCCCCCCGGGCGGAGCCGGGACAACAGTGACCGGCCAGCGGTTGGCGGGCAGAGGAAGCTGCAGACCCAGCCCGGGGAACTCGATGAGCCCCGGAAGTTGGGGAATAACCAATTCACGGCGATCGGCAGCGGCCGTGATGATCCGGGAGACGGGGTGATTGCTGCCGCGCGTCGCGAGGGCCGTCAGTTGCAGCAGTTCGTCTGTTGTCAGGCCGGGGGCATGGTGCGTGGTGAGGGCGAGGTCGCCGGAGGTCAAGGTTCCGGTTTTGTCGAAGGCGATGGTGTCGATCGCTGCGAGTCGTTCCAGGGCGGCCGAACACTTCACCACCAACCCTTTACGGGCCAGCCAGGACAAGGCCGCGACGAACGCGCTGGGGGTGGCCAGAATGAGCGCGCAGGGGCACGCGACCACCAGCACCGACAGTGCGGGGAGCCAACCGGCGTTCCAGTTCCCGGCGCGGTACCGCCACCCCAGCAGCGTGAGAGCAGCCGCCGCCAGCACGGCGGGCAGAAACAGCCGGGCCAGCCGATCGGCCTCGCGCTCCAGGGGAGCCTGCCGACGTCCCGCCTGCTGGACCACTTGGGCAATCTGTCCGACGGCGGTCTCGCTCCCCAGACGGGTCACCTCAATGGTGATGGCCGAGAATTGATTGAGAGTCCCGGCCAACACTGTGTCGCCCACGGTCCGTTCCACCGGCAGGCTTTCCCCTGTCAGGGGGCTCTGATCGACACTGGTGACTCCCTCGCGAATGAGTCCGTCGGCGGGAATTCGTTCGCCCGTCCGTACGACCACCAGGTCCTGCAGCTGTAACTCGGCGAGGGGAACATCCTCTTCCCGTCCCTCGCGCAGCCGGTGGGCGAGCGGCGGATAGAGATCGAAGGCCCGGCGGATCGCCTGGAAGGCGCGGTCAACGGTGTATCCTTCGAGGCTCTCGCCGACGAGGGCGATGAAGACCACGAGAGCAGCCACGGTGTGCTCTCCCAGCAGAATGGCCGCGAGGCAGGCAATGGAGAGGGCGAGGTCCGCCCCAATCCGTCCCTGAAACAGACCGTCGAGAGTCTGGTAAAGAATCCGTGCTCCCCCCAGCACGGCTGCCAACAATGACAGGCGGAAGCCTCCCACACTGCGCCATGACAACCACTCAGGGGTCCCAATCGCTCCCAAAACAGAGTCGGCCAGCAGCAGCACGCCGACCATCAGGGTCAGGGCGTACAGCGGGGCCGACTGCCACAGATGCGACTGTTCGAACTCGGGCCCCGAACCCGGTCCACCCGCCCCCTCCTCGAGCGTTCGACGCGATGTTTCGGAGAGGTAGTGCATGGGGACCGACGGGACGGCAGACAGAGAGGGGGCATGGCAAAAACTTCGGCTTGATCGTAGCCAGCCAGCGGGGGCGCAAGCCAGCCGCCTGATTGGGAAGTCCGATTCTGCGGGGAGGGGCGAGCAGGAGGAGCGATCCGGGCTGGGAAATGGTGCGCGGCGTCGTGGCAATGCCCCGACGGGACGTTAGAATCGTCGTCGATGAGGGCTTTGGGTGGCCCGCAGGGATTTCCATGAGAGTGGCTCTTCCCGGCCGGGAATTGGCGGGACGGGTGTTGGGAGAGAGTGACAGCGTGAAGATTCTGGTGACGGGAGCGGCGGGCTTTATCGGGTTCCATACCAGCCAGCGATTGTTGGCCCGGGGGGACACCGTCGTGGGGATTGACAATCTCAACGACTACTACGATGTGCGGCTGAAGGAGGCCCGCCGGGAGCAATTACTGCCCCACCCCAACTTCACCTTCCTCCCGCTGGATGTGGCCGATCGCAAGGCGATGCCCGAACTGTTTGCCCAGCATACATTCGACCGGGTGATCCATCTCGCCGCCCAGGCCGGTGTCCGGTATTCGTTGCAGAATCCCCACGCCTACATCGATGCCAACCTGGTGGGGTTCACCAATATCCTGGAAGGCTGCCGGCACGCTCAGACTCCCCACCTGACCTACGCCTCTTCGAGCTCGGTCTACGGGGCCAACACCACCATGCCCTTCTCGGTGCATCAGAATGTGGACCATCCCCTCAGCCTGTATGCGGCCACCAAGAAGGCCAACGAGTTGATGGCCCACACCTACTCGCACCTGTTCCGGCTCCCCACGACCGGGCTGCGATTTTTCACCGTGTATGGTCCTTGGGGTCGGCCCGACATGGCGCTGTTTCTGTTCACCAAGGCAATTCTCGAGGGACGCCCGATTGACGTGTTCAACGAAGGGAAGATGCGCCGCGACTTCACCTTTGTGAGCGACATTGTCGAGGGGGTCATCCGCACCAGCGATCACATCGCCCAACCCAATCCCCAGTGGAACAGCGCCCACCCCGATCCGGGAACCAGCACGGCACCGTGGCGGGTCTACAACATTGGCAACAACCAGCCGGTCGAGCTCATGTACATGATTGAGACACTTGAGAAGTCGCTGGGGAAGAAGGCGGTGAAAAACCTGTTGCCGATGCAGCCGGGAGACGTGCCTGCGACGTATGCCAACGTCGACGATCTGGTGAATGATGTGGGCTTCAAGCCGGGAACCTCGATTGAAGAGGGGATTCAACGGTTTGTCGACTGGTACCGTAGCTGGCACAAGGTGTAGGTGTGGGAGGGTCTGGAGTTGAGTCTCCTGGGGCTTGGCAACCCACAGACCGGGTCCTGCTGACCGGGGGGTCGGGCCGGCTCGGTCCCTACCTTGTCAGGGAGTTGCGACAAAGTCCCGTGGTGCTGCGGGTCTGGGATGGACCAACGGCAACCGTCCCCAGTACCCCGGGGGCGGTGCGGGTTGACCTGGCCGATCCTGAAGCTGTAATCCGAGCCTGGCAGGCGGCCCGTCCCACGGTGGTCATTCACTCGGCGGCATTGGCGACCGTTGATGTCTGCCTGAAGGATCCCGCCCGGGCTGAGGCGGTCAATGTGATGGCAACCGGCCACCTGGCTCGACTCGCACGCGAAGCCGGGGCACACCTGGCGATGACCTCGACGGATATGGTGTTCGATGGTTCGCGGGCCCCGTATGCAGTCGACGCCAACCCCCAACCCCTCTCGGCTTATGGTCGCAGCACGGCTGCGGGCGAACAGGCGGCGCTCGACACCGGCCCGTGCTCGATCATTCGTCTCGCGCTGCTGTATGGTCCGCGATTGGGAATCCGACCGTCGTTTTTCGACACGCAGGTGGCCGCCCTGCGTGCGGGCGGACCGCGGATGGGGCTGTTCACCGACGAATGGCGCACGCCGATCGACTACGCAACAGCCGCACGTGCGGTGGTCGAGCTCGCCGCTCTGCGGGAGGCCGGAGTCTGGCACGTGGGTGGCCCGGAACGAATCTCCCGCTGGGAGCTGGGAAGCCGCCTCGCCAGGCACCTGGGGATCAACCATCCCCCGTTTGATCCCGTGTCGCGGCTGTCGATTCCCGGCCCCGAGCCCCGCCCCGCCGACCTGTCACTCGACTCACACGTCTGGCGCGACCGGTGTCCCCACTCCCCCTGGCCGACTCTGGATGAAGTCCTCGCCCGCGACCTGCCCCCGAATTAAGGGGCCACCGGCAGGCCGCATCGAGAACGCTGCAAATCGAGGCGACCAAGGAAGAGTTGTCTCTCAAGCAAGTGGCCCGTTGGGACTCAGCCGCCGCGGGGAATCTCGGGCGGGTCGACATAACGACCCGCCCGGGGATCACCAGGATCGACCTGCCACCGTGGATTGAAATTTGGCGACAACGGCGAGGCCCTCACGAAAATCCTTCGCGGCGCAGAATCGAAATACTTGTAAAGGGCGGGGCAGAGCCAGCCTTCCATCTCCTGATCTGCCACCAATCCCCGGTACCAGTTGCCCGCCATCGGATCGCGGGGGTTCTCGGCCCGGACCCAGAACAACTCCAGGTCGTGAGGTCCGGGCCGAGAGTCAAAATCGAGCTGAAAACCCTCGTGCGCCAGCGGAATCCGCAGCTCCTGGACAAGACGGGTCATCATTTCGCTCATCCCCATCACAAATGGCTCGGCCTTGAGCCCCGCCTGTTCATCATCGAAAACCCAGCAGCCGCTGGTGGGGTCGAGGTAGGGGTAGATGGTCATCGCAGAGACTTCCCTCAGAGACAATCGTCCAACGTGATCTGTCGTTTGTACCGCAGGATCGGCCTTCGCGCCAGAGCCCCGGGGCCGATGTCGGTCCATTCTGTGGAAAGCCGTCGCGGAGTGCATGCGGGCCACAGCGATGAAGGAATCGGAATCCGTTGATAGAATCCGCCGCAGTGCCCCCGGGTCCCTGCGGTACGCCTTGTTCGCGTGCCCGGGACGACCAACCGGGGGCGGGACGCCGGCTGTTCTTCCCTGCCACCGAATGCCCCATGCCCAAGCCGCTCGTTGCCCTGCTGTTGCTGCTGATTGGTGTCGTTCCGCTGAATGCGGCCGACCTTCCCCGGGCCCTGCCCGCGGGAACACTTCCCCAGGATACGCGTCTGCAGCCTCCCAAGGATCTCAACGGGTACTTCCCGTTTCAGCCTCCCAGGTCGTCGGAGGAATGGGCTTCGCGGGCCGACTTCGTGCGACGGCGGGTGCTGGTTTCGCAGGGCTTGTGGCCCCTGCCAAGCCGCTCGCCGCTCAATCCCGTCATCCATGGCAAAATTGAGAAAGAGGACTACACCGTCGAGAAGGCGTTCTTCGAGAGCGTTCCCGGATTGTACGTGACGGGCAATCTCTACCGACCGAGACATGTGACCGGAGCGGTTCCGGCCGTGCTGTTCGCCCATGGTCACTGGCAGGACGCCCGGCTGTCGGAGGAGACGGAAGAGAACCTGCGTAAAGAGATTGCCACGGGTGCCGAGCGGTTCGAGAAGGGGGGCCGCAGCCGCTTCCAGTCGATGTGCGTGCAGCTGGCCCGCATGGGCTGCGTGGTTTGGCAATGGGACATGCTGAGCGACTCCGACTCCAAGCAGATCTCTCGCGAGATCGTGCACACGTTTGGCAAGCAGCGTTCCGAAATGAACACTGTGGAGAACTGGGGGCTCTACAGCCCGCAGGCCGAGGCACACCTGCAGAGCGTGATGGGGCTGCAGACGTGGAATGCGGTCCGTTCACTGGATTTCGTGCTGGGGTTGCCCGAGGTGGATCCCAAGCGGATCGCCATCACCGGGGCCAGTGGCGGCGGTACTCAGACGATGCTGCTGGCGGCAATTGATCCGCGGGTGGCGCTGTCGTTCCCCGCGGTGATGGTGAGCACCGCCATGCAGGGGGGTTGCACCTGTGAGAACGCGTCGCTGTTGCGCATCGGAACGGGGAACGTGGAGTTCGCCGCCCTGTTTGCTCCGAAGCCCCAGGGGATGACCACCGCCGACGACTGGACAAAAGAGATGGCCACCAAGGGGTTTCCCGAGCTCAAGCAGCTCTATGCGACCCTCGGGGCTCCCGACAACGTGATGCTGCATCGCGGCGAACATTTTCCGCACAATTACAACGCGGTGGCCCGGGCCGGTTTTTACGCCTGGTTGAACCGGCACTTCAAACTGGGGCTGAAAGACCCGGTCATCGAACGCGATTTCGATCCGTTGCCGCGCGAGCAGTTGACCGTCTGGGATGCGCAGCATCCCGCCCCCAAGGCGAATGATGCCGACCTCGAACGCCGCGTGCTGCGCTGGCTGAATGATGATGCCGACCACCAACTGCAGGAGAGCGCCACCGCCCTGGGGCCGCTGCGGAAAACGGTGGGAGCGGCTCTCGAAGTGGTGCTGGGCCGCACCTTCGGCAGTGCCGGTCAGATCGAGTGGGATCTGAAACAGAAGCAGTCCCGCGACAGCTGGGTGGAGATGACGGGCCTGCTGCGGAACAAGACCTATGCCGAGGAGGTTCCCGTGACCTTCCTGTACCCCAAGACCTGGAACCAGAAGGTGGTGGTCTGGCTGACCGGTGAGGGGAAGAGCGGTTTGTGGAAGGCCGACGGAACCCTGAAGCCCGAAGTGCAGAGTCTCGTCTCGGCCGGGACCACAGTGGTGGGAGCCGACCTGTTGTACCAGGGAGAATTCCTGGCGGATGGGAAGCCGCTGCAGCAGACCCGCACCGTGGCGAACCCCCGTGAAGCGGCCGCCTACACGTTTGGCTACAACCCGTCGCTGTTCGCGCAGCGCGTCCACGACGTGTTGACCATCGTCCGGTTCCTGCGGACCAGCGACGTCGACGGTCATCCGAAGCCGTCGCAGGTATCGGTGGCAGGCTGGGGGGCGGCGGGTCCCATTGCGTCGGCGGCCTGGTCAGTGGCCCAGGACTCGATCGATCGGCTCGCAGTCGACACGCAGGGCTTCCGGTTCGGGCAATTGCTCGACTACCGCGATCCTCGGTTCCTGCCCGGTGCAGCGAAGTACCTCGACCTCCCGGGAATGCTGGCGGTCGGGGGCCGTAATCCCCTGTGGCTGGCGGGTGAAACCGCCATCCCGCCGGTGGTCAAGCAGATCTATGACCAGTCGAGCAGTTTGCGCGGAGTCGAACTCCACCAGGGCCCCCCGTCCGAAATCGAAGCGGCCGCCGCCCGCTGGCTGCTCAAATAGTTCAGGAGGCGGGTTCAACCCGTCCTCCCCAGCCTGTTGATCCTCCAGCGGCCCCCGTCGACTTGACTGCAAGCGACGGGGGCCGTCGCTGTTTGTGGTGGTGGCTGGGTTGCGGCGGACGCAGCCGCATTCAAGAATGTTGCCGATGCCTGCCCAACTGCTGCTGACTGTCGATGTGGGGAACACCCGTGCGAAACTCGGTCTGTTTGATTTGGCCTCCTGGACGCCGGGAGTCGCTTTGCCTCCCTGCGTCTCCACCCAGGCCCTGATGCTTTCCCAACCCTTTGATCTCAAAGGGGTGGCCGAGCAGTTTGGCACGACCGGCGGGCGGGTGGTGCAGACCGCGGTGGCCGGGGTCAATCCACCGGGGATCGACCGGCTGTTGGCGGGCTGGCCCACGGCCTGGCCCCGGCCCCGACGGGTCTCATCGTTCACCCAGGTCCCCTTGGAGGTGGATGTCGAAACCCCCGAACGGGTGGGGATCGACCGCCTGCTGGGGGCCGTGGCCGCCAATCGCCTGCGCGACGCCGGCCAGGGTGCGATCATTGTCGACTCGGGGACCGCCACCACCGTCAATCTGCTGACCCCCACGGGGCGTTTCGCCGGAGGAGCCATTCTGCCCGGGCTGGCCCTCGGGGGACTGGCCCTCAACCACTACACCGCGATGCTCCCACACGTTCCCGCCAGCGAACTGGTGGAGGGAGCGGTCGATCCAATAGGGAAAACCACCTGGGATGCGATCCGCAGTGGGGTCCTTTATGGCCAGGTGGGAGCTGTGCGGGAATTGACACGTCTCTTCACCGAACAGATGCCCGAGGCCCGCGTTCCCCCGCTCTGTCTGATTACCGGTGGTGCCGGGGCCCTGTTGGCCCGCTACCTGGGAGCCCCCTTCCGCTTTGAACGCCACCTCCCACTGTACGGACTCGCAGCGACTGTCTGGAACAATCCCCCCGCCTGATTCGGCCAATGGCCGGGGGAGCTGGTCCCGTTCCCGGCCGGTTGCTCCTCGTTGGACCAGCGGGTGCTGCCATGTCTTCTGCCGCCGATGGTGTTGTGGGTTCCGGGGAATTCCGTTACCGCGCTGTGCCGGGTTGGCCCCAACTCCCCCAGGGCTGGTCGTTCTACGAGGTGGCCGGGGTGGCGGTCGATTCCCGCGATCGGGTGTTCGTCTTCAGCCGCAGTGATCATCCTGTCTGCATTTTTGAGAGTGACGGAACCTTCGTCGGCTCATGGGGCGAGGGCTTGCTGACCCACGCCCACGGCATCACCATCGCCCCCGATGACACGGTCTGGTGTACCGACGACTGGAATCACAGCGTGCGGCAGTTCACCCCCGAGGGACAACTCCTGCAGATCCTGGGGACCCCGGGCGTTCCTTCGGACACCGGCATCAACGGCCTCGATTACCGCTCGATCCTCCGGGCCGCCGGGCCGTTCAATCTGCCCACCAACGTGGCCCGTGCTCGCGATGGATCCCTGTATATTTCCGACGGCTACGGCAATTGCCGGGTCCACAAGTTCGACTCCCAGGGACACCTGCTGTTTTCCTGGGGAACTCCGGGAGCTGGCCCGGGAGAGTTCAATCTGCCGCATGGCATCGCCGTCGACACCGACGGGTTGGTCTATGTGGCCGATCGGGAAAACAGCCGGGTGCAGGTCTTCACTCCTGAGGGATCCTACCTCCGCGAGTGGACGGCGACCGCCCGGCCGATGCAGGTGCGGTTCGACTCTCAGGGGCTGGCCTGGGTCTGTGATCTGGGTTGGCGGGCGGGCAAGTTCCCCTGG
Organism: Planctomycetaceae bacterium; assembly: GCA_046339535.1. Lineage (GTDB taxonomy): Bacteria > Planctomycetota > Planctomycetia > Planctomycetales > Planctomycetaceae > UBA10511. The sequence goes on along the minus strand of JBKDUK010000182.1, from coordinate 21,710 downwards.
CAGACGCCGCCGACCGATCCTCCCGAGGGGGCCCATGTCCGGGCCTTCGACCGCACGGGACGGCTGGTGACCAAATTTGGCGGCAGTGATGATCCCTGTGCCCCGGGACAATTCTTCGCCCCGCACGATCTGGCCCTCGACTCGCGGGGGAATATCTACGTTGGGGAAGTGGTGCAGTCGGCCGGCGGCAACCGGGGCCTGGTCGACCCCTCCTGCCATACCCTCCAGAAGTTCGAACGCCTGTAGCGGCCCGATTCCCCCCGAATGCTCAGGCTCAAAGCGCAGGGGGGGTGCCCGCCGATTCCCTTTCAGGCATCAAAATTGGGGCCACGCATTCGCCCACGAACAGACGGTTCGTGCAGCCAAAGTGTCCTCCGCCGTGTCCGCGTCCCGCATCACGCCAGCTCCACGGGCGTTCGTGCAGCCCCGACCAGGATCCTGAAGACTGGTCGGGGGAGGTAAACCCCCAAGCTCCAGCACAGACCGTGTGCACTCCGTCCAGCGAGCGGCACACCAGCGTACCGAGGGTGACGAAAAACCAATCCCCCACCGCCGAGAAATTCCAGAGACCCCGTTCGAGTCGGGTGAGGGCCTGTGTCAGGTCATGTGACCGCGACACCGCCGCGTTCAGCAGGGTGGCCGTTGTAACCCGTACGGTTTCGGGGAGCGCTGCAAGCACCAGCACCACCATGGCCCCACCCCCCGAGTGGCCGATCAAATGAATGGGGGCCTCCGGGTGTTGCCGGTACTGCTCGACAATGCGCTCAGCAATGCGGCGGGCCTCGCGCTGGTGGCGGCGGCGATCCCAGAGATGCCACAGCCCCAGCGCCGGATGGCCGCTGGTCCAGTCATCGATTTCGATCGCCCCGGGAACGCCGGCATCGACCAGTCCGAAAACAACGTCATGGTTCAGCAGGCTTTCCCCCTCGATACCCGGCAGGATGAGGGTCAGGCCCTCAGACCGGCGGGATTCGTGCCGCCAGGGGGCCACCCGGGACCGGCAGAGTTTCCCCAGAGGGTGTAACGGAACCGAGAGCAGCGACCCCAGCGCGGTCTTCCACCTTCGCCATCCGGAATGGGGCGACGCGGTACGGAGCACGGGCGTTGCCAACGAAGAGCGACTGTCCGGAGCGTTCAGGAGGTCTCGCATCACACGGCGCCCAGGTCGAGCGGCAAAAGTCGGGCGGGAAGCACAAGCCGGGAAGAAAACGGGGAGTTTTTCTCACATCCCCAATTGTAGTCGTTTCGGCGGGGGCCGATCCCGCCAGAATTGACGCCCGGAAACAGGCTGCATTAGAGTTCCCGATCGGCCCCGTTTCGCGTCTCACTCCCGGGATCATCATGCGTTTCTCTTCCCTCGCCCGCCCCCTGTGGCTGGCCCTGGCTGGGTTCTGTCTGGCTGCGATTGGTGTGGTTGGATTGTCTGGCTGCGGCGGTTCGCCCCCCCCTGGTCCTAATCCGTCCGGCGGAGGCAGCCCCTCTGTGGGCGGCACTGGTGAGGGAGCGGGAACACCCACGGCTGCGAAAGACTACAAAATCGTCATCGTGACGAATGGGAGTTCCCCCTTCTGGGATGCCTGCGACCGGGGTCTCAAGGACGCGGGGGAGAAGCTGGGAGTGCGTGTTGAGATGCTGCGAAATGATGCGACCGAGGGGGGGCAGATTCGCCGCCTCGAGCAACTGGCCACCCAGGCCGACGTCAAGGGGGTGGGGATCTCGGTGCTCGAAAGCCAGGCGAGCGGCGTCGCCGAGCAGATGCAGGCGCTGCGGAACAAAGGCATCAAGGTGATCACCATCGATTCCGATGGACCCGCCGAAGCCCGCGAGGCGTTTGTGGGCACGAACAATCTTGAGGCCGGACGCGAGTTGGGACGGCTCGCGGCGCAGTTGAGGCCCGACGGGGGTCAGGCCGCGGCGTTTGTGGGCTTCCTCGGCGCCCAGAATGCCCAGGAACGGATCGCGGGGTTCAAGGAGGGACTGGGCGACAAGATCTCTCTGGTTGATTCCATGGAAGACCAGGTGAATGAGTCAAAGGCCCGCAACAACGTGACCGCGGCCCTCCAGAATCATCCCCAGTTGAACATTCTCGCCGGGATCTGGTCTTACAACGCCCCCGCGATCGCCGATGTGCTGACCGGCAACGGCCGCCGGAAGGATTTCACCGTGGTCGCCTTCGATGCCGAGCCCAATGCGATTGTCGCGATGGAGCAGGGCTTGATTGACGTCATGGTGGTGCAGAATCCCTACGAGATGGGCTTCCAGGGAGTCACCCTGCTGCACCGGATGATCGAGGGAGATCAGGCCGGTATCGACGACCTGCTGAAGGGTTCGACTGTGTACGACACGGGACTGCGGGTAGTGGTCCCCAATGCCGAATCGAAGCTCGAAAGCAAGTATCGGCAGCCTCTCGACGTGTTCCGCAGCTGGCTGACCGAGAAGGGACTGGAAGGTTCGTGAGCACTTCCGCGGGCGGACGCTGGTGGCAACGGACCGAATTCTGGCTGCTGTTGGCCAACCTGCTGGTTTACCTGGTTGTGCTGGGACTCGATCCACAGCACAACTTTGGCTCAGCCACCAGCCTGCAACTGCTGTTGACCGAAACAACCATGCTGGGGATTTTTGCGATCGGCACCACGATCGTCATCCTCAGCGGAGGGATTGATCTGTCGGTCGGAACGGTCATCGCGTTCAGCAGCATCATCTTTACCGTGGTGATCAAGAAGGTGGTCCCCGCCGCCGAGTTGTCGCGCGCCGGAGTCAGTCCAGCAGTGCTGGTGCTGGCGACGATTACCACCCTGGCGGTGTCGTTGTTGATTGGTCTGCTGCACGCCGCATTGATCACTGGGCTCAACCTGCCCCCCTTCATCGCCACGCTGGGGACGCTGATTGGATTGCGCAGTCTGGCCCGCGTCATTTCCCAATCGTTGTTCCAGAGCGACAAGATCGCCGTCTCGGCCCGTCAGTTCCGGGCCCTGTACAATGCCACCTGGCCCGTCTCGGTCCCCCTGGTGAAAGACCCGGTGTTGATTCGCTGGGTCCCCCTTGTGGTCTTCGCCCTGGTGGCGATCGCGGGGATGGTGGTGATGCGTCGCACGGTTCTGGGCCGGCATTTGTATGCGCTGGGCGGCAACGAACAGGCGGCCCGGCTCAGTGGCATCCGTACGAATCGCCTGAAGTTCGTGGCCTATATGATCGGCTCATTCTGCGGAGGGCTGGCGGGCATTCTCTACGCAGCCCGCGAAGGTCAGGGGAATGCCGCCAACCTCGGAATTGGGTATGAGCTCAATGCGATTGCCGCCGCGGTTGTGGGGGGAGCCAGCCTGAGGGGAGGCGCCGGAACGCTGACAGGAACAATCCTGGGTGCACTGTTCCTGTCGCTCGTGGTCAACGGCATTCCCAACCTGATCAAAATCGACTCGAGTCTGTATGAAGGGCTGATCGTTGGATTGGTGGTGGTGCTCGCTGTGGCGGTCAATCAGCTGCGCAACCGGGGAACCCGCTGATGCGGCACCCGCTCGATTTCTTCCCGTAAGACCCCGCATGTCGCTGCCGCAGATTTCCATCCGCGATGTCTCCGTCCAGTTCCCCGGGGTCCTGGCCCTGGCTGGGGTTTCGCTCGACATTCCCTCCGGTGAACTGCACGCCATCGCCGGCGAAAACGGTGCTGGCAAGAGCACGCTGATGAAGCTGCTCTCGGGAGTCTACACCCGCTACACCGGCGAGATTCTGCTCGACGGAACCCCCGTGGAGTTTCGCTCGACCCGCGATGCCGAGGAGGCGGGCATCAGCATCATCCACCAGGAATTGAACCTGGTGGACGATCTCTCGGTGGCGGCCAACATCTTTTTGGGGCGTGAACGACGGGGACTGTTGGGCTGGCTCGACGAGCGGGCGATGAATGACGAGGCGGCCCGCCTTCTGGCTGAGCTGGAATGCCAGGCTTTGCCCACCCAGGCCGTGGGGGGCCTGCGCGTTGGCGACCAGCAGTTGGTCGAGATTGCCAAGGCGCTTTCGCTGCAGGCTCAGATTCTCATCATGGACGAGCCCACCAGTGCCCTCACCGAGACCGAAACCGAGCGGCTGATGCGCATCATCGGTCGGCTGCGCGACCGGGGAGTGACGATTCTGTATATCTCCCACTAGATGGACGAAATCTTCCGTCTGGCCGACCGTATCACCGTACTCCGCGACGGCCGGCTGGTCCGCACGGTAAACGCCCGCGAATCGTCCCCTCGCGAGGTCGCTCATTTGATGGTGGGCCGCGAGATTGAGCCGTTGTCGGCGGCCGGAGGCCGATCGATCGGCGAGCTGGTCCTCGAAACGCGCGGTCTCACGCAGGTCTGGCCGGGACATGCCCAGCAATACCGGCTGCATGACATCAACCTGCAGGTCCGGGCTGGCGAGGTGGTGGGTTTGGCTGGGCTGATGGGGGCCGGGCGCACCGAACTGCTGGAATGCCTGTATGGTGCGGGATCTCCCCGCCCAACGGGTCAGATTCTGCTCGATGGAACACCCATCGAGTTCCGTCACCCCGCCGAAGCTCTGGAGGCGGGGCTGGCCCTGGTGACCGAAGATCGCAAGCGCCTCGGGCTGTTCGATCAGTTGGGGGTCGGAGCCAACATCACCCTCTGCGCCCTGCGCGACTCGGCTGCGTGGGGCCTGATTCGCCCGGCCCGCGAGCGGCGGCAGGCGCTGGCGATGGTCGAACGCTTGCGGGTCAAGACCCCAGGACTCGACAGTGCGATTACCAACCTCTCCGGGGGGAATCAGCAGAAGTGCCTGATCGCCCGCGGGTTGCTGACCCAACCCCGGCTGTTACTGCTGGATGACCCCACGCGCGGAGTGGATGTGGGGGCCAAAGCCGAGCTGTACCAGTTGATCAACGAACTCTGCCAACACGGGCTGGCGGTCATTCTGACCTCCAGTGAACTGCCCGAACTGCTGACCCTGTCAGACCGGATCTACGTCCTGTGCGAAGGGCGTCTGACCGGCCATTTCTCCCGGGCCGAGGCAACAGAACAGAAGATCATGGAGGCGGCCACCGCCCGTTCGGGAGCCAAACTGGGCCAAGGGTAGCCCACGCCGACCAAAAACAGTTGGCCCCCCCCGATTGCCGGCCGGGGGGACGACGGGTTCCGGGTGGCCCACCCCGGCTGACGACTGGGAACCCGGGAAACAGCGCGGTTATAATCCGGAATGTCCGGTCAGCCGGGTTGGCTGGGCCGGCCGCGATTGTTTCTCCCGCCCTCTTGCGAGGTTGTTTTTTCCATGTCGACCCTGCTTCCCCGTCGCCAGTTCCTGACCCAATCGGCCCTGCTCGCCGCCGGTGCGGCTTTGGCTCCCGTCACGTTTGCCGCCGAAGACAAGCCCCTCTTCGACATCTCGCTGGCCGAGTGGTCGTTGCACAAGACGATTTTCGGAGGCAAGCTCGACAATCTCGACTTCGCCAAGACCGCCAAGGAACAGTTCGGCATCCATGCCGTGGAATTCGTCAACCAGTTCTTTAAAGACAAGGCGAAGAACGCCGAGTACCTCGCGGAATTGAAGAAGCGGGCCGGCGACCTGGGGGTCAAGCTGCTGCTGATCATGATCGACGGCGAGGGGGCGCTGGGAGACGCCAGCCTCGCGAAGCGGAACCAGGCGGTTGAGAATCACTTCAAGTGGGTTGAGGCAGCCAAGACCCTCGGTTGCCATTCGATTCGCGTCAACGCCGCCTCGGGAGGCTCGTATGAAGATCAGGTGCACCGCGCCGCCGATGGACTCCGGGCCCTCACCGAGTTTGCCGCGCCGCACGACATCAATGTGATTGTCGAGAACCACGGCGGCCTCAGTTCCAATGGCGAGTGGCTGGCCTCGGTCATCAAGAAGGTGGACCACAAGCGGTGCGGGACTCTGCCCGATTTCGGCAACTTCAACCTGGGCGACGGCAAGCAGTACGACCGTTACAAGGGAGTTACCGAATTGATGCCCTTCGCCAAGGCGGTCAGCGCGAAGTCGCACGACTTCAACGAAGCCGGCGATGAGATTCACACCGATTACCGCAAGATGATGAAGATCGTGCTCGACCATGGTTATCATGGCTACGTCGGAATCGAGTACGAAGGAGGCAAGATTGGTGAGGCCGAAGGAATCCTGGCCACCAGAAAACTGCTCGAGAAAGTCCGGGCGGAAATGACGAAGAAGTCCTGATCGCGGACGCCGGCCACTGAAGTTCCGCTTTCCCCATTTTCCCCGTGGAGATGGGGAAAGCGGTTCGTGTTCCCCTGACTCTTCGGCGAGGCGGATCGATGCGCGTCTGGTTCTTTTGCCTGGTGTTGGGGTTGTCGGCCTCACTTGTTTCTGCGGCGGATCCCGTGCTGGACGAGCATCTGCGTCCTTTCGCCCCTTTGTTGGGCAAGACCTGGCGGGGTGAGTTCAAGAACTCGACTCCCGAAAAACCACTGTTTGACACGATGCGGTGGGAGGTCGCCCTGAAAGGCAAGGCGATCCGGACCCGCCATGCCGTCAACGATGGCATCTACGGAGGCGAGACCCTCATTCTCTGGGATCCCGCCAAAAAACAGATTGTGTCGTACTATTTCACGACAGCTGGATTCCGGACCGAAGCCACCTTCGAGATCAAGGACGGGAAGTTTCACTCGACTGAACTGGTTCATGGCCTGCCTGGAGGCGTGACCGAGGTGAGCGCCATCAGCGAACTGAAGGATGGCAAATTTCATGTCAAGTCACGCCGCAAGGTGAACGACGTCTGGGTCGACGGGCATGAGGTGACGTATCGCGAAGTCGCCGGCGAGACCCCCATTCCGGTTGACTGAACCGGCCGGCCCGGGATTCTGGCGGGCGGGTCCCGCACTGCTTAAACTCATCAAACCCTCGCGGGTGATTCCGATTGCCCCGCCAAACTTCCCTCCCTTTCTCTGGAGATTTCCACCATGAGTGTTGCGAACCTGCGCTCGACCGCCCTGATGCTGGGACGCCTGGGACTTGGACAGGCGGGGGATCCTGAAGCCGAAAAGAAGGCGATCGCCAAGCTGAAAGAATGGGGTGTGCTGGTTCTGGAAATCGCCCAGAATGACAACCGGTTGGATGTCAGCTACATCACAGCCCAGACCAAGATTGGAAACGACAATCTGGCCCCGCTGAAAGACCTCACCCGGCTCGCTCAACTGAATCTTCGGGGTCAGGAGATTACCGACGATGCGATGCCCCACATCGCCGGGCAAAAAACCCTCGTCAAGCTCCATCTCGAGAAGACCAAGATCACCGACAAGGCCCTCGAACTGCTCAAGGGACTTGAGAACCTCGAATACCTGAATCTCTACGGAACCGAGATCACCGACGCCGGTTTGGCGCATCTCGAGAATCTCAAGAAACTCAAGGCGCTCTACCTCTGGATGACCAAGGTGACCGATGCGGGGGTCATGAAACTCCAGCAGGCGCTGCCCATGTGCAAGATCAACCGCGGAACCTGAGGATTGAGTGGGTTGTCACGCACGGCGGTCGTGGCCACAGAGCCCCGGTCGCCGTCGTTCATTTGGGTGGTCAGGGTGTCGTACCCTGCCGATCGGTGTTGGAAAACGGAGTCTCCCCATGGTCTGTGATCACCTTCGGCAACTGTATCAGCTCTGCCTCGACCAGAAGATCCGCCTGAGTGCCTCGGACCTCATCCACGTGGTCTGCGAACAATGCGGTCGGCAGGAAGTTTGTCCCTCCAATTTGGTAACCAGCCTCGACGAGTCCGAACTTCCGGTCCGCCATCCCGGACACCAATCCGACCAACCGCCAACCCCCGCAACCCGCACCGGGAAGTAGTCCTCCCGCATCCGTTTGTTGACCGGATGTTTCCAGTATCCGACGCGGTGTGACCCCTCTTCCCGGAAGACGTGTCCTGTGCACGATTATGACGCCCGGTTGCTGGTGTATGCCCAATTGGCGACCATCTGTCAGTCCCGTGGCCAATTGGCTCCCCGGGACCGCTTTCTGGTCCTGGCGGGAATGGCCGCCCTGCAGGCTGGACTCCCGGCTTTAGCCGAGCGCTGTCGAGAGTTGATTCTGCAGCACAACCCGCATCACCTGCTGCATCGCTTTCGCGGCTTTCAGGTTGCGGCGACAACCGTCGATTTTCAGGCGTTTGTACGGCAATTGGACCGGAATCATCCTTACGAGCGGGCCGAGCACCTGCTGCTCGGCCTGGGGGGGGTTCCTGTCCCCGCCAACCTGCCCCCCGGAGAAACCCCCGGCGATTACGCCTCCCGACTGCTTGGAAGTTCGATTTCCAGCAGATAGCCGTTAGACTGTCCGATGGTCATTACGGGCCCTTGGCGGGACCGTGAGGTGGCCCGCTTGTTCCTCCCCTTCCAAAGAAGTCACTGCATAGTATGTCCGCCACCGCCGTCATCGGGCTCCAATGGGGAGACGAAGCCAAGGGAAAGATTGTCGACCTGTTGACCGAGCAGCACGATGTGGTGGTGCGGTATCAGGGGGGGAACAATGCGGGGCACACGGTGGTGTTTGGAGGCAACACCTACAAACTGTCGCTGCTGCCGGTGGGGGTACTCCGTCCCGAGATCACCTCGGTGATCGCGACGGGGGTGGTGATCAATCCCAAGCACCTGCTGGGAGAGGTCGATCAGCTCCGGGCACGAAACGTCCCGCTGGGTGAGAACCTGTTGATCAGCGACCGGGCTCACGTGATCTTTCCCTGGCACATGGCCGAGGAGGCGGCATTCGAGGCCGCCCGCAAGGAAAACGCCATCGGAACCACCATGCGGGGGATCGGGACCTGCTACCGCGACAAGGCGGGACGCACCCACGCCATCCGGATGGGAGACCTGAAATATCCCGAGTTGCTTGCCAGCCGGGTGGCCGAGGTTGTGGCCCAGAAGACCCCCGTCCTCAAGGCCCTCGATCCCCAGGCTCCCGAACTCGATGCCCGCCAGATCACCGAGGAATATCTGGGGTATGCCGAACGGCTGAGGCCCCACATTCTCGACACCACCGCCTGGCTGCATGCCGCTCTGAAACAGGGCAAGCGGCTGTTGTTTGAAGGCGCCCAGGGAAGCCTCCTCGATGTGGATCACGGCACCTATCCGTTCGTGACTTCCTCCAGCAGTTCGGGTTGCGGAATTCACTCGGGGAGCGGGGTTCCCGAGCGTCAGATCAGCAAGATGATTGGCGTCGTGAAGGCCTACACCACCCGCGTGGGAGGGGGGCCATTCCCCACCGAATTGCTCGACGCCACCGGCCAGCACATCCGCGATGTGGGGCGCGAGTATGGAACCGTCACCGGGCGACCCCGGCGGTGCGGCTGGTTCGACGCCATCGCCGCGGGATACGGAGCCCAAATCAGTGGTGTCGACTGCATCTCGGTGATGCTGCTCGATGTGCTCAGCCAACTGGATGAACTCAAGATTTGCACCGCCTATGATGTTGATGGCGAGCGGACGACCGTCTTCCCCAGCCATGTGAGGGAACTGGCGAAGGCCCAACCGGTCTACCGCACTCTGCCCGGCTGGAAGCGCGACATTTCGACCCTGCGTCGCCTGTCGGACTTCCCCAAGGAGGCTCGGGCATACCTTGACACGCTCTCGGAGATCATGGGCCTGCCCGTCTGGCTGGTCTCCATCGGTCCTGACCGGGAACAGACAATTCTCTGCTGAGCCATGGCTGTCTCACTCGCGGAACAACAGGTCCTCAACAAATCCCGACGGGCCCTGCGGTTCATCGGGTTGTCTCTTGCGGTGTATGTGGCCGCGGGATTGATTTCGCTGATTGGTTTCCGGTGGATCCCCCGGATCGGTTCGCAGCGCGAGGCAATCTTTCCCGCGGTCTTCTGGCTGAGCACGCCAGTTCTGCTGGCGGGCAGTGTCGCACTGCACCGTGCGGTTGGTTTTGTGCGGTGGGAGAAGCAACGCCAGTTCCGCCTGGCGCTGCTTCAGGCCCTGGTACTGGGAGTGCTCTTCGTGGGGCTGCAGGGGTGCGGTCTTAAGATGATGCTCGATCATCAGGATCCTTCCGAATCGCAGACTGGCTCAAATGCCTTCTTGACCGTCATCTCCACCCTGCACGCCATGCACTTTACGGTGGCTCTCTGGTGGCTGCTGTGGGTCCTCATCTCGGCCTGGGATGATCGGTATGATCATGAATCGTACTGGGGAGTCACCGCCTGCGGCTGGTTCTGGCATGGGCTGGGAGGAGTCTGGGGGGTGGTGCTGTTGGTTTTCCTGGTGGCGACCTGCTTTCAATAGGTGAACGTCGCCCATTCTGTCCTCCGGAACCCGCATAGTGCGTGGGACCGAACGACTCTCCGCCAGTCGGCCTGGGGCGGAACGGATCCTGCCTCAAATGCTCCATCTCATTCGTCGCGCCGGCCTGGTCTGTTGCCTCTGTCTGGTTCTGGGGAGTCTGTCGCGGCTTTCCGCCCAGGAAAGTTGGAAAGAAGGCTTCGCCGACTCTCAGGGGGTCAAGATTCACTACGTCACAGCGGGAGAGGGGCCGCTGGTGGTGTTGCTGCACGGATTTCCTGACTTTCACTACACCTGGCGTGACCAGATTCCAGCCCTCGCGAAGACCTGCCAGGTGGTCGCCCTCGACCTGCGGGGTTACAACGACAGCGACCAGCCCACCGGGGTCGAGAATTACACGCTGGATAAACTGGTTGCCGATGTGGTGGCGGTCGTCCGGCACCTGAAACGCGAGCGGGCCACGATTGTGGGGCATGACTGGGGAGGAGCGATTGCCTGGAATGTGGCCCTGCGGCATCCCGAGTTGACCGAACGGCTGGTGATCCTCAATCTGCCGCATCCCCGCGGACTTCTGCGGGAACTGAAGAACAACCCCGAGCAGCAAAAAAACAGTGCCTACGCCCGGGCCTTTCAGCTGCCCGGGGCGGCTGCCGCCCTGACCCCCGAGGCGATTGCCGGCTGGGTCCGTGAACCCGAAGCCCGCGTCAAATATGTGGCCGCCTTCCGGAAGAGTTCTCTCCCCGCAATGCTTCACTACTACCAGGCAAATTATCCCCGCGAACCGTATGAAATCCCCACCGACTTGCCGCAGGTGAAGTGCCCGGTCCTGATGATTCATGGTCTTGATGACAAGGCCCTGCTCCCCGGTGCGCTCAACGACACCTGGCAGTGGATCGACAATGAATTCAGCCTGGTGACCGTGCCGAAAGCGGGACATTTCGTTCATCGGGATCAGCCCGAACGGGTGACCCGTATCCTTGTCGACTGGCTGGCCGCTCATCCCGTCGCGAACTGAGCGGCGTCTTCGACCTGTTGTTTGTCCCGGGCAACTTCCGTGTTGCCCAGGTTTCGAGCCTGGACGGTCATGAAGCGGATTCCCTGTTTCCAGATCGATGCCTTCACCGAGCGGCCATTTGGAGGAAATCCCGCCGCGGTCTGCTGGCTCGAACAGCCCGCGGATCCCAGCTGGATGCAACAGGTGGCCGAGGAGATGAATCTCTCGGAGACGGCGTTCGTGGCCCCGGGAAAACGGCACCTGAACCTGCGATGGTTCACTCCGGTGGTCGAGGTCGATCTCTGCGGACATGCCACTTTGGCCACCGCTCACGCCCTCTGGAGCGAAGGACTGGTTCCCTCCGATCGTCCACTCGTCTTTGAGACCCACAGTGGAGAATTGACCTGTCGGCTGGTGGAGGGGTGGATCGAGCTCAACTTTCCCGCCACTCCCCCCACCCCCTGCGAACCTCCCGACGGATTGTTCGACTCGCTCGGGGTCGCTGGAGACTGGGTGGGGCGGAGCCGGTTTGATCTGCTGGTGCACTACCCCGATCCCCGCATCCTCCGGGGACTGACCCCCGACTTTGTCCGGATGAAGTCGATTGCCGCCCGGGGAGTGATCGTCACCGCGCCGTCCGATCTTCCCGGGGTCGACCTGCTCAGCCGGTTTTTCGCCCCGCAGGTGGGAGTCGATGAAGACCCGGTGTGTGGCTCGGCCCATTGCTGCCTGGCGCCGTTCTGGGCCAGCCGGTTGGGTCAGTTGGAGCTGGTTGCCCGTCAGGTCTCGCGTCGGGAAGGTCACCTGCGACTGCGGGTGGCGGGCGACCGCGTGGTGTTGGGAGGACACGCCCGTACTGTCTGGAGGGGTGAACTGCTGGTGTGAGTCAAGCCGGTGACCCCCGCAAAGTCAGCCGGTTCAAGACTCCCAGGGGGTAACCCACCCCCCGATTGCAAGACAGCGACCGGCGGTGCGGTTACACTGCGAACCAGCCGGCCTGTGGGTCGGTCCCCCCGAAACTGCATCCCGGTTTTTGTTTGGAGTCGTCTCTGTGGCCAGCTCTTCCCAGTCTTCCGCCACCACGGCCCTGGAGCGGGCCGAGCAACTGCTGGTTCCCACGGTGGACTCCACCGGGTTGGCTCAGGGCTTGTTCGCCGGCGAGTTTCGTCACGAACTGGTGATTCCCTGGCCACAGCCCCGGGGGGAGGAACAGGCTGAAACCGCTCGGCAACTCGCTGGACTGAAGACCTGGTTGACCGAATCGGTCGACACTCACGCGATCGACAGTGCGGCGGAACTCCCTGCCGATCTGTTGACCGGCCTGGCCATCCGGGGCCTGCCCGGAGGTGCGGTCGAATCGTTCCAGGGGGGGACGGGACGTACGTGGCACAGCCTCGCGGCCCTGTTGTCGGAAGTGGCTACCCACATTCCCGCCGCCGCCGTTGCGTTGGGCCATGGCATGGCGAATCTGCAGGGTCTGGCCCGACATGCCAACGAGGCTCAGAAAGCCGCCTGGATGCCGGCCATCGCCCGAGGGGAAAAGCAGCTCGCCGCCGCGTTCTGGGAGGCGGGAGCGGGGGGAGATGGTTCCAGCGTGGCAACCCGGGCCCGGAACGCCTCGGATGGCCAGGGATATCTGCTCAATGGAGAGAAGGACCATGTGGTGTGGGGGGGGGCCTCACAAGCGTTGTTGATTCTCGCCCGCACACCAGCCGCCTCACAGTCTGAGGGACAGCTGACGGCCTTTCTGCTCGCCGCCGATCAATCAGGCGTGAAAGTCGCAGAGCCCCGTCAGGCGAGTTCCGGAGTCCGCGGGGTTCCCTTTGCCCGACTGGCGTTCGCCGAGGCTCCTGTCACACGGTCCAATGTGGTGGGGCCGATTGGTACAGGCACCCGTGTCGCTCAGGATGTCGAGGCGTTCGGACGGCTCTTGTCGGGAGCGACAGCCACCGGTTTGTCCCGCCAGATTCTCGACTGGATTGTCGAGCGCGTCCGGCATGGTGAGCAATTTGGCCAGCCCCTCGCCAGTCAGGGAGTCACGCGAAATCTGTTGGCCAGTGCGGCGGCTATGCAGTTCGCCCTCGAGAGCACCACCGGGTATGTCGCCCATCTCTTCGATCACAGCGCCGCGCTGCCGGTTCTCGAAGCCGCGCTGCTGAAGGTCTTCAGCAGCCAGGCTGCCGAACAGGTGGTTTCCCACGCATTGGGACTCAGTCAGTCGGGCGGAAACTTCCTTGGCTGCAAGCTCGAACGGGCCGCGCGCGATGTCCGGTTCCTGCAGCTTGATTGGGGGGCGAATGAATTGCTGCAGTCGGCCGTGGGAGCCGCCGGAGTGCGCGAACTCTCGGGAGGGACCGCGGGGGCGCGTCCCGCTCCCTGGCGATTCGCACTGGCCAAGACCCGGGCCATGCCCGCGATTCCCGTCGCCAATCCGCGTCTGCAACCGGCGGTTTCGATTCTGGCGCGTCAGATCCAGCAGTTTGGTGCGGCCACCCAGGGGGCTGTGCCAGGCTCGGGAGACCGTCAATTGACCAACACCCGCCTTGGAGGATTGGCGGCCGAACTGTTCGCCGCGAGTTGCGTTTACTCGCGGCTGTTCTCCCTCGTTTCGAACCCCGGTCCCGATGCCAGCCAAGCCGCCCGTCAATTGCAGGCGGGTCTGCTGTACCTGAACCAGTCGGCCCGGCGGAACGACGTCCTGTTCGCCGCCCTCAAATCGAACGATGACGACGAAGTCCGTCGGACGGCCGACGCCTGGATCGGCGGGAATCACGCGGGTCACTGACCAGCGCCGAAGGCATGGGCTGGTCACCGGACGCTCCTGTTCCTCAACCCGCCCGCGACCGCGCTGTCACTCCCGGGTTGTGGGGTCAGGGAATGCCTCTCCGTAGCAATCTCACCGGTAAACCGGAGCCGGAGTGTCGCTGGAAGTGCTGGCGTTTTCTTCCTCAGTGATGGAATTCGAGCACCTGCAATTGGTCAGCCGGCACCGCTTCGCGGGCCAGCTCGACCAGCCGCTGATGATGGGTGAAGAACAGCACCTGGGTCTGCCGGGCAAATTCGGCCAGCACCCCCAGCGTGGCCCGTGACCGCTGATCGTCGAAGTTGATGAGAATGTCGTCGACGATCAGAGGGACTCGTGCCGAGGCAGCGAGTTGCCGTTCGAGGCTCGCGAGCCGCAGCGCGAGAAAGAGTTGATCGCGTGTTCCCGAACTCAACCCCGCGATCTCAACCTCTTCGCCTCCCGAGCGGACTCCCTTCAAAATCGGACGGTCTTTCTCATCAAAGTCTGGCTTGATTCCCTCGAAGCCTCCATGAGTCAGACGGGCGAACAGCCCCGTGGCCCGCTCGAGCACCGGATCTTGCGTCTTCTGGCGATACGACTCGAGATGTCGGCGCAACAGTCCCTGAGCCAGCTTCAGCCGGGCATACTGTTCGGCCAGAGGGCGAATGGCGGCCAACGCTTCACGCGCCTCTTGCTCCGCTTCCGAGGCGGGGCTGCCGATCGTATGCCGCTGCAGTTCCCCCTCCACACGCCCCAGCTCCTGCGAGAGTGCCGTCCGCTGTTCGTCCAGTATCTGCAGCCGTTGTTGCAACTCCGACAGTCGGACCGGCAGCTGATCGGGATCAATCCTGGAAACCTCGCCGATGAATTCTTCCAGATCCTGCCCTGCCGCACTGTGCGACAGCTCACTCCGCAACCTGTCGAGTTCCTGCCGCAGCGATTCAATCTGCTCGCTTTCGGCTTCCAGCGTGATCAATTCCTCCTGTGACCCACAGCCCGCCTGACGGGCGAGGTTTGCCAGCTCGGCGTTCGCCTGCTGCAGCCGGGTCTCGGCTGTTGCCAGCTGCTCCCGTGATTCCTGCAGGTCCTGTTCGAGCTGACTGCGCTGGCCGGCCGCCCGTCCGGCCCGGGCGACCCGGTCATTCAGCTCTTGCGCGATCCGGGCCGGTGAGGCCGATTCCAGGCCCGCAGCCAGGGTCTGGGACAGGCGTTGGGCTTCACTGGTCACCTTCTGCAGGTGCTCGCGAATGTCGTCAATCCGCCGTCGCAGCGACTCCTGCTTCGCCACGCCATTGGCCACCGCTTCCAACGTGGCGAACATGGTCCGGAGATCCTCGGGATCTTCGGTTGAGACCGGAAAGCTCTGAACGAACTCCTTCCATTCCCGCAGCCACTCCTGCTGTTTTTGGCGTTCCAGCTGTTCCGCCTGGATGAGATTCGCGAGTTCCGCCGAAGACTGTCGCTGTTGCTGCAGCGCGCTGGCCCGCGCCATGTGCCGAGCCTCTAACCGCTCGGCCACGCCGGTTCCGTACTCGATCAATTGAGGCACCGATCGTCCGGGAGGAACCACTTCGTGCAGAGCCTGGAGTTCTTCTTCGAGCAACCGCCGCTGCTGGGCAATCCGGATCGAGAGATCGGCCTGCTTCGCCCGTCCCTCGGCCTGCTGCTGGGCCAGTTGCTGCAGAGCCCGCAGGTGGGTCAGCCACGAGCGCATTTCGGCGGGCGACCGGGCTGTGAAGCCACATGACGCCCAACAGGCCTGCCAACGCCCTGATAATTGCTGCTCGGCCTGCAATGACGTTTCATGCTCGGTCCCCAGCCGGTCCAATTCACGAGCCAGTCGATCGCGGATGGCCTGGAGTGTGGCCTGACGGGCGACCCGGTCGGCTTCACGCCGCAGCCTGTCGGCCAGCTCATCCGCCTCGTCGACTGCCGACTCGAAGTCGGTGATGAGTCGGTTGTGTCCCTGGGCCCCAGAAGCCAACCCTGTTTCCCCCGTCAGCACTGTTCGCAGGCTCGACCAGTGCTGGTCGCGCCGTTCCCGCGTGGCCGCGAGATCGGCCTCGGTGGGCACGACCCCCTGAGCGGCCAATTGGCGCAGGTGTTGTTCCGCCTCTTCGAGTTCGGTCTGCCGCTGGCACAGTTCGCTCTCCAGCCGCTGCCGCCGTGCGGTGAACTCTCGGTATTCCGCATCAAACGCATCGACCGTTTCAGTCGACGGTGCCGGCAGAAACTCCAGGTCGGCCGGTGTTCCCGTCCACGGCTGCAGTTGCGACAAGCCCCCGTGCAACCGACGTTCGAGCTGCGCCAGTTCCCGTTCCATCTGGTCCTGCTCGGCCGAGAGATTCCCTTCGGCGGCAAACCGCTTCAGCAGACTGCGGAGCGGCAGTGGGTCGGCCAAACCGGTGCTCGCCGACACCTCGGCTTCGAGTTGGCCCACCTTCGATTCCAGTTGCCGTCGCTGCGACTCGAATCCCTCCAGGCGGGTGTCGAGCTGGGTCCGCGCTCGGATCAGCTTGTCCAGAGTCGCCTGCTGTGCCCGGGAGGGCTTGTGTCGGGCCGCCTCCTCCTCCGACAGTGGCTGAGACAGTCGTTCCAGGTGACTGCGATTGTCGGCCTGAAGATCCACCAATTCCTGCTGCAGGGGGCCCAGGTCGCGGGCGGCGATATCGTAGCTCCCCAGTTGACGCTGCAGAGCCTCGATGTCGGCCTTGTGCATCAGCACTGCAGCCGATTCGGGCAGGCTTGCCAACTCCTGTTCACGCCGAGCTTGCCGCTGTCGCAGTTCGCCAATCTGCCGCTGTGCTTCGGCCGCCTCGCGCACGGCCCGGGCCCGCGCCTCGCGCGAGGCTGGGGGCACCAGCCGTCGTTGCGGTAACTCGGCGAGAGCTGCCTGCTTCTGCCGGTAGCCCGTCACCAGCCGCAACGCCTGCTGGTAACGTTCCAGTCGCTGTCGCTCGGTCGCCAGTTCGGTGTGCTCCACCGTCAATTGCTGCCGCTCTTGAGCCTTCTGTTCGACCTGCTGTCGCAGTTCCTTCCACTGAGAGTCCAGAAACGTGGCGTCTTTCTTGCGTCCCTGCCGTTCCTTCCAGAGTTCGATCGCCTTGTGCAGTTCCTGGTTTGAGCCCCGTGGCTTAAACAACCGCTCGGCCTCCTCCTCCAGTTCCTGCAACAACCGTCGGACTCCCAGGACACCCGCCCCCGCCTGAAACAGGCTGCTGGCCAGATCGCCCTGACCCTCTCCCAAATCGAGCCCCCCCTGCACCATCTGGGGATGATCCAGCCGAAACTCTTTTTCAAAAACGTCGCGGGTCACCCCCTTCAACAGGGCCTGCAGGGGGCCGTCGTCGACCGATTTCCCCTCGGCATTCAGCAGGGTATCTTTCGTTCCCTTGCGGCGGATCAGCCGCAGCACCCTCCCGGAGTCATCCACCAGCCGGGCGCCGATCCGCAATTCGTTGTTTTTGTGCCGGAAGTTGTCGGTCGAGCGGTTCGGAATGCCGTAGAGGAAGTCGGTCAGTCCGCGCATGGCCGTGCTCTTTCCCGCCTCATTCGGACCGTGGATCACATGCAGACGTGGTCCAACAGGGCCGAAATCCAGCCGGGTCTGGGTGAAGCAGCCAAACTTCAGAAATTCAATTTCCAGGAACTGCATGTCACGACTCCTGATGCAGCAGGCGGGAGGTCAGCAGAGCCTCGACCTCGGGGAGCAGGGCGGCGATCGTCGCCGGCTGGTCGAGCCGCAGGGGCTCGGGACCCTCGTTCAAATCGGCCGGAAGTTTCTGGTTCAGATCGGCCAGATCGCCCGCGAGTTCGGCCAGAAGTGCTTCATTGCTGGGAGCATCCCTCAGAAACCGCAGCAGGTCTCCCATGGCGTCGGCTCGATCTTCCAGCGAACTGGTCGCGGCGGCGGGGGCCTTTGTCTGCAGCTTGACTTTCTCGATCCAGACTGTGTTGGCCGACAGATCGGCCGCCAGCGCCCGGCACTCGGCGACGAATTGCTCCCTTTTGAGAGCCAGGGCGGCATGGGCGGGGGTGATTCCCGTGCACCGCAGCCTGAGCGCCCAGGGAAGGTCGTCGCCCGCCTCAAGATGGGCCGACAAGGACTGCCGGATTTTGACCAGGGCGGATTCGAAGTCGCGAGTCCCTGACAAATCGCTGAGCACCTCGCCCCATCGCAGCACGTCGAGGTCATGGTGCCGGACCTGGGTAATGACGCCTCGTTCGACCGTCACCAGCGTACAGCCCTTGCCTCCGGACTCGCGAATATGTCGCCCCTGGAGATTGCCCGGGAACACAATCCACGGATCCTCACTGAGAATCTCGCGTTGATGAACATGCCCCAGAGCCCAGTAGTCATATCCCTTGGCCCGCAGTCCTTCGATGGTGCAGGGGGCATAGTTCTCGTGCCCTTCCCGGCCGGTCGCACTGGTGTGCAACACCCCAATGTTGAACCAGCCGGCGACGGGAGCGGGATACCCGCGCGAGAGATCTTCGGTGACGGCCCGCTCGGCATAGCTCTGTCCATGCATGGCGACCTCCAACTCCTGCAGTCGCACGGTCTCCGGGCGGGTGTGCGAGAAGACATGGACGCGGTCGGGAAGTCGCAGTGCCTTCGAGATCTGGCTGGCGGCATCATGGTTCCCCTTGATGAGGAAGACCGGAATGCCTGCGCGACTCAGTTCGGCCATCTGGCTGGCGAAGAACAGCCCCGTGTTGTAGTCGCGCCAGTCTCCGTCGTAGACATCCCCGGCGATAATGACGAAGTCGACCCGCTGCTGGATCGCCAACTCGACCAGGTTCTTGAGTGCTTGGCGGGTTGCGCCGCGCAGCTGCTCGACAGGGGCCCCTTCATACCGCTCCAACCCATCCAGGGGGCTGTCGAGGTGCACGTCGGCCGCATGCAGGAATTTCATCGGAACGTTCTCCGCGGGAATTTGGACCAGCCGCCTTCAGTGGAATGCTTGTCCGCAGGATGTCCAGCGTAGCACAGACCTGCGTCGGGGGGGAGGCTCGCCCGAAGGGAGGGGCGAGATATGGCTCATTCCGGACAATACCCCTCTCGACCAAAGTGCCGCCGCAGGACGATCTGCGCCCAGTGAAGCCAACCCGTGGCGACGAGCTTCCCGCTTGTCAGATCAGGGGCCTTGGATCCGAACTTCCCTGCAGGAACGGAAACGCCCCGCTCACCGGCCGACGAACAAACGGTCGGGGGGCGGGGTTTTCTGTGCGAAGCCCGGAGTACGACTTGCCGGCGGCGTGCTCCGCAGGGCCGCTTGGGGAGTTGGTGTCTCGTCGCTCCCGGACGGGCGTTGGCCTGCCGGAGGTCGGTCCGAAGACAGGACCGATTGGCGGGGGATCGGCTGTCGTCTTACCGGGCGCGGGCCAGTTCGAGGAACTTTTCGTAGCGGGCCTGGATCTCGGTGAGGCTGTCGTGGCCGAATTTGTCGCAGAATGCCTGGGCGACGGTGAAGGCCACCACGCTTTCCACAATCACACTGCAGGCGGCGAGCGCGCAGACGTCGCTCCGTTCGTACGCCGCCGTCTCTTCCTGCTTGGTTTCCAGATTGATCGAGGCCAACGGACGTCGCAGCGTGCTGATGGGCTTCATCGCCGCCCGCAGGACCAGCGGCTGGCCATTGGTCATCCCCGCCTCCAGTCCCCCGGCGTTGTTGGTCTTCCGCCGATAGCCCAGATCGGGACCGTCCGTGTGCTCTGCGTCGTAGGCGATTTCGTCATGCACCTGAGACCCGGGCCGGCGGGCCGCCTCGAACCCCAGTCCAATCTCCACCCCCTTGATCGCCTGCACGCTCATCACCGCCTGGGCCAACAGACCATCCAGCTTCTGGTCCCACTGCGCGTGGCTTCCCAGGCCAAATGGCAGCCCGGTCACCCGCACCTCGACAATTCCCCCCAGCGTATCGCCCGCCGCGGTCGCCTCGTCAATCCGGGCGACCAGCCGGGCGTCGACCTCCGGGCAGAGGGTGTAGAGGGGGCTGGTATCGCGGAGGGTCCGCAGGGTGGCCGGGTCACCCGCCTGGGGAGGAGCGGGGAGCGCCTCCAACTGCACCACGTAGCCAAACACTTCAATCCCAAACACCGCCAGCAACTGCTGGGCGAGGGCCCCCGCCGCCACCCGGGCTGCCGTCTCGCGGGCGCTGGCCCGTTCGAGCACGCCGCGGATCGAGCCCAGAAACTTGATCGCCCCGGTCAGATCGCCATGTCCGGGGCGGGGGCGCTCGAGCTCTTTGAGGCGTTCGAGTTTGGCGTCCCGATTGATCACCTGCAGGGTCAGGGGGCTGCCCAGGGTCTTTCCCTGCCAGAGTCCCGACAGGAAGTCGACCGTGTCCACCTCGAGTTTCTGACGGCCCCCGCGGCCGTAGCCCCCTTGCCGACGTTGCAGCTCGGCATCAATCCTGGCCGTGTCGATGGTCAGCCCGGCCGGGAATCCATCCACCAGGGCCAGCAAGGCTTTTCCGTGAGACTCACCCGCCGTCAGCAGTCGCAACATAATCCTCGGGAACCACTTCGAAAGACCGCGTGAATGTGTCTGGGCGAGGGTAACAGACCGCCCCCCTCCGCTTCCAGACCCGCCACGCTGTCACCGGGCGGAACTGTGGGCGGACGGTGCCGATGGTCTCCGCGGCACCATCCGCAGAGTCGCTCGCCTGCCCCAGAATCCCCCATCCGAGTTTCCGGAACGACCCGCACCCTCACCGCGCCCAAGGGGCGATTCCCGGCCGGTTTGGCGGGCAGAGCGGAAATCCCGACAAATACTCAAGGGAGCCCCCCCACGGCGCCACTTCGCGTGGGGGGTTGAGGAGACTTCCATGAGATGCCTGCTGCCCGCGATTGGTTTGTGTCTGGCGTGGTTCACCGTCGGTTCCGCCCGGGGGGCGGAGCCTGCCCGCCTGGTCTGGCACACCGAGTTCCAGACCGCCCAACAGGAAAGCGCCGCCTCCGGGCTGCCGCTATTGGTCCACTTTTATGGGACGAACTGCCCCCCCTGCCGGCAGATGGAGGCGGAGGTGTTTCACTCCGCCGAGTTTGAGAAGGCGATGGCGGGGGGCTTCGTGCTGGTGAAGCTGGAGGCGCGGAAAGACCGGGCGCTGCTGGAACGGTTTGGAATCCGCTCGATCCCCGCCGACCTCGTGCTGTCTTCCTCCCGTGAGGTGCTGTGGCGGCATGAGGGGTATCAGTCGGGAGACCAGCGGCAGTACATCGGGGCCGTCTCCCGGCACCGGGGTCAGCCCAGTCTCGCCCGGATCGCTGAAGAGGCTCCCAACCCGCGCCGTCCGACAGCCGACGACGGTGATCAGGCTCGCCAGTTGCCAAGCCAACCGGCCAGGCGTCAGGCTGACACCCCGGTCGCGAACCGGACTCCCAACCCAAGTCCGGAGAGCAAGGTTCAATACTCCCGCAGCCGGACTGCGGATCGCCCCGAAGCCGCTGTCGCGGAACAGCCGTCCTTCGAGCGTCCAGAAGCTCCCCGGCTGGAATCTGCGCCACGGCAGTGGACGGCCGCCAAACCCAAGACCAAAAGCCAGTCTCCGGCCCCCGTGCGCTCAGCCGGCGAAGAAGCGGCACAGGCGGAAGAACGGGTGACGAGGCCGGTCGCCCAGAGCGACTGGGCACTGGATGGTTACAGCCCGGTCAGCCTGAAAGAAGCGGGCCAATGGGTGGCGGG
>JBKDUK010000181.1:0-17408 GCA_046339535.1 Planctomycetaceae bacterium | reverse complement strand
GTTGGGGGTCACCTGGGCAATCGAGAACCGGGCGGTTTTCGATTTCCTCGCCCATCCCTCGTGCCTGCTGGTGGCCGATCCGCGGTTCCAGGTGATGGAGCTGATCTGCGACCTGGTGCAGAAGGCGGACGGGAAAGCCGCCCTGGTGGACCTTGACCGGGTGCATCAGAGTCTGGTCGTCACCTGATTCCACCCCCGAATCTTCCGCCACATCATGAGCACGCTGGTTGACATGTGGAGGGCCACGGTGGCCCGCTGTGGGGCGGAGCTGGCTGTGGTCACGCCCGCGGCACGGGTGACCTGGAGCACACTCGACTGCGGAGCGCAACGAGTCGCCGTATGGCTGCGGCATCACGGGTTGCAGCCGGGCGACAGGGTGGTCTTGCAGCTACCCAACTCGGCCGAGTACATCGCCGCGTACTTTGGAATTCTGCTGGCAGGTGGCGTGGCCGTAGGGCTGCATCCCGGCTTGTTGCCCGAGGAACTGGAGCGACTGATCGCCCACAGTGAATCGCGATGCGTGATCACCACCCCGGATCAGTGGCCGATGTCGCATTCGGGCACCGGGGTCTCCGTGCTGGATTGTACTCCGAATGGCCAACTGCAGTTCGGTACGGGAGAGATGGGAGAGGAGACCTTCGAGCCCGACACTCCGGCGCTTCCGGGGGCCCTCGCGCAGATCATCTACACCTCGGGAACGACTGGGCGTCCCAAGGGGGTTTGCCTGACTCATTCCGCTCTCGTGGCCAATACGCGGGCGATCGTCGCATGCCTCGGATTGACCGACAAAGATATTGGCTTGGGGGCGCTCCCCTTTGTCTATTCCTACGGCAACTCGGTGTTGTTGACCCATGTATCGGTGGGGGCTCGCCTGGTGTTGCCCCACGACATGGTCTTCTGGAATCGCACTCTGGACCTGCTGCAACGGGAAACAGTCACAGGTTTCAGTGGCGTTCCCGCAACCTTCGCGATGCTGCTTGAAAAGTCGAATTTCGCCAGCCGCCAGTTCCCCGCCCTCCGCTACGTGACCTGTGCGGGAGGGGCACTGCCCGAAGAACTGTTCCACCGTCTGCGCGAGATATTGCCACATGTCGGGATTCACCTGATGTATGGACAGACCGAGGCGGGGGCTCGGCTCTCGATGTTGCCGCCGGCTGACGTCGGCGACCGTCCCCGGTCGATCGGTCGGGGATTGCCCGGGGTGACTCTGCAGGTGGTCGATCCGCAAGGGGCTGTGGTGGGGGGGACGGACGTGGGTGAGTTGGTGGCCCAGGGGCCAAACCTGATGCAGGGGTATTGGAAGGACCCCGAACTCACCAGACAGGTGCTGCGGGACGGATGGTTGCATACGGGAGATCTGGCGTGTCGCGATGAACAGGGTTACTTGTTCATCGTGGGACGGCGGGTCGATATGATCAAAGTGGGCTCCTATCGGGTGGCCCCTTCCGAACTCGAGGAGATCCTGACGGGCTGTCCGGGTGTTGCTGAGGTGGCGGTTGTCGGCTTGCCCGATCCCATTTGGGGACAGGTTCCTGTGGCCTTTGTGGTTCCCCGGCAAAGTCTCGATCCCCCTGTGTCGGCTGATGCCGTACTCGAATATGTCTCGGGAAAAGTTCCCGTGTTCAAACGGCTGCGGGCGGTCAACTTGGTTCCAACGCTGCCCCGCACACTCAACGGCAAGATCAATCGGCTGAAATTGATGGGATTGGAATCCACCCCGGGACCGATGGTTTCCGAGAATCCAACGGAACGGTAGGATTCTGCAACTGCGCTTCGGCGGCCGCGGTCGTCCGTCCGGGTTCCCAGGCCGGTGTTCCCATCCGACTGAAACCTGGCAGGGAGGAGTTGCCAGGTCACGAGAGTTCGCCCGCTGTGATGTTGGCGTGATGCTGGGCCCACCTGGGTTCTGCACAGGGTCCCCCGGGAACTCCCGAGGTTTCCATGAGCGACAAGCTGTCCAATGAACAATCCCCCGTGGAAGTCCAAGAGGAACCTGCCGGGCAGGTCCTCGAGGAAGTTCTCGGATTGTTGAATCTCACCCGGCCCCGCCGAGGCGAGCGGCCTGCTGATTTTCTGCGCTGGAAGTATCTGGAGAACCCGGACGGCATCGCCGTCATCTGGACCGTACGGACGCGACCGGAGGGGAAACTGGTCGGGTTCACCGCCTGCATTCCCCGACGGGTTCTGGTGCGGGGATCCGAGCAGCTGGCCTGGGTGGGGGCTGATTTCTCGATTCATCCCGGGTTTCGGACTTTGGGACCGGCGGTCAAATTGCGACGGCAGGCCTCGCTTCAGATCAATACCGGAAAGGCGGCTTTTCTGTTCGCCCATCCGAACGACAAGATGGGAGCCATTCATGCCCGTTGTGGACACATTCCTCTGGGGGCGATGATCCAGTTGGCCCGTCCGCTGCAGTTGGCCTCGAAGCTCGCTCGCCGGAAGGGAGGCTCTTTTCTCAAACACATCGCCCGATGGGGGGTTGACCCGATGCTCCGTACGGCGATGAAGTTGTGGACTCCCCAGCTCAGTTCGATCCAGAGACTTCCTGCCCCCGTCTTCGACCAGCGTTTTGACGCTTTGTTTGCGACGCACGCCCATTCGTTCCCCGTCATGGGGGTCCGGGATGCGCGCTATCTTAACTGGCGCTGGAGTCCCCGGTCCGGAGACAATCCCCAGGTGCTGGTGGATCTGGAAGGAGGGGAATTGCGCGGATTTGCCGTTTTTACCACCGATCACGAAGACATCGTGATCCGCGATCTTTTTCCGGGCCACGACACCCGCGTGATGAACCGGCTGCTGTCGGCGGTCGTGCGTGAGGGGGTCATCAGCGGTATGTCGGGATTGCGGGCGTATTTCCTCGAGGGCAATCCGCTGATCACCCTGCTGCGCAACCGGTACTTCTTCCACCGGATGGAGCCGACCACAACCTATGTCTATGTCCCCCCCCGGTCTCTCTTGTATGATGACGTGACCAATCACCGGGCCTGGTTCATGTCTGTGGCCGACCGGGATGTCTGAGCACACGAGCCTTCCAGTTCTACCCTGGAGCGGGTGGGGAGAAGAGAATTGATTCGACGGATTCGGGATTTCCTCAAACGGCACCACTCCCCGCAGCGCGTGGATGCGGTTGGCAACGAACAGTCGCTGCTGCTGGCCGGGTTGCTGGATTCGACTCTCATGCTCGACCTCGTCAGTTACCTGGAGAATTCTCTGGGCATCACCATCGGAGAGGATGATCTGATCCCTGAGAACTTTGAGTCGATCGCGGCTATTGATCGCTATCTGCAAACGCGTGGTGTGGCGGATTCCTGAACCACGTCATGAACACCGGGTTTGGGTCCACCGACATTGCGCTTCCCTGGGGGGCGTGGTACTCCGAAACGAGCCTGCAACTCTCCCTCCCCCACTCTTGGTCGGTCGAGGTGTTGCCGTACACCCAACAACCCGGCTGTTCGCATCGCCGGATGGAGCAGGCTCTGGAGGATCTTCTCGGGTTCCCGTCGCTCCCCGAGTGGTGTTCGGGGGGAGGCCAGGTGGCGATTGCCGTGGATGACGTCGCCCGTCCCACCCAGGCCGCTCCGCTGCTCGACCTGCTGCTCGACCGCTTGGCAACACACGGAATTGCTGGCTCGCAGGTCTCGGTCGTCATTGGAGGAGGGACTCATTCCCCTCCGGACGCCTTGCGCATCGCGGCCAAGCTGGGCCCGCGGGTCTGCCGCGAGTGCCGGATCGAAGTCCATGACCCTCATGGGGATCTGGCAGAGACCGGGCTCCCGTATGGAGACCGGACGCTCCGCCTCAATCGGACCTTTCTCGAAGCCTCGCTGAAGATTTGCGTGGGGTCGGTGCTGCCCCATCCGTTTGCCGGGTATGGGGGAGGGGCCAAGATGCTGGTGCCGGGCCTCAGCGATGTCCCCACCACGGATCGGACCCACAAGTTTGTGCTGCTGGGGCTGCGGGGAGGGACCAACCCCCGATACAACCGCTTTCGAACCGAAATCGAACAGTTGGTCCAACCGCTGGGGCCGGTTCTGGCGGTGCAGTGTGTTCCCAATGTGCGCCGGGAAACCTGCGCTGTGTTCGCCGGTGATCTGGTAGCCGCCCATCGTGCGGCATGTGACTTCGCCGCACAGACGTATGCCACTCCGATTGCGGGGGAATACGATGGCTTGATTCTCAACGCCTATCCCAAGGATGTCGACCTGCTGCAGTCGCAGGGGGCGCTGGTGGCGCTCAAGACACTTGCCCGTTCCCCCCTGCGCGAGGAGGGGGTGGCGGTGCTGACCACCGCCGCCTCGAACGGTGTGGGAGTCCACGAGCTGTTCGGCCCTGGCGGACTCAGCCAGGGCCCGCCAAAACCGCTCCGGGAATTCCGGGGACGTGAGTTGTGGGTTTTGGCTCCAGGATTGATGCCGGCCGATCTGCGTTGGTACTTCCATGAGTCCGTCCGCTTCTTTGACGATCCGGTGACATTGGTAGCCGCACTTCAAGACCGGCTGGGCCCTCGGGCCCGCGTCGGCATCGCCCTCAGCGCTCCCTTGCAACAGTTTGTCGAGGCGAACTGAACCCCGCGGCATTCGTGGGGCATCTGCGGAAAGACCAATCATCAGCCCTCGGCGGCTTCCGTGATCAGCGACAACCCGTCGATCCAGATCTCCAGGGGGGGCGCTCCCCACGAGTCGAACCCCAGCGACAGCCACTGCAGCGTCTCCAGCGGAACTCCGGTCCGTTGCCATTGCTCGTCCCCCGCGAGGGGAATGCGAAAAAATGTCCACCCCTCCCGCGCCTCCGTCTCGGCGGGCTGTCCCAACAGATCGGTTCTGGGACGGAATTCGACCTTCGTCCCCGCCGTGCCAAACAGCGTCACCAGGGGATTCAAATCCTGCCACGCAGGGATATTTTCGTTGCGGGTTTTCAGCCAGAAGACCAGGTGTGTCTTACCGGTGAGATCCTGGTTCGCCTGATGATCGCTGGGGTATTCGAGAGACACCCGCTGGCCGCCGTAGGGCTGGACCAATGCGCGAATCGAGACCTCCCCGGCGATGCGTTGCACGCGATCCTGTTGAAAAGTGACCTTCGACTGCGGATCCACAAACCCCCAGCGCTCGGCCGCTCCCTCGGTCGGCTCCTCCGAACCCTCCTGGACAACATACAGGTCGCGCCACGCCAGATCCGAGAAGCGTCCGTTGTTCACGGTCAGTCCCACGCGGTGGAACCCCGGCCGTGAGAACCGGTGCTCAAACCTCGGCATTGTCACCCAGGTTCCCTCTCCCAGGTACCAGCGGAAATTGAGCGGGCGTCCCGCGGGGTCGGCCGAACCCGAGGCGTCGAATGTCACCAACTCTCCCACTCGGACCGTCTGGGGAGCCAACAACCGGGCCCGCGGGGTGGTGGTGATGTCGGTCCGGGTGTCGTGATGGTCCACCTGCGTGACCCCGCCCGCGTCGACAAATTCACCCAGCCGATTGGCCAGGAACTCATTCCCTGCGAGGTCCAGCCAGTCGGCGTGCTTCGCGTAGATCCCCCAGCGATTTCGCTCCAGCCAATTCCGTTCGAGAATCCAGTGATGAGCGCGAAATTTCTTCCCCTGGGTTGCTTCATCCCCCAGGAGCGCGATTCCGGCCCCGTTGTTTCCCACGCAGCGGTTTCCCCGTACCACCGTATGGCTTGAGGGGCCGAACATGAAGACAATCCCCGCATGTCCGCGGTCGGGAAGATGAGGCGAGTTGTGCGGCCCATCGGGCAGTCCGTTGTAGCTGGCTTCGTTGTCGATCAGCACGGTCTGGTCCGAAGCCCCCAGCCAGAAGCCATAGCTGCCGTGGTTCGCCTTGTTGCGGATGTAGGTGTTCCGGGGAGACCAGGCCTCGAAGCAATTGTTGTTGGCGTACGAGCAGTCATTCTCTTCGAAGTGATTGCCTGTGCTCACCCAGCCGTTGAGCACCCGGATGAAGATCCCGTCCCCACCGTGAGTGCAGTCGTTCCGTACAAACCTGTTGTCGTTGGAGCCACTTTCGATCAGCACCGAGGTGGAATCGCGGGCATGCACCTCTCCGGGATCCTTGCGGATGCCGTGGCTCAGCACATTGTCCTGCACGAGATTGCGGGAGGCATGCCACAGCTTCAGGCAGGTATTCGAGGTGTGGGAGAAATCGTTGCGGCTCAGGGTGTTGAGGTCCGAGTCGACCAGCACACAGGCATCCCAGACATGGTTCGCCCGGTTCCGCTCGAGCCGCATTCCCTGGCAGCGTTCGAGGACGATCCCGCCCCGGCGACCATTCTCGCCCCACCCAAAAGCGGGATCATGGAAGTTGTTGGAGAAATCGCACCCCTCGATGCGGCACTGCTGGCAGTCGACCAGACGCAACCCGGTTTCGAACCCCCGGGCCCGCACGTTCCGCAACGTGACCCCGCGTACTCCCTCGGCGAACACACCCGTTCCCTGGAACGACGCGGGAGTTTCCTGGCCTGGCCCAACCAGCCAGGCGTCGGTTCCATCGACAGTGATGTCGGACCCCTTGATCACCAACGCCCCATAGGTCTTGCCCGGTTCGAGACGGGTGTGGGTGGTGATCTCCAACACGGGGATGTCGGGTTCGGCGGCGGTAACCTCCCGCGGAGACAGCAGGGGGTAACCCAGCAGGGTCCACAGGGAGATCAGGACGGAAATCAGGCGCAAAGGCAGGGCAATCACGGGTGTGCGGACCGGGTCACATGGGAGCGGTTGGGTTCTGGGTATTCGACCCAACGATGGTACTGAATCACCGGTTCTTCGCGCGACACCGGATATCTGGTCTGATGTATCGTGGCGGTTTTCCACAGGCATCGGCGACTAACAACTTACGGGATTGTCTCCGTCTGAACCGGGGGCTATTCTGCGGCGGGCGGAGTGAGTGGGGGTTCCCCAACCGGCTGGCCTGATGCCTTGAGATGTTTCTCTCCGACGTTTCGTTCCTCGATCCATATTCCAAGGGAGTCTGTGCATGAGTCGCCGTTGGCTGGCCCTCGCGGGTCTCGTTGTTGCTGTTGTAGTCGCCGGTGGTCCCCAAGTGTTTGCCCAAGGTCAGGGCCGGGGCGGTTTCGGGGGTGGCGGGGGATTTGGTCGGGGTATGGGCATGATGGGGCAGGGGGGGCCGTTGGCTCTCGCCCTGATGGAGCCTGTCCAGAAAGAGATTGGCCTGGCCGCGGATGGCCCCGAAGTCGCCGAGCTCAAGAAGCTGCAGGAGGCGATGGGGAAGGAAATGCAGGAAGCGATGGGGAAGATCACCGGCGGCGACCCAATGGCCTTTTTCTCGGCCCAGGGGGAAGAACGCCAGAAGATGATGACCGCGATGAGCGAGACCACCACCAAGTTGACCTCCAAGTATTCGGGCGACGCCAAGAAGATCCTCAGTGCCGACCAGTACTAGCGGGTGCAGCAGATTGGCTGGCAAATGGCCGGCATGCAGGCTCTGTCGGACCCCGACCTGATCAAGGCTCTGGAGTTGAAGAAGGAACAGCAGGAGAAGATCACCGCCGCCAACACCGACTACGGCAACAAACAGCGTGAAATGTTCCAGGCGATGTTCGCCGGTGGCGGTGGCGGTGACCGCGAAGAAATGCAGAAGAAGATGGCCGAACTGGGCACCAACCGCGACAAGGCCATCAACGACACTCTGACCGACGACCAAAAGGCCAAGCTGAAGGACCTGAAGGGGAAAGAGTTCGACGTCGCCAGCCTGCGTCCGCAAGGACGGGGAGGCTTCGGCGGTGGTTTTGGTGGCGGTGGTGGTGGTGCTGGTGGCGGCCGGGGTGGTCGTCCCAATCGTCCCACCGAAGAAAAGAAGGAATAGTCTCGGTCGGCCCTCCGGCCGATTCCATTCTGAGTGCGCGTTCCGACCCGCAGTCCCCCGGGAACTGCGGGTCGTTTGCTGCGCAGGGGTTGCCCTGTCAAAAGTCTGAGAATCAGACAGTCTTCCCGGTTCCTCCCGTTGTGGGCACGCCCCGGGCCACGCGCCCAGCTCCACCGTCGGGCGGGCATTCTGCTCCCCCAATCCCCGCACCTGGTCACGGCAGTCTGGCAATTCCCCTGGAATTGGGTTCCAATCGGGGCATGGCTCCTCATTCGCCCGGCTCGCCCGCTCTCCCGGAATCGTCCCCCCCCCCGCGTTCGGCTCATGTGCCGGTTTTGCTGCGAGAAGTTCTCCAGATTCTCGAACTTGCCCCAGGTCTCACGGTGGTAGATGGCACCCTGGGGGGAGGGGGGCACAGCAAGGCGATCCTGCAGCGGATTGGGCCCACCGGCCGGCTGATCGCTCTTGACCGCGATGCCCGGATGGTGGATCTTTCCGGCCCCCGCATCGCGGGGCCGAATGTCCACGTCGTTCACGCCCCCTACTCCCATCTCCCGCGCGTTCTGACCGATCTGAATCTCGGACCGGTCGATCGCATCCTGCTCGATCTCGGTTGGTGTTCCGACCAACTGGCCGATCCGGAACGCGGTTTCAGCTTTCAAGTCAACAGTCCCCTCGATCTGCGGTACGACACCACCACCGGGCAGCCCGCCTGGAAGTGGCTGGCGACCGTGACCGAGGACCACCTGGCCCACGTCATTTTCGAGTTTGGTGAAGACCATCTGGCCCGCCAGCACGCGCGGCGGATCGTCGCCTTCCGCCAACAACAACCTCTCCAGACCACCTTCGACCTGGTGGCCGCCATCACGGCTCCACCGGCGCCCTGGCGCGGCACGGGTCCTGACAGCCGTCATCCTGCCACCCAGGTCTTCCAGGCACTGCGCATTGCCGTCAACCAGGAACTGGAACAACTGCACGAGGCACTCCACGGAGTGTGTGACTCATGTCTGAAACCGCACGGGATCCTGGCAGTCCTCAGCTTCCACTCTCTGGAAGACCGGATGGTCAAGCAGGCGTTTCGCGACTCGACTCGCTGGGAGGGACTCCTGTCGAAACCCCTCTCGGCCTCCCCCGCCGAGCAGCGACTCAACCCCCGCTCGCGGACAGCGCTCCTCCGCGCCGCGAGAAAGAATCCCTCCCCCGCACCCCATCCGTCGACCGACCCCTCCCCCGCGCTGTAATCCCTCCCGGGCCCGCCCCCGTCGGATCCGCCGCAACAGCCGGTCCCCCAACGGCAGCCCCCAGTCCTCCCACGATCACCTCCCGGACTCCCATTCCTCCCGGCGCTCTGGCGAAACCCGCCCCCGAGAAGCGCCCTGAGCCTGTCGCCCCTCCCGCCGACTGGAGTGCTGGCCAACCCAGCAGCCGCTCGTGGGCCAAGATGGCGGCCGCCGGAGTGGCCCTCACCCTCACCCTCACCGCCGGGGGCATGGCCTGGAAGACGTACCTGCCCGAATATTTCCCCGGTGGTCTGGCCGATGCTGTCGAGACCGCCGACACCTCGTCCGAGGCCACTGCCGACGCCGATGCAGCGTCCGATGCCGGGGAGGAAACCGCCGACACCGGTTCTCACCCCCCAACCGCCGACTCGGTCGTCGATGATCTGTTCGAAACCGACGACGAAGTCCCGCAGGTTCGCCAGGCATCGGCCGAGGTTCCCGCCCGCGGTTCCAACCGGCGCGTCGTGCTGCCGGCGGACGAGAATGACGTGCCGGACTCCGACGAATTCGACAGCCTCGCTTCGGGAGACGATCTGCAGGAAGAGCCGCTGCTCTCTGCCCAATCGGAACCGGAAGACGACTCGGACCTCGTTGAAGAAGCGGTCCCTCCGCGCAGCCTGACGCGCGAGACACCGTCCTTTGACAATGTGGAGGAGTCCGATCTCGACAACGACTCCTCCCCCCCGCTTGCGATTCGGCGTGGCCCCTCGTTTACCCCTCCTGGCGAATCGTCCGACGCCGACGACACTCTCGACACACCGGACGGGACCGACGCCGAAGAACCCCCCGCACTCCGGTTTGGACGAGATCCTGTCGAGCCCGAAGAACCCGAGGCTCCCGCCGTCGAATTGGCTGTCCCCCAGCGGGGCCGGGGAGAGCCTGCGCCGGCCACACTGACGGGGGCCCAGAGTGAAGTGCTGAATCCCGAAGATGAACTCGACGGATACGTCGAGGTGGCTCCCACCGAGCGACGGGCACTCAGCAAGACCCAGGTCCGTCGGCCCACCGAGGCCGAGTTGGCCGAGCAGGCACGCGACCTGCAAGAAGTCGATCCAACCGTCAAGATCGTGCCCGGTCGGAAGACCCCCGCTGGCGACGAGCGGGTGGCGATTACGCCGCGCGGTCGCCAGACCCAATCGGCCGTGACCCGCACCGAGGTCGCGGCCCCGTCCGCTGGTCGCGCGACACCCGCAGGACGCCCCGGACTCGTCCAGTCGCCGTCCCACTACAAGGTGGAACCGCAGGACACGTACTGGAGCATCTCCCGAAAGGTCTACGGAACTCCCCGTTACTTCCAGGCTCTGGCCGAACACAATCGGGAACGGATCGCGCATGCCGAGCAGTTGCGTCCCGGTGTTGAGCTCGAAACTCCTCCCCCCGACGAA
Organism: Planctomycetaceae bacterium; assembly: GCA_046339535.1. Classification (GTDB taxonomy): domain Bacteria; phylum Planctomycetota; class Planctomycetia; order Planctomycetales; family Planctomycetaceae; genus UBA10511. The sequence continues at coordinate 6,914 of JBKDUK010000181.1, read as the reverse complement.
CTCCAGCGGCTCTATGCCAAGTACATCCCCTCGGCGGGGCGGAACACCGAACCGACCGAGATGGCCGAGGGAGAGTCCACCCCGGCAGCCCGTTACGGCATCGCCACCGGAAGCCCCACCCGTCGGGTGGGGGGCCGCGGAGTTGACGCTCCCGGCGGAGGCACCGCCGCCCCCGACGCCGCCGAATTCCATGGACCCGATGGAGGATTTTTCGTCGGTCGCGGAGGGGAACCTCTGTACCGGGTGGCGAATGGCGACACCCTCTCCTCGATCGCCCAGCAGCATCTGGGAAAATCCTCCCGGTCGAATGAGTTGTATGAATTGAATCAGGACCGACTGGCGGATCCGAATCGACTGAAGGTCGGCTCGGTTTTGAAGCTTCCCCAGGACGCCAGCCGGGTTGGCGTGGTCCCACGCGGCAGCCGGGTCCGATAACCAGAGGACCGGGGGCTTTGTCGGCCCTGGCTGTGGTCCCGTGGTGATCGTTCGCCCATGTTGGTTCGGTTTCTCGCTGGTCTGGCCCTTGTGTTGGCGGTTGCCGTCTGGGGAACCCGGCTGGAAAACCAGAACCGCGAGTTGTCCCGGCAGATCAGCCTGCAGCATTACCGCGCCGGAATTGCGCGGCGCGAGCATGCCCGCGCAAAGTTGCAGGCCGAACAGTCGGGGGCTCCCGCCCGACTGCTCGACCGGGTCGCCGCCGCCCCAACCCGTAGTGAGCGGTCCCCGGAGTAGCGAGATTCCGGGTTCCCCATGAACGCCCCCCCCAACTCCTCCGTGCCTGCGGCGGCCGGTCTGCCTCCTGCGGGACGCTCGTCGCGCCGGAGGGGAATGCTGGTTGCCTTGGGAATTCTGGCACTGTTCGGCATTCTGACGACACGCATCGTCATGCTGCATGTCGAACATGGCGAGCAACTGCGCGGTCTCGCTCAGAAGCAGCGGATGGTTGAGGAAGAGATTCTCCCCCGTCCGGGCGACCTGCTCGATCGGCAGGGGCGGGTCCTCGCCACGTCGCTCGAGACGCACAGCCTGTTCGTTGCCCCGCGCCGCATGGCCGACAAGACCCGCATCGCCCAGCAACTCGCGGAGGTGTTGAGCCTCGACCCGCGGGGTCTGGCCGAACGGTTCCAGAGTCAGGCCGGGAAGGGGTTTCTCTGGGTGAAACGCCGGCTCAGTCCCGAGGAGGTTGCCGCCGTCCGCCGACTGAAACTCCCCGCCGACACCTGGGGCTTCCGGACCGAGTACCGCCGGTTTCATCCCCAGGGGGTCTGCGCCGCGCAGGTCTTGGGACAGCGCACCATCGACGGAGTGGGTCAGGGAGGAATCGAGGGGGTGTGCGACCAGCGGCTGCGGGGCCAGCCGGGGAGGCGCCGGCTCAAGCTCGACGCTCGTGGCCGGGTGCTGGAGGTTCTGCCCGATCCCCAGCATCCCGTGCGAAATGGCGAAAACATCACGCTGGCCCTGGATGTCTACATCCAGTTGCAGGCCGAGCAGGTGCTCGACGAAGTCATGTCCGAGTGGAAGCCGAAGAGCGCGTGCGCCGTCGTGTTGGACCCGCACACGGGCGACGTCCTCGCGATGGCCTCGCGCCCCACCTACGACCCCGAGCATCCCGAGCGGGCCCCGGACGACGCCTGGACCAATCGGGCCATTCAGGACCAGTACGAGCCCGGCTCGACCTTCAAACCGCTGATCGTGGCCTGGGGGCTCGACCAGGGGGTGATCCGGCGGGACGAAGTGCTGCACTGCGAGCATGGTGAGTACCGCATGGGAAAGCGGCTGCTGCATGACCATCATCCCTATGGCGAGCTCAGCATTGCCGACGTGTTGGCGAAGTCGAGCAACATTGGCATGGCGAAGATCGGCGAACGGCTGACGAACCCCCGGCTGCATGCCGTCACGGTCGCCGCCGGGTTTGGCCGGAAGACCGGCATCGAGTTGCCCGGGGAATCTCCGGGTCGGGTCTGGCCACTGAAGCAGTGGACCCGCTACTCGACCGGATCGATTCCGATGGGTCAGGAGCTGACCGCCACGCCGTTGCAGATCGCCAATTCGCTCGCGCTGCTGGCGAATGGAGGGGCTCTGGTGACGCCGCATATCTTGCTGCCTCGGGAGGGGGAAGAGGCTCGTTCGACGGTGCGCACCCAGGTGATTCAGACCGAGACTGCCGACTGGCTGCGGCGGGGGCCGTTGGTGGACGTGGTGTCGAAGGGGACCGGAAAGAAGGCGGCCATTCCAGGGTATCGGGTCTTCGGCAAGACGGGGACGGCGCAGAAAGTCGATCCGTTTACGGGGGAGTACTCCCGACAGTTGCACGTCTCGTCGTTTGTGTGCGGTGCCCCGGCCGATTATCCACGGGCGGTCGTGATCGTCTCGGTCGATGAGCCGTCGGTCTCGGTGAATGGCGAGCACTTCGGCGGTTCCGTCGCCGCCCCGGCCGCCGGTCGGTTGCTCAAGAAGGTGCTGGAGTATCTGCGGGTCCCTCCCGAGGTCAGCTCTGGGCCGGGGACGAACGTGGCCCGCGAATCGGAGTGGGAAGAGACTCCCTTGCCTAGGTAAAAGCCGCTGGGAGGATGGCACCCAGGACAGTCGGCACGTCCATTCCTGGGACGCTGTCGACAAAGACACCGGCCGGCCCCTCCCCGACTCATTCTCCGCTCAGAAAGGCCCCACGACCTCCCCGCCATCAATCGTCGACAATCCCTGCAGCGTCTGGGGATTGAGGCTCTCGGAAAGGAACCGGATGGAACCATCGGCGAACAGGGCGTGAAACCCGCCGAAATGAAAACTGCTCATCCCTTCGGGGGCAGGACCGTTCGCCTGGCTGAAATCGAAGTCCACGGGTTCCGACCAGCGAATGGCCGTGTTGCGGGCCTCCACCACCAGCAGCGTATTGCTGGTTCCGTCAACAATTTCCCGGAGGCGGGACGCTTTGCGGGAATTCATGACCGATCGCGGACCATCCAGTGCGACATAGTGGGTATTGCCGGCCAATTGGCCCTCCGGATTCGACGGGCAGGCATATACCGCCGGCATGTTCGCCGTCACTGCCATGTTCCCCGCACTGTTCCACGGCTCATTCATATTGTACTGCGCATACAGGGGAGCCTCGTTGAGGTACGGCAGAATCAGCACCCGCCAACTGTGCATCGGCTGACCGTCGGCACTGTAGGTCACCGCAGGGGGGAAAGACCCATAGGTGTCGTGGTAGTTGTAGAGAGCGAGACCGATCTGCTTGAGGTTGTTCCTGCATTGCGTCCGTCGGGCCGCCTCCCGCGCCTGCTGCACCGCCGGCAGCAGCAGGGCGACCAGGATCCCGCTGCAGACGAACAACGCCACAGCCGCCCCTCCAAGAATCAGCACCAGCGGAAATCCCTTCGATCCCCCCGCTTTTTTCGCCCGCGGACGTTCCGACCGCTGTTCGGTCAGGTCCCGGGCGAATTCTTGGACGTCACTCTTGCAGTAGGGACAGATCCTGGTGCCATTCGGAATTGTTTCCGCACACGCCGGGCAATCCATGGTGGGGTCTCAACACAAGAGAAGGAATTGTTCCGGCACGACTGTGTGCCGCCAGGTGGCCGAGATCAGAACTCGCCGACCGTCTCGCCCCCATTGATCGTCAGCAAAGCCTTGAGCGTCTGCGGATTGATGTTCCCGGAGATGAACCGCACGGAACCATCGGCGAGGGCCGCCTGAAAGCCTCCGGTGTGGAAACTGCTGAGGCCCCCTGGCCCGGGAATTCCTGCCAGGCTGATGTCGAAGTCTTTGGGCTCGGTCCAATGGACTGCGGAATTCTGGGCTTCGACCACCATCAACGTACTGGTCGGGCCATCGGCAATGTCCCGGATCCGGGCGGGCTTTTCCGAGTGCATCACCGAGCCCGGGCCATCCAGGGCAACGTAGCTGGTGTTCCCCGAAAACGGCCCATTCGGGTTCGAGGCACAGGCATACACGGCCGGCATGTTCGCCGTGACCGCCATATTGCCAGGACTGTTCCACGGCTCATTCATGTTGTATTGCGAATACGTCGGGGAAGAGTCGAGATACGGAAGCAGCAGCAGCCGCCAACTGTGCATCGGCTGACCGTCAGAATTGTAGGTCACCGCGGGGGGGAATGATCCATAGGTGTCGTGGTAATTGTGCAGGGCGATGGCAATCTGCTTGAGATTGTTTTTGCACTGCGTCCGCCGGGCCGCCTCCCGCGCCTGCTGCACCGCCGGCAACAGCAGGGCCAGCAGCACCCCACCACACAAGAGCAGCGTCCCGACCACCGCGCCCAGGATCAGCAGCAGCGGAGTCGACTTGCTCTTTGCCGATTTTGCAGCCCGGGGCCGTTCCGCCCGTTCCTCCGCCACATCACGGGCGAATTCAGCCACGTTGGTTTTGCAGAACGGGCAGATCTTGGTGCCATTCGGAATCGTTTCCGCACACGCGGGGCAATCCATGTCAGCGGCTCACATCAGAGGAACGAAAAAGCATTTCCGAACACAAACTGTACGCCGCGGGGAATCGTGTGGGCAAGCGTTTGGAGCTCGGACGGTGTTCCATGAACCCATGAGACTGTCAGTCCGTCATACCTGTAACGATGGTTCCATAACGACTAATCTGCCCCCGGTTCTCCCCGTTGCCACCCCCGCCGGGCCGATGCAATCCAGCCTCCTCCCAGCACCCGGTCCCCCTCGTACAACACCACCGCCTGCCCAGGGGCCACCCCAAACTGCGGCTCCTCAAAGGTGACCCGAATCGTCTGGTCCTCCCCCCGTGTGACCGTCGCCGCGGCCGCGTCGTGCGTGTAGCGGATCTGCGCCCGGCACGAAAACGTCGCCGGCAAGCCCTCCACCAGCCAGTTCACCAGGTCGGCGGTCAACTCGTGGCAATCGAGGTCCCCCCGCGTCCCAATCACCACCCGCCGCGTGGCCGCATCGAGCGCCACCACATACCGCGGCTCGCCAAACGCCACCCCCAGGCCACGCCGTTGCCCAATCGTGAACTTCTCAAACCCGTCGTGCTGGCCCACCACCCGCCCTGCCGTATCGACCAGTTCCCCCGCCGTTTCTTGCGGGCCGCGGTACCGCTCGATGAACCCGGCATAGTCCTGGTCGGGAACGAAACAGATCTCCTGACTGTCGGGCTTGGTGGCGACCCGCAGCCCGGCCCGCTCGGCCAGCGCGCGGATCTCGGGTTTGGTGTGCCCCCCCACGGGAAACATCACATGCCGCAGAATCTCGGGGGCGATCCCAAACAGCACGTACGACTGGTCCTTCCCTCGGTCGAGCCCGCGCAGCAGGGCAGGGGGGCCGCCAGCGGTGTCGGTCGCGAGCCGGGCATAGTGCCCGCTGGCGATCCAGTCGGCGCCAATCTGCCGGGCGAACTCCCACAGCCGGCCAAACTTCAGCCAGTTGTTGCACATCACGCATGGGTTGGGGGTCCGTCCCGCGAGATACTCATCGACGAAGTAATCCTTGATCCGTCCGAAGGCATCCTTGAAGTTCAGCGCGTGGAACGGAATGTCGAGCTGGTCCGCCACCCGGCGGGCGTCGGCCGCATCACTCGCGCTGCAGCACCCCTGCTTGTGCGGGGCGGCATTCACAATCGGCAGGCTGTTCCCCCCGGTCGCGCACGCCTGCTCTTCACTCGCCCCCGAGCGCATGAAGAGCCCGATCACCTCGTGCCCCTGCTCCCGCAGCAGCACCGCCGCGGCCGAGCTGTCGACTCCGCCGCTCATCGCCAGGACCACGCGCGCCATCGGAAACCAATCGCCCCCTGCTTGTTCTGAAACCAACCCCGCACCCCGCCCCACTCAGGCGATCACCGGGCGGACCACTTCCCCTTCCACATCGGTCAGCCGGAACCGCCGTCCCTGGTACCGGTACGTCAGCCGTTCGTGGTCGATCCCCAGCAGGTGCAGCATCGTCGCATGCAGGTCATGCACGCTCACCGGATTCTCCACCACGTTGTAGCCCCACTCGCAGGTGGCCCCGTGCGTCACGCCCCCCCGCACGCCTCCCCCCGCCAGCCACATCGAGAAACACCGGGGGTGATGATCGCGCCCGTAGTCGGTTGCGGTCAGTTTTCCCTGCGAGTAATTCGTCCGCCCAAACTCACCCCCCCAGACCACCAGCGTTTCGTCGAGCATGCCCCGCTGCTTCAGGTCGCGCAGCAGCGCGGCGGCCGGCTGGTCGGTCTCCCGGCACTGCGTGCGGATCGCGTTCGGCAGGTTGCCGTGCTGGTCCCACCCCTGGTGATACAACTGGATGAACTTCACCCCCCGCTCGGCCAGACGCCGCGCCAGCAGACAGTTCGCCGCGAAGGTGCCAGGCTTCTGCACATCGGGTCCATACAGATCCAGCACATGCTGCGGTTCACCCGAGAGATCGACCGCTTCGGGCACACTCATCTGCATGCGATACGCCATCTCGTACTGCGCGATCCGCGCTTCGAGTTCGGGATCCTGCAGATCCTCGCGGGCGGTCTCGTGCAGTTGCTTCAGGCTGTCGAGCATCCGCCGCCGTTGCCCCGCCTCGACCCCGGGGGGATTGTCGAGATACAGCACCGGCTCTTTGCCCGAACGGAACTGCACCCCCTGGTGCCGCGAGGGGAGCCAGCCGCTTCCCCACAGCCGCGAGTACAACGGCTGGTCGGCTTTCCCCTTGGTGATCAGCACCACAAACGCCGGCAGGTTTTCGTTGTCGCTCCCCAGCCCGTAGTGCACCCACGCCCCAATGCTGGGCCGGCCCGAGATCTGCGAGCCGGTCTGCAGGAAGGTGATCGCCGGATCGTGGTTGATCGCGTCGGTGTGCAGCGAGCGAATCACCGCGATGTCGTCGGCCATCCCGGCAGTGAACGGCAGCAGTTCGCTGTACCAGGTTCCCCCCGCCCCATGCTGGGCGAACTTGAAGATCGAGCCCGCCATCGGC
>JBKDUK010000180.1:0-7797 GCA_046339535.1 Planctomycetaceae bacterium | reverse complement strand
GCGAACAGCCGGGGAAGGTCGTTGTCAAACAAAGCCGCCACGTCGAGCCACAAGCCGGGGAACTGGCGGCTGCGATGGATGCCTTCGACAGCGGACTGCTCCTGAAATCGCCCGGCGATCAGTTCAAACCACGCCACCCTTTGCTGTTCGACAATCACCACGACATACTCGCGGACGCCATTCCGCTCGTACGCCCGTTTCTTGTCGTGCAGGTCATAGCTGGCGGAGGAGGCGCTGATCTCGACGATCAGTTCCGGCGGGCCGGCGAAAATATCCTCGGAGTCGGTACGTGGCTTGCCTTCGGCAGTCCGTTCGAAGGCCAGAAGCCCATCGGGCTGGGGAACATTGGTGTTGTCGAGGCGAACCGTGGTGAAGCTGGCAGAAATCAGACCAGGCGTCGCGGCGACATAGAGCCCCAGCCACCCCAGCATCATGCCGGCGGGCAGACCATGCGACCGCACCCCCTTGGGCGGCGCGACGTAGACCACGCCTTCGATCAATTCGACTTGCTTGAGATCGGGGCGAGCTTCGGAGCGGGCTTCGAATTCCGCGCGTGTGAACCGGTCCCCTGATTCGAGCGCGGGGCGCAGCAGCATCGGGACCAGGGTCGTATCGAGCGCAGAATTCATGACACAATCCTCGTGGCGAACCCGCCAAGGGAGACACACCTCCCAATAACGCCTGTCTGTTGTCACCACTCGCTTCACGGGAATCAAGAGGAATTGCGAGAGGAACCGCCAGTCCGCAGACCAGGGGACATTTCTCATGGTTTCTGACGCGTCCGGAAGGGGGACTGTCGAACAGCCGCGCGGTGAATTACACTCGCCGCTCAGGACATCCGCCCGTTTCGATGGGGAACGGTTCGGCAATCCATCCTGAGGGAATCGCGACGTTTTGGGCGATCGCGGTTGTGCTTTTCACCGCCGGTTCCGGCGATCCTGACCTGTTCTGGTCTCAACGAATGTTCCTGGAGAGTGTGATGCGCAGTCTGCTGCTGTTGGCCGTGTGTGGAGGAGTGCTGTCGACGGGTCTCGCCGCGCAGGCCGACGATTATGCCGAGTTGAAACCGCTGATCGAAAAGGGAATTGAATCGGCGGGAGGGCGCGAGAAGCTGACCAAGCGCCCCGTCAGCGTGATGAAGTTTTCGGGGGTGTACCACGCCACGGGGAACGCGACGCCGTTTACGGGCCGGGTCGTTCGCCAGCGGGGTGAGAAGTCGCGGATTGAGGTCGACAACGTCTACACGGTGGTCTTCAACGGATCCCAGGGTTGGCTCGCGGCGAATGGCTCGGTGAACGACCTGACCATGGAACAGGCTGACAATGTGAAGGGTGACCTGCACGTCGAGCGGGTGACCAGCCTGCTTCCCCTGGGAGGGGACAAGTTCACGGTCACCAAACTGGGTGAGACGCAGGTCAACGGCAAGCCTGCCGTGGGACTGAAAGTCGAATCGGCCGGCCAGCGCACGGTCGAGCTCTATCTCGACAAGCAGAGTGGCCTCGTGGTGAAGCGCTCGGCCCAGACCCGTTCGACCGAACAGGGGGGAGCCTTGGTGACCGAGGAGACGGTCTACACCGACTATCAGACCGTCGATGGCCTGAAGCTCGCCAGCAAGAGCGTCTCCCATCGCGACGGGTCCAAGTATGTGGAACTCGACGCGACGCAGATCGAAATGGCCGAGAAGGCCAACGACGCCGAGTTCCAGCGCCCGTAAGCGGTCAAGCCGGTGGACGGGGCGACTGAGCGCGACACCAATCCCTGCGCCCCGTCCCACCGAGGTTCGGCTGGAACGAATCGGCCCCCGAGGCAATCATGGCACCCCTTACGAGACTTGCGACTGCAGGGCGGCGCGGTAGTCGGCGGGGAGCTGCCCGACCCACCGCCGGAACGCCGCATAGAAACGGTTGGGAGAGCCAAACCCCGCGATTTCGGCGATCGCCCGGATCTTGAGGTCGGTGCTGGCCAGCAGATGCTGGGCATGCCAGACGCGGTGCATCGAGAGGTAGTCGAGGATGGTGAGTCCGCACGTCTGCCGAAACAACCGCATCGCCGAATTGGGATGCAGCCCCACAGCCCGGGCGACGTCGGCCACGTCGATCGCCCTGGTGTAGTTTCCCGCGATGTAGACCGTCATCTGCTCGAAGCGGCCGAGGTGCCCGGTGACGGTCGTCAGCCCGCGGGGTGTCTGAGCCGGGGGAAACTCAACCGCCAGCCTGAGCAGCCGGGCCTGCGCCTCCAGCAGAATCATACGGTGCAGCGGAGGGGAGCCGCTGCGGAACGCGCGGTGCCAGCGGCGCAGCAGGGCGAGGTCGGTGCTCTCGGAATCCTGACGGGTGTCGATCAGCAGTTCTCCCCCCAACAGGCGCGACACCAGCGACTCGGGTAATTGCCACCCCAGGAACCAAGCCAGCGGAACCTTCAGCGAGTAATGGGTCCCCCCCGGATCGAACGCGAGGCTCTGGTGCGGGATGGCCGCCCAGCGGACGCACAACGCCCCGCCGGGAATGCGGACCCGTCGGCCCCCAAACAAATAATCGTTCCATCCCCGCTCGAGCACGGTGATCTCGATCTCATCGTGGCGATGGGGCCGCGTCATCACCATGGCCGGGGCGTCGCTCACGTCGAAGCCCAACCGCACAAAATCGACGGAACCGGTCGTTGAAGACGGGGGCATGTTAGAAAACGGAACAGGAACGGGTGCCAGATGTCATTTCCAGACCAACGCATCGTGGTACGATGATCTATGCCCGTCCGGTGACGGAGTGTCAAGTGGCGCCCACCTCAAGTTGCACGTACCCCAGAACGTCGAGGAGACGGTGAGACTGATGGCCGGTTGTCGATCCCAAGGGAATAGCCTGTTGCGGTGGGTGTGGCGCTGCGCGGGGGTGGTGCTGGCGTGGCAGCTGTCACTGTCGGTGGCGCGGGCCGCCGAACCACTGACCTGGTCCCTGGCGCGCGACCTGCGCACGGGGAGTGCCCGCGAGAACCCCAACAGCGATCAGGCCGACTTTCCCACCTGGCATTTCCTGCGGACAACCCGTGCCGAGGGACCCCTCGAACAACGAAAGTGGTCCCGCGATGGGCGGTATGTTCCCCTGACCGGGTCGGGAGACCGGTTGTTTGACCACCCGTTTGACGGCTGGATCTTCCAGCTGCAGCCGGCCGAGTCGCCTGCGATTTCAATCGCCCAGACCGATCAGCCGGTGGGCTTGATCGTCAAGCGGGGCGAGGTGGTGGTCGCCCCCGGCCCCCAGCATGCCGTGGTGGTGGGCTGGCGCAGTCCGGTCGCCGGGACACTGGCCATCACCGGAGCGTTCGAACACGCGCAGTCGAGCACCGGAATCGCGTGGTCGATCGACCGCGGTCCTCCCCCCGATTCCGAACAAGGTTTCACCCCAGTCCCCCTCGCCCAGGGGCAATGCCGGTTCGGCACAACGACGCAACGGGCCGGGTTCGACCTGCGCGACCTCGCGGTCGAGCCGGGAGACTTCGTCTACTTCACCGTCGACGCATTGGCTGATGGAACCGCCACGCCGCACTACGGCGACGGCACCCGGCTGGAGGTGACCCTCACGGTGACGGGAGCCGCGTGGCCGGCCCCGCCGACGTTCGAGGCCGAAGTGCGGCCCATTCTGGCCCGGCACTGCCAGACGTGTCATGGCGAAGATCTCCAGGAGGCCCAGCTCGATCTGCGAACTGTCTCGACCCTGCTGCGCGGCGGAGAAAGCGGCCCCGCAGCCGTGCGCGGGGAACCCCACCAGAGCCTGTTGATCGACCTGATCCAACAGCAGCAGATGCCCCCCGCCAGTGCGGCGACGCGCCCCGGCCCCGACGAAGTCGCTCTCTTGCGGCGGTGGATTCGGGCCGGGATGCCCACCAGTGAGGCTGTCGTCGCACTTCCCCCGCACACGCAGGTGACCGCCGAAGATCGCCAATTCTGGGCGTTCGTTCCGCCGCGGAAAGTGGCCGAGCCGGCTGTCCGCCAGGCCGACCGCATCCGGTCTCCGATCGACTCGTTCCTTCTGGCTCGGCTCGAAGAGCGCGGCCTGGGGTTCTCTCCCGAGGCCGACCGGCGTGCGTTGATTCGCCGGTTGTCGTTCGACCTGCTGGGCCTGCCCCCCGAGCCCGCCGAGGTCGAGGCGTTTGTCGCCGACCCCCGCCCCGATGCCTACGAGCGGCTGGTCGACCGGATGTTGGAGTCGCCGCATTATGGCGAGCGCTGGGCCCGGCACTGGCTCGACGCGGCGGGCTACGTCGACGGCAAGCTCGACAACGACCTGGCGAGCATCTACCCCAGTGCCGGCATCTGGCGGTACCGCGACTATGTTGTGAAGGCGTTCCAGCAAGACCGGCCGTACAACCGCTTCCTCACCGAGCAGTTGGCGGGGGATGAACTGGTCGACTGGCGGCAGGCCGAACGCTACACCCCCGAGACCCTGGAGTTGTTGACCGCGACGGGCTTCCTGCGGCATGTCGACGACCACACCGACTTTCCGCAGTACGGTGTCGAAAAGCGGTATGAGGTGATCAACGAGACCCTCGACATGGTCTCGACCGCCGTGCTGGGGCTGACGCTCGAGTGCTGCCGGTGTCACAACCACAAGTACGATCCGCTGCCGCAGCGCGACTACTACCGGCTGATGGCCTGCTTCGAACCCGCCTTCAACGTGCAGGCCTGGAAGCCCCCCAAAGAGCGCACCCTGCCCGATGTGCCAGTGGCAGTGCGGGAGTCGATCGACCGCCAGAATGCGGCCCTCGACCAGCAGATCGGCGAGTTGGCGAAGCAGGAAGGAGCGGTGCGCGGCCAGGCCCGCCAGCGGGTCATCGACCAGCGGCTGGGGGCACTTCCCGAGTCGATTCGGGCCGACGTGCAGACCGCCCTGGCGACCGCCGCCGATCAGCGCACTGAGATCCAGAAGTATCTCGCCGGCAAATTCGAAGGTTTGAAACAGGTGACCGAGGCCGAGGTGGAGGGAGCCCTGTCGGCGGAAGAGCGGACCGCACTGCAGAACCTGGCCGGCCAAAAGACCCAGCTCGCAAGCCAGAAGCAGAGTTATGGGATGCTGCAGGCGTTGTGGGATGTGGGGCCGGCACCGGTATCGCGGGTTCATCGGCGGGGCAACCCCAGGGCCCAGGGAGTCCTGGTGCAGCCCGGCTTCCCCGAGATCCTCCAACCCGAGGGACAATCCACGGCGGTCACCACAGCACCAGGCGTAGGCGCGACCTCGGGACGGCGGCTGGCGTTGGCGCAATGGCTGACGCGCCCCGATCATCCCCTCACGGCCCGCGTCTGGGTGAACCGCGTGTGGCATCATCACTTTGGACGCGGTCTGGTCGAGACCCTGGGGAACTTCGGCCGGTCGGGCAGTCGGCCCTCGCATCCCGAATTGCTCGACTGGCTGGCGGTCGACTTTGTCGAGCACGGCTGGAGCACCCGCCGCCTGCATCGGCAGATGGTGTTGTCGAGTGCCTATCGCCAGAGTTCGCGGCGGCCGGCGCTCGACGCCCAGCCGGGGGATGCCGCCGCGCAGGGGGAAGAGCTCGATCCCGAGAACCGGCTGCTGTGGCGGATGAACCTGCGCCGGCTGGAGGCCGAGAGTGTGCGGGATGCCCTGCTGGCAACGACCGGAACACTCGACCGGACGGCGGGGGGACCTCCCGTGGAGATCACCGCCCCGTCGGATGGCCTGTCGGAGATCAGGGGAGCAGCGGGGCCCGAGGGGACGGAACGCCGCAGTCTGTATCTGTTCGCCCGGCGGGTGTATCCGCTGAAGTTCCTCGAGATCTTCGACGCTCCCATCATGCCGGTGAACTGTACCCAGCGGATGAACTCGGCCACTGTGCTGCAATCGCTGGCGCTGTTGAACAGCGACTTTGTGCGCGGTCGGGCCGCGGCTCTGGCCAACCGGCTGACCAACGGACCCAGCCCCCCAACGGATCAATTGCTGCCGTCGGTCTGGCGGCACGTGTTGGGACGCCCCCCCCGGGAACAGGAATTGACCGAAGCGCGGGAGTTTCTGGCCGCCCAGCTGGAGGAAGCCCGAGCGGCGGGGGTGGCGGGCGCGGAAGCCGGCCGGCGGGCCCTGGCCGATCTGATCCAGATGCTGCTCTCATCCAATGAATTTCTCTATGTGGAATGAATGCGCATGAAGTCATCAGGGAGCGTCACCGTCCGCCGCAGGGGAGCCGCATGATGAGTCGGATCGATCCCGGTTTGCTGTCGGGTTGTCTCCCGACAACCCGCCGGCAACTGCTGTCGCAACTGGGGGGAGGCCTCGGTGCGCTGGGGCTGCTGTTGGTGGGGGCCGATGAGGGGCTGCGCGGCGCCGAAGCGCGCGCCCCGGGCGAGCGCAGCCTCAGTCCTCGGGCCGGTCACTTCGCCCCCCGGGCACGGGCGGTGATCCAGCTCTGCCAGAATGGCGGGCCTTCGCAGATGGACCTGTTCGATCACAAGCCCGAGTTGTCGAAACGGAATGGCCAGCCCCATCCGGGGCAGGTCGAGGTGTTCCAGCTCGGGAACAAGAATGTCCTCCTGGGGACCCCCTTTACGTTTTCCCGTCACGGACAGAGCGGCCTGGAGTTCTCGGAGCTGATTCCGCACCTCGGAACGGTGGCTGACGACCTGTGTCTCGTGCGGTCGATGTACACCGAAAACAACAATCACCCGTTCGCGCTGAACATGCTGCAGACGGGGAAGACGTTCAACGGCCGACCGGCGCTCGGCTCGTGGATTGGCTACGCCCTGGGAACCGAGAACCAGGATCTGCCCGGGTACATCGTGCTGCGCGACCCGGCGGGCTACAACACCTCGGGGAAGATGGTCTGGTCGAGCGGATGGCTTCCCGCGGTCTACCAGGGGACCGAATTCAGTTCGTCCGGAAACCCGGTGCTGCACCTGCGTCCCTCGGGTGAGGTGAGTGCCACCGGCCGGCAGAGAGCACTCGGGTTTCTGGCGCGGCGGAACGCCGAACACCGGCAGGAGCATCCGCGCGAGTCGGAACTCGAGGCCCGCATCCAGAACTTCGAGCTGGCGGCCCGCATGCAGTTGACCGCCACGCAGGCGCTCGATCTGTCGCGTGAAACCGCCGCCACGCGGGCGTTGTATGGGCTGGATGATCCCGAGACCGCCGGGTATGGGCTGCGTTGCCTGATGGCCCGCCGGCTGGTCGAGGCGGGTTGCCGGTTCGTGCAGATCTTCCCGCCGCTCAAACCGTCGTTCCAGCCGTGGGACAATCATTCCGACCTCAAAAACGGCCTCTCGTCGATCTGCCGGCAGACCGACCGGCCGAGTGCCGCGTTGATCGCCGACCTGAAGCAGCGGGGCCTGCTCGATGACGTGATCGTGCTCTGGACGGGGGAGTTCGGCCGGCTGCCGATCACCGAGGGGGCCGACGGGCGCGACCACAACCGCCATGCCTTCAGCCTGCTGCTGGCGGGCGGGGGCTTTCGGGCCGGGCATGTGCATGGGGCCACCGACGAGTTTGGCTACCGGTCGGTTGAAGACCGGGTGGGAGTGCCCGACCTGCACGCGACGCTGCTGCATCAGTTGGGAATCGATCACACCCGGCTCACGTACCTGCACAGCGGCCGGCCCGAACGGCTGACCGATCCGGATGTGACCGGGGCGCAGGTCGTGTACGATCTTCTGGCGTAAGGGACCTTCGCTGGCCGAACAGCCCCTGGGGAACTGCTCCGGGGGAACTGCCCCGGTGGAGGACAGCGAGCTCTGTGGAACGAACTCTGGTTGCGGGTGCTGCATGTCGAAACGCCGGCCACAAGTGACGCGCAGGACCCTGC
>JBKDUK010000179.1:0-4177 GCA_046339535.1 Planctomycetaceae bacterium | reverse complement strand
GGGGGAACGGGCTGGGGAGGATTGCGACACCCCAACCGCCTGGACACCCGCTGCACCGCAGGGTCCCGCCCGGTCAACCGATGGTCAGGGGGTGGCTCCCGAGGCGAAGGGCACGCCGTCGGGCTCGTCATTCCCCGCCCGGCCGGTGCTGGCGGGGCGGACGGCGGCGGTCGGCACCGGGGCCGTGGACCCGGCCGAGCCGGCGAATCCCGAGCCGGCGCATGACGGGTGGTTGTGGCGCGACAAGATCCTGGCGGGAGACCTGGTGGTTCTCGTGGGTGAGGAGGGGGCGGGCAAGACCCGCGTGCTGACCGACTGGATCGCCCGTGTGACCTCGGGTCAGCCGTTCCCCGGCACTCCCGATCCTTCCGGCGCCCTGCCCCCCTCCGATGTGCTGGTCTTCAACTGCGTCGACAACTTCCAGCAGGGGGTGCTGAACCTGGTGGCCCAGAATGGGGGCGATCCGCGGCGGGTGATTCACGCCTCGGCTCAGTTGCTGGATTGGGGGCATTGCCACGGCGAGTTTCCGGCGGGAGACCAGCCGGGGGGCGGGGTGGCCGGGGGGGAACGTCCCGAGACCCGCGTCCGCCTGCACACCCAGGAGATCCTGCGGAAGCTGGAGCAGTTTTTGCTGCGCCGGCCGAGCATTCGGCTGGTGGTGATCGACCAGCTCAAGCAGCACCTGCGGATCGACAGTGAGCGGGTGTTTGAAGACCTGATTTATGACCTGCAGGTACTGGCCCGGCACACCGGGGCGGCGTTGGTGCTGACGCAGCGGCCCGATGCGTTCCGCAACGGCACGGGGACCAAGCAGTATTTCAAGAGCGAGTCGCTCACGAGCGTGGCCCGCACCAACTGGCGGGTGGCGGAGCCGACCGATCCCGCGCACGGGCACCGCGTGCTGGAGTGCCTCAAGCTGAACTACGGGTTCCACAAGCAGGGCCGGCATCCGTGGCGGCTGTGGCAGGAGCCCGGGCAGCCCATGCGGTGGGAGGTGGGGAATGGTCAGGAGTTTGCCCTCAGCAAGCTCGACGCCAAAGAGCGGCTGCTGTTTCAGGCCCGCACGTTCATCACGCTGTACCTGCGGATGTTCGGCGGCCTGGCCGACTTCCAGACGCTGTGCTACTGGGGGCGCAAGGAGGGGATTTCGGGATCGAAGCTGATGGACGCGTCGCTGATCTACAACTTCGGATTTGAATTCGAGGGGTCTCCCGACAGCGATTCGGGAATGCGGAAGGTGATTGGCGAATGGGCCGACATCCAGAAGCGTCAGGCGATTCCGGAAGCCGAGCGGCCGCCGGTCGTCGGCCCGCCGGTCCCCAAACGCCGGAAGAAACCGGCCCCCCTCGCTCCCCAGCCGGCGGCTCCCGCCACCACCCCGGCGGCTCCCTCGTCCGACGTGCCAACAGTGGTGCCGTTGTCACGGTCGACGGTCCCCGCCCCCCGCTCCACGCCGTCCGCCCCCCCGATGCTCGAATCGCTCCGGGCCCGTGTCGCCCGGGGAGAAGCCCGGCTCAAAGAGTTCGACCTGGGGGGATTCCGCTTGATAAAACCAAATCTCGCCACCTGTCATTTGCTGCTGAATCTGCAGGCGGGATTGGGGTCGGAAGGAGCGGTGCTGGACTTCCTGCGGGAGGGATTGGAGGAGTCGGCACGGTATTCCGCAGCGGAGATCGAGACTTCGATGGGGGAATACCGCCGGTTGCTGCAGATCGCCCGCCAGGTGGAGGCGGAACCGGCGACCGCTGCCGCCGCGCAACCGTAGAACGGGTTGGAAAAGGTGTTCGATGCGTGTGAATTCGCCTGGGCAATCAGGTCGACGACGCCCCCCCTCTGCGCTGCGACACACCGACGATTGCGGTCGATGGTCGGAGTGCGACCACCCCGTCCACTCACCGACAGGTTGAAAACCGAGCGGACGACGGCCCGGTCCGGTCCCCCGTCCGTACGACGAATTTTCCAATTTGTCGAACGCCCAAGTGTCCCACGACGCCGCCGACTGCGCGACGAGGTTCTGCGACTCACTCGATGACCACGCCGATTGACCGACAGGTTGAAAACCTATCGTACGACGACGCCGCCGACAGCGCGACGCGGTTCCGCCATCGACGCGAGGACCGCATCCATGGACCGACCGGAGGGAAACCTCCCGGACGACGGTGAACCGAGTCACGGGATCGGTTAAAATGGACAGATTGCCTCCCTCCCCCTTCCGGCTTCCGACCGGATCCCGCCTGAGAATCTGACCGTCATGTCGCGCTTGTCCTGGTTTGCGGCCTGTCTGCTGGCGCTGGGGTGGTCCCTGCCCTCTGTGGCGGCGGACGACACCGAATTCTTCGAACAACGGATCCGCCCCCTGCTGGTCCAACGCTGCGAAGGATGCCATTCCGCCCAGAAGGGAAAGACCCAGGGAGGCCTGGCGCTCGATTCCCGGAAAGGGTGGCAGACCGGGGGAGACACCGGCCCGGCGATTGTGCCCGGTAAGCCCGACGAGAGCCGGCTGATCCAGGCGATTGGCTATGCCGACGACAGCCTGCAGATGCCTCCCGAATCGGCGGGGGGAAAACTCCCGGCCGCCGAGATTGCCCTGCTGACCGAATGGGTGGCCAAAGGAGCCTTCGATCCGCGGGAACCGAAATCGGGACGGGGAGGTCTGACCGAACAACAACTGCGCGACTGGTGGTCGTTCCAGCCGGTGCGGCCGGTCGCGGTCCCCGAGAGTCCCCCCGCGGCCCCGGCCGAGCATCCTCTCGACCGATTCCTGAACCGCGACCTCGTCGCGGCCGGGCTGCTGCCCGCCCCCCCCGCGAGCCGTCAGGAACTGATCCGCCGGATCACCTACGACCTCACCGGTCTCCCCCCCACTCCCGACGAGGTGCGGGCGTTTGTGAACGATACGTCGCCCCAGGCGTATGCCCAGTTGATTGACCGCCTGCTCGGCTCGGCCCGGTATGGCGAACGCTGGGGCCGGCACTGGCTCGATGTGGTCCGCTATGCCGACACCGCCGGCGAAAACACCGATCACCCCATCCCCGACGCCTGGCGCTACCGCAACTGGGTGATCGACGCCTTCAACCGCGATCTGCCCTATGACCAGTTTGTCCGTGACCAGATCGCGGGGGATTTGATTCATGCCGACGCCCCCCCCGAACAATACGCAGCGGGAGTGGTGGCGACCGGGTTTCTGGCGCTCGCCCGCCGGTTCGATCACGACAGCGACAAGTGGATGCACCTGACGATCGAAGACACGATCGACACCGTGGGGAAAGCATTCCTCGGGTTGTCGGTCGCGTGTGCCCGTTGCCACGATCACAAGTACGACCCGATCTCAGCCCGCGACTACTACGCCCTGTACGGCATCTTCAGCAGCTCGCGGTACGCGTTCCCCGGCTGCGAGGCGAAGCAGCAGCCGCGCGATCTGGTCCCCCTGCTCCCCCCCGCCGAATGGGCCCGCACCATCGAGCCGTTCGACCGCGCCGTGGCGGCCCTCGACGCGTCGCTCAAGGAAGTCGATACCGCGTTGGCGGGACAGGCCAAAGCGTTTTCGGACGCGGTGGGTGACCGGGTGACAAAACTCGCCACTGGCAAAATTGCCGACGGCGGTTCGCAAAAATTGAGCGAGGGACAAGAGCCCCGGCTCGAAGTGGCGGTGACCCCGGGGCAGTTGCTGGTGCTGACCATCGACCCCGACGGCAACTACGGAGCCGACACGACGGTGGTCGAGTGGGAGGTGGTCGAACAGGGGGGAGACAACCGCCGTTGGAACCTGGCCCACGACGTGACGGGAGACTTCCTGCAGGCCAACCCGCATGCCGACGGACAGGGACACCCGGGTGTCTGGTTGTTTCTCGACGCCCGCGGCGGGCTGGGGCTGTTGCCCGACCGGGCGGCCAGGCTCGACGGCCAGCCGGCGCTGAGTGCCTGGCGCAAGGGAGACAATCCCTCGGTGTTTGTGAATTCTTCGGCCGATCCGGTGAAGGTCTGGACCACGCTCCCCGGCAAGACGGTCTTCGTGCACCCCGCGCCAGATGGCGCGGTGGCGATTGGCTGGGTGAGCCCGCTCGCGGGGACAGTGAAGATCGAAGGCCGGGTGGCGGACGGGCATCCGGGGGGCCCCAACGGCGTCGGCTGGAAGCTGGAACAATTGACGGGAGACCTGACCGCCGTGCTGGCCGAG
>JBKDUK010000178.1:0-14724 GCA_046339535.1 Planctomycetaceae bacterium | reverse complement strand
CGGCTACCTCGCCTTCGGAGCCCTGTTGACCCTCTGGAGCATGCGGCGGTTTGGCTGGCGGGGCCTGCTCCTGACTGCGGTGGTGTTGGTCAGTGGAGCCGTGGTCGCCTGCAAGGTCTCGGCCGTGGTGCATTCGCGGTTCCTGTTGACCTGGAACCAGATCCAGAACCAGTTCGGTTCCCATCAGCAACAGTCCGATGATCCCCGTATGGAGTTCGACGTGAACACTCTGCAGCTCATCGCGCGGCACCCATGGGTGGGAACGGGAACCGGAAGTTTTGAGACGGAGTACACTGCCTACATCGAGGGGCGCGACCTGTTGTCTGTCTCGGAACCACACAACGAATTCCTGCACCTCACGTTTCAGTTGGGTCTCCTGGGGGGGTTGGCGTGGCTCGCCCTGCTGGTGAACCACTGGCGACTCTCCCGCTCGCTTCCCGCATGGGAACGGGCTGTGTTGCAGGGAGTGGTGCTCTGCATCGGCCTGGGAACCCTGTTCAACTCGCTGATTCTCAGTGTCACGGGCGGAGTGGTGTGGAGCTGTCTCGCCGGTGTGGCCGCAGGAGCGTCGCTGGAAGAAGGATCCGCCGAACCCGCACGGATCGAATGAGCAGAGCCCAGCAGTCCGACGACCATTCCGGTGTCTCAAGCGTCCTGGAGCCTCGTTGTCCGAGACAACACGCGGGCTGACAACAGACAGCACAATGAAATCGTCTTTCGGTTCTCTCCCTCCGCAGACACCCACACCGCGAACTCCCTTCGCGGCTGGTGACGATTTCAGATTCGTGTTCCCCGAGGCCCAGGTCGCCTGACACGGGTCGTCTCAGGGGAGATCGACCAACACATCCTCTCCCTCGACCCGCACGGTATGACAGCCGGCGCTGATCGCGGGGTTCACGCAGTTCGTTCCCGTCGCCAGGTCGTACTGCCAGCCATGCCACGGGCAGGTGACAATCCCGTCGGTCACCTGGCCCTCGGCCAGGGGGCCCCCGGCATGCGGGCAGATCCCATCGACGGCCCGCAGCGTCCCCGCGACATTGAAGATCGCCAGGATGCGGCCCCCCGCCACCACCTCGCGGGCGGTGCCCGGGGGAATCTCACTCAACGCCGCCACTCGAACCGCGGGCATGCCGCACCTGCACCAGAGAGAACCACTCACCCGCCAGCAGCCAGGCGCGGGGGAAAACGCAGCCCGCGACCACCCACCGCGCGGTCCAACAGACCCCGCTACCGCCGCCTTACGCCAGCAAGCCCGGAATGACCCGGCCACTCCCCACGAGGGGGACCGGTCGGCCGAGAGGATCGGGATACTCCTT
This sequence comes from Planctomycetaceae bacterium, assembly GCA_046339535.1. Taxonomy (GTDB): domain Bacteria; phylum Planctomycetota; class Planctomycetia; order Planctomycetales; family Planctomycetaceae; genus UBA10511. The sequence continues at coordinate 13,408 of JBKDUK010000178.1, read as the reverse complement.
GTCCGAATCAATTCCCAGAATCGTATGCACCGTCTTCAGCAGGTCGGCCACGCTGATCGGGTCGCTGGTGGGGGCGGCCGCCTGGGCGTCGGTGGCCCCAATGATCTGACCGGGCTTCACCCCACCCCCCGCAAACAAGATCGACTGCGCCATCGACCAGTGATCACGCCCCGCCTGGGCGTTCACCCGCGGGGTCCGACCCATCTCTCCCATCATCACCACCAGGGTGTCGTTCAGCAGACCCCGCTGCTCGAGATCGGTGATCAACGCGGCAAACGCCTTGTCAGCCGGGGGAATGAGGTCCTCTTTCAGACTCGGGAAGCAGTTGAAGTGCACGTCCCAGCCGGGGGCGTCGATCCCCACGAAGCGGCAGCCCGCCTCGACCAGCCGGCGGGCCAGCAGGCTGCATTGGCCAATCTGCGTCATCCCGTACGATTCGCGCAGCTCAACGGGCTCGGCCTGGATGCGGAACGCCTCGCGGGCTTCGGCCGACTGCATCAAGGCGTTGGCCTTCTGGTAATAAGTGGCCATCGCCGCCGCCCGGCCTCCCCGCGCGCGGTTCTGGTCCAGCCCCGCCAACAGTTTCTGCCGCTGTGCCAACCGCAGACTCGACAGCCCCGTCACCGCCGAGAGATCCTTGACCTCGAAATCGGGCTGGCTGGGATCGGCTTCGATCACAAACGGGGCGTACTCGGCCCCCAAAAAGCCTGGCCCCCCCGCCGACATCGGATGCGGCATGTTGATGTAGGCGGGTACCCGCCCGCGAGGCCCCAGTTCCCGCGCCACCCACGAACCCAGTGAGGGATACAGCTCGTTGGTGGGAATGGGGTGTTCGCCGTCGGGAAACGTCGGCTTGCGACCGGTCATCACATAGTAATAGCCGGTCATGTGGCCGTTGTCGGCATGGCTGTGACTGCGCACCACGGTGAACTTGTGGGCGATCTTCGCGCAGTTCGCACAATGCTCGGTGAAGAACGTGCCCGGGACAGAAGTGGGAATGGTCGCGAACGGACCGCGGATCTCAGCCGGTGCCTCGGGCTTGGGATCCCACATGTCCTGCTGGGGAGGGCCCCCTTCCAGAAAGATGAAGATGCACGCCTTGGCCCGCGCCAGCCGCCCGGTGGTCGTCTCGTCAGCCGCCAGCAACTGCGGCAAACCCAGGCCGGTGAACAGCCCGGTACTCCCCACCCGCAGCATGTTTCGCCGTGTCAATCCGTCACAAAACCGGGTTCCGGTTCCCGGGAGGCTCAGATTCAGCATGGTTGGGGCTCGGGCAAAAGAAAGAGGCGGGAAACAGGCCCTTGGAGTGAATCGGCTGCTGCGGAGACCCAGTCCCAGTCTGCTGCCGATTGTGCCGGGTCTGTCAGTGGTTGTACAGGAATTCCTTGGTGTTCAGCAGGGCCCACAGCAGGTCTTCGACCGCCGCCTGGCGGTCGCTGCCATGGACGGCAAACGTCTCTTCAATCAACGGTCGTTCCGTCTCGGTCGGCAGCCGCGACAACGTCGCCAGGTACAACTCGGCCGCCACCTGGTCCGGCGGCAACGGACCCAGCGCCAACCGTCTCGCCTGCCCCTTCCGGTGCGTCAGCTTCTCATGAATCTCCGGAGAGTTCATCAGGTGCAGCGCCTGCGAAATGCTCGGCTCGTTGCTCCGCTCGCACTCGCAGACCGTGGCCCGCACCGGACGGCCGAAGATCCGGAAGAAGTAAGACGGCATGCGGTTGTCCCACACCTGGATGGCCCGAATCCCCTCGGGCCAGCCGTTGAACTTCTCGGCAATACCCGTGGTCTGGCTCACGGCATCCAGCAGCACCTCGGCGGGGAGCGCCTTGGGAACCGCGTGCGAGAAATGCTGCCGGTCGGTGGCGTTGGTGTCGTTGGTCTCCGACGAAAGTTGGTACACCGTCGAGTTCAACAGGGTCCTGGTGAACGCCTTCAGGTCGTACTTCACCTCCCGCAGATGCTGGGCCAGGGCATCGAGCAACGGCTCATTGGTGGCCGGGTTCGTCGCCCGCAGGTCATCGATCGGCTCGACCAGCCCCCGGCCGAAGTAATGGGCCCACAGCCGGTTCGCAATCGCCCGCGCCAGAAATGGATTGTCGGGGGCGGTGGCCCACTCGGCGAGGGGCCGGCGGCGATCAGTCGCCACTTTCAGATCCGGGGCGGGGGCCCCCAGCGGACGGGCCGCGACCGGCTGACCCGTGCGCGGATGCGGCGCATCGGCCCCGCCGCGCGAGACAACCGCCTCGGTCCCCTCGGGCAATGGCTTCACCGAGACCCCAGTGAAGAAACCGACCAGTCCTGCGTAGTCGTCCTGGCTCCACTTCTCGCTGGGATGATGATGGCACTGGGCACATTCAATCCGCACCCCCAGGAACAATTGGCTGAACGACCGGGCCGCCACTTCGGGCTTCTCGAGTGCCTTGTAGAACCCCGCGGGGCTTTCCGACTGCACCGGCCCCTGCACCAGCAGCACGTCGCGCACCAGTTGGTCATAGGGCCGATTCTCGGCAAACTGCCGGTGCAGCCAGCGCGACAGGCCCACCGTTCCCTGGGGAGTGATGCGGGTTTTGTCGGCCCGCAGCAGGTCGGTCCATTTCATCGCCCAGTAGTCGGCATACTCGGGACGCTGGAGCAGGCTGTCGATCCACTTGGCCCGCTTGGTGGGGTCGGGATCCTGCAGGAAGGCCCGCGCTTCGGCTGCCGTCGGCAGCGTGCCAATCACATCGAGCGTGACCCGCCGCAAGAAGCCGGCGTCTTCCACCAGCGGGCTCGGTTGAATCCCCAGCCGCTGCAGCTTGTTCCAGACCAGGGTGTCGATGAAGCCCTTCTCGGCGGGGCGCTGGAATTGAGGATTCGGACGGGGCAGGGCGACCCGGCAGACCGAAACCAGCCCCTGATACCGGACCAGAATGGCCGCCTCTCCCGGAATGTCGCTCGCCCGCACCATCCCGCGCGGGTCGGCCTCGATCACATGCCCGGCGTTCGAGAGAAAGTCCGACTCGATCGTCACGCATTTTCGGCCCCCCTGAGCGTCGATCGCCGTCACTCGCAATTGCCGCGATTCGCCCGGAGTGAGTGTCAATTCGGGCGGGTCGACTTCGATCTGCACCACCGGCCGTTCCCCTTCGACCTGCAGCGGAGCCCCCGAGGCGATCCAGCGGACCAGCCGGCGGTACTGGGGGCTCTCTTTTTCCAATTTGCGGCCGCCGCCGTTCGGCACCTCCGCCGCCCCTTTGCGCACCACCAGGCTGCGGGCGGGATCGGTGGTGTTCAGCCGGCGGTTGCGGGCTTCGCGGGTGAGGGCGTCGTGGTCAAACTCGGCATCAAACCCCAGCAGGCTCAGCTTGAAGCCGTTTTGTCCCTCGGCCTTCCCATGGCAGCCCCCCGAGTTGCAGCGTCCCTTGGTCAGGATCGGCTCAATATCCAGCTCGAAAGAGAGGGGGGCCGGTTGGGTCAGCCCCTTCACGGTGATCGGCAAGCTGGTCTCGGCACCGTCCGACTGGATGATCAGCCGGGTCGTCCCATCGGCCAGCGGTTGCACCAGGCCCTCCCGGTCGACTGTGGCAACCTGCGGATTCTCGACACGCAGGTTCGCCAACCGGGTGACATCCCGTTCCCGTCCCTCGGTCGCCCGCAACACCACCACCTGCTGGGTCGCTTCGGGTTGGGTCAGCTCGATGGCCGGCGGAGAGCTGCGGAGAGGTGCGGCACTCTGCGCACTGGCAGCCCGGTTCGTGACGACGAATCCGCAGCCTGCCAGCAGCCACACTGTCAATACGCGAGTCAGCAAGAGACCACGCTCCTCAACAAGACCGGGATGGAAACGATCAGCAAGAGTTTATGTGGTTTGGATGGGGCTGGGCAATTGGAATGCCGGAGGCCAATTCCCCTTTGGTCAACGCCAGGTACGGACGGGGCGAAAGGTCAGTGTGTAGTCAGCCATCTCCGGCCGCAGTACGAATGAATACCAACAACGATTGTACGACGACGAATAGTTGAAGGCTCCCCCCCGGGCAGTGCGGGAGTGGACCAGTTCCACAACAAGTTCTGTGTCGAGCAGTGTGGACAGAGGCGTTGGCTGCGTGGGGATTTCGACACGGCGTTCCTGGCACCACTCCATCGCGTTTCCCAGCATGTCGAACAGCCCCGCCTCATTGGGGCAGAGTTGTCCCACTGGCCAGGCTCGGGCGCTTCGCTGGAGTTCGGTCTGAATCTCGTCATTGGGGGTTTCCGGGGGCAACGGTTGGGTGGGATCCACGCTGTTTTCCCGGTACCAGGCGTAAGACCGCAGGCGGGATTTGCTGGTTCCATAGAAACGATTCGTGCTGGTTCCGGCGCGACAGGCATATTCCCACTCGGCCTCGGTCGGCAGGCGATAGCCGTCACGATCCATGAAGTCGGCCTCCATCTGCACCTGCACCTGTCCATTCGACTCGTCGATGCGATAGCAGGCATTCAAACCCTCCCGGGCACTCAGCCAATTGCAGTATTGCACAGCGTGGAACCATGTCATCGAGGTCTGGGGAAGATCCTCGGCGGGACCCCAATGACTGGCGGGAGGTTGAATTCCTTTGTCTTGAGCGTACTGGGCGAACTGCCCCGTGGTCACCTCCGTAGTGGACATGGCAAAGGGGCGATCAATCCGGTGCCGATGACGCACTTCATACTGTGAATGGGGACGGTCTCCGACGCTGAGGCCCATCCAGAATTCGCCGGGTCCGAAGACCGCGAATGTCTGCCCCTGGGAATTCACGAACCATCCACCCGGGGCCACGCGGGGCGGTTCAGTCCCTCCGGGACCAGATTGCGCCAGGCGGGTCTGGGTGGCCTTGATCGCTTCCGCCGCCCCCCACTTTCGCAGCAGCCATTCGCAGGCTCCATGGACACCCGAATCGGTGTGGGTCTCAAAGATCTGCTGCAAACCCAACTCCGTGGTCAGTTGGGCGCACGTGGCTGGTGAGAGCAGCGGGGTGTATCCCCCCAAGGTCTGCAGCAAACCGCGCAGCAGGGGGGCTTGGCGATTCCCGGAATCGGCTCCCGGTTCAGTGACCAACAACCGACGCAGTTCCTCCACCACCAGTTGGTAGTCCACTCGGCACTCGACGAAACTGTGCTGGATCTCTGTGCGGCGGCTGGGGTCCTCCGAATCAGGCTGGTCGGCACGTGGTTGAAAAGCCAGCAGATGCCAGACTTCGGACGCCGCCCCCAGATGTGCCAGGCCGGCGGCGGCACGTCCCTGGCGGCTCGCCAGCTGTTCGCGGCCAGAGACGGACAGCTCGGGATCTGGTGGGAGTTCGAGCTCTTTTCGCCACAGGTCCAGGGCCGCATCCCGATTGGCCACTGCGACGGGCAACAAGGTCTCAAAGGTCCGGAGATCGCTGTGCAGCATCACCCCCGCCACGAGCGCGCCCTGTTCGCGACCGAAGTCGGCCAGAGTCTCGGTCGCCGCTGGTCGAACGGCGGGATCCAACCCCTCGCTCTGCAGCCGTGTGACCACCTCGCGTGCCAGGACACTCCGCACGTTGTCAAATTGCGGGCGCCACGCGACCAGTTCCGAAGCGGGGAGTGACAGCAGGTGTTCAACAACCGGGGGGGCGAGTTCGGGCCACCGGGAGTCGTCGGGAGCGAATCGGGCGAGGGCGGCTGAGGCTTGAAACCGGTCCCGCGGCTTGCGCGCTGGGTCCAGCGCTGCCTGCCACAGCCACTGCTGTTCCGGGGAGCCGACACCGGACGCCAGTCGGTCCCGCAAGACCGTGAATTCGCCCCTGGAGACCGTCAGAAGCTCGGGGATCAGTTGCGGGATCTGGGACCGATCCCGGGCGGCCGACCAGAGACCGACACGCAATCTCAGAACGCGCCCTGTCTCCTCAGCCGCCGCCGAGTCCAGGTGTTCCCGTAAATGCTGTTCGGCCTGGCGGGTGAGATCGTTTTGCTGGATCTCTTCGAAGACCCGGTTCCACTCGTCGGGCTGCGCGGCCTCCAGCCGTTCGACCAGGGCCAGGGCGGTCCGCTGCCGGCGGTCTTGCCACAGCCACAAGGCGGCAAGTCCCAGCACCAGCAAGCCTGCCACGCTCAACAAACCACGAACCGCATGAAACCGCGCCGACCGCTGCAACAGGGCCCGCTCGGCCGCGGACCGGCGACGGGGATCGGTTCTGCGGCGAATCGTGATCTCCTCCCAGAGCGAAGGAAGATGCCGGTCTTCCCGACGGCTGGTCCACAGGGCGGTCCTCTCGGCCAACAGCCGACTCGCCCGCGCCTCCGGGCTTTGATCCCGATTCAACCACTCCCGGAGGGCCGGCACCAGATAGTCGTGCGTCAGTTGATACTGCCCCGTCTGGCGAGCCTGAGATTCCCCCGATTGGGCATCGTCCGGGTCGTTTTCGACCGGGGTGATCAGCCGCAAGTCGGCGTCCAGGATTCGCAACAATTCCCGGAAACCGGCGGGATCATTCCCATATCCTGAGGCATCTTTCAATTCCGACAGGCTGCAGGTGTGACCCCGGATTTCGGTCCCTGCCTCGGGCAAGAGTTGGCCCAGCACGGCTTTGGCGCCCCGCGCGTGCTGGCGGTGGTTGGGGGCCGCGGACCTGGCCGCAAAGGTCTCCTCCAGGAACGTCACACCCACTCCGGAGATGCCCCCGACCGAATCCAACTCACCCAGCGTCCAGGGACGGTGTTTGAACATTTCGGCGAACAGGGCGAGCCGTACGGGTACAACCCGTCCCCGCTGGGCCAAACCATCGACCGCCCGCTGCAGGAATTGCCGCTGTTCGGCCGACAGGTCAGCCGCCGACGCGGGAAGTTTGCCGTAGGCCTGTCCACAAGCCATCAGTACCGCAGCAGCATGATCCATGTCGAACAGATCGACCGGCTGCATCTCTTCCCGTTGCTCAATGCCCAGTTCCTTCTGGAAGCGGAACGCGCTCAGGGCGAAATCGTCCCGCACGAGCAACAGTCCCTGCACATGCTCCCCGTCGCACTGTCGGAGGGCGTCGATCAATACGGTTCCTTCATCGTCCCGGGGATGATTCAGCCACTGTTCGAACTGGTCCAGAACGATCAACAGCTTCCGGCCCTCACCCAGGTCCCCGGCGCGGCGCAGCCGTCGCAAGCCTTCGGTCAACCCCAGCCCACGGAGTTCCGGAAACTCGCCAGTCAAACGCTTCAACAGACGCGCTTCCGTGGTCTGGGGATCGGAGTCGAGATGAATGACATGAATCCGGCGGGACAGTCGGGGAAGCAATCCCGCCTTCACCAGCGAGGACTTGCCACACCCCGAAGGACCAAACAGAAGTCCGACCCGAACCATCCGGTCGCCGACAGGTTCCTCGATCTTCTGCTTCCAATAGCGCAGAACCTGGGGCAGTCCCTGACGATCTTTGGGGCCCGGCAACAACTGCAGAAAGAAATCGGCGTCGTTCTCGTCGAAGGAACGCAACCCCTTGGGGACAATTGGGGCTGCAGTCCCCTCTCGATTGGGGGCGGCGGACGCGGGCCCGATGGGCTCGGCGGACGACACCCCCGCCGTTGGGCCGGCAACGGCGGTCTCCGGAACCTGAGGCGCGACTGACAAACCGGGGACTGCTCCCACCCGCGACTCGGGCGGAGTCAGGAAACGGTCGAGACAATCTTGCAGGTCATCACGCAGGTCGGCCGCAGTCGGATACCGGTCCTCAGGCAGACGGGCCATCGACCGGATGCAGATTTCCTCGAGACGGTGGGGAATTCGTTCTGTCCAATACCGCAGGGGACGGGGTTTGCAGCGGCGTACCTGGTCCAGTACTGCCGTGGTTTCGACCCCGGTAAACGGCCGCCGTCCCGAGAGCAGTTCGTAAAGCACAACCCCCAGCGAAAAGATGTCAGTGCGGCCATCGACGAGGTGACCTTCGAAGTTGGCCTGCTCGGGACTCATATAGGCGGGTGTCCCCATCGCCCCGGTCTGCAGACCCTCATCGCCATCCCGCATCGCCAGGCCGAAGTCGGTCACGAAAACCTTCCCCTGGTGATCCAGCAACAGATTGGCTGGTTTGATGTCTCGATGGATCACCCCCTCGGGGGCATGGTGGGCGTAGTCCAGGGCCCCGGCCACATCACGGACCAGACGGACCGCCTCCACCATCGAGAATGACCCCGCGCGCAGGCGCTGCTCGACGGTCATGCCGTCGATGTACTTCGAGACGATGTACGCTGCAATCCCGGGGGTGCTGCCGACCTGGTACACCGGCACGATGTGGGGATGATCGAGCCGTGCGACCAGGCGGGCCTCCTCCAACCAGGCCCGGGCTGTGGCCTGCTCTCGGCCGGGGCGTGGCACCTTGATGGCCACCTGCCGTTGCAGCAGAGGGTCGAACGCGAGGTAGACCAGCCCAAACCCTCCTTTCCCCAGCCGCCGGCGAATCTCGAAGTGCTCGATCTGGGGGGGAGTGATATCGTCCCCGGAATTCCCCGGGGACGACGTGGTCTTCTGGACGGGATGGTCCGCAGCGGGAGTCTCTCGGATTGTCTGATCGGGGCCGACATCCTCATCAACTGATGGGGCAATCTGTGTCGCCTCGACGTCCCATTCGGAGAAGACTTCTGTCACCAGACTGGAATATTCGGGGAACCGCCGCTGATAGTCGGTGAGTTCAGTTGGCTCGCGTGATTCCTGATAAAGTTCCAGCTCCGCAGCGAGAAGTCTGCGAAGTGCGGTTTCCGAATCCTGCGGGGCAACCCTGTCCAAAAGGTTCTCGATCGGAATCCGCCGTCCATCGCGCCAACCTTGGCGGAATTCCGCGATCAGTTGCTCGAACCGTTCGTGGGAATCGGCGGATGAGTCTGCCCGAGAGCCAGGAACCTCAGGAGGAGATGTCATCGTGTCCGGTCTCCACTGTCCGGCTTGAGGTCATCGACAAAGCGGTTTCCGAACCACCTCTTCCGCCCCGTCTGTTCCGCGGACAGCTCTTCTTTGATTATCGCTTGGCAATTTTGGGCAGGCAAGCACACCACCTCTTCGAAGGTTGTGACGGGTGGGGTGCGGTCTGTGCTCTCAGTGACTTCGCCGGAGCCCCGCGAACGCCGCTCACACCAGTTGACCTGACTGGTCGCCTGCCCCTGTGGACCTGTCGGCTGGCCGATTCCTGAGGGGCGTGAGAGGGGACCCCCTCAGCGACCGTTCACGATCATGGAAAATCGGTGGCAGTTCGTCCTGAGTCGCGGCTGAGCGATTCCCTGCGAGGGGACGCTGGTCTGGAAAGTGACTCACCCGTATCCTCGGCAGCATCTCTTGGTTGACGCTGGCGGAACCGACCGGGAAGATCCCCCGACGATGCCAGAGTGGCTGGCGTCCGCTCGCAACGTGTTCAGACCAACGCAAAGACGTCACCATGGAATCTCTCGGAATTGGAATGGTGGGGAGCGGCTTCATGGGGCTCACCTACTCCGAGGTGCTGGCGAAGCATATTCCCGGGGCCCGCCTGGCGGCTGTGACCGGCGGCAAGCGGGCTGCGTCCCTCGCGGCCGATTATGGAGTGCCGCATGCCGCCAGTTACGAAGAACTGCTGGCCCGGCCTGATGTGGCAGGGGTGGTGTTGGCGACCCCCGACCAGAACCGGCTGGAACTGACCCGGGCGGCAGCCGCGGCGGGGAAACATGTGCTGGCCGAAAAACCGATGGCTCCCACGGTGGCCGAGTGCGACGCGATGATCGCCGCCTGCCAGAGTGCCGGGGTGAACCTCGCGGTGGTGCAGACCGAGCGGTTCCGCAAGATCACCCTCAAGGCGAAGGAGATCATCGATTCCGGAAAGCTGGGTCCGTTGTGGATGCTGCGGACCATTTCGAGCTTTCCGATCAGCCTGGCGAAGGAACTGTTCGAAAGCCGCCCCTGGATGCTCGATCCCAAAGGGGGTGGGCTCTTCATGGGCATCGCCTCGCACAACACCGACTTCCTGCGCTGGCTGACCGGGTCCAACGCCACGCAGGTCTTCGCCCAGGTGCATTCCTACAGCGATCTGGAGGCCCCCGCGCAGAGCGTGATGGCCCAGATTGGATTTGAGAGCGGGGCGATGGCCCATATGTGGATCTCGTCCGAGTTTCCCGCTCCCGGCTGGCCCTCCAGCGAAGTGCGGTTCCAGGTCGTCGGGAAAAACGGCATGCTCGACCTCGAAAACTTCGAGTACCTCGATGTCTCGCTGGGAGACACCTGGGAACGGATCATGACCCCCGAACGGTTCGATTATCTGAAAGAGCCCAAGTCCCCCATCCGGCTGTTCCCCCACATCGGCGTGATTCGCGAATTCGTCGACAGCATCCGCGAGGCGCGGCCGCCGAAGGTGGGAGGTGCCGAAGGCCGCGCCGCGGTCGAACTCTGCGAAGCCTGCCTGCTCTCCGCCCGCACCAACCAGGTCGTGCGTCTGCCGTTAAAGTGAGGACGGTGTCGACCGCACCGTTCAGCCCGATCTCCCTGTCGGAGCCCAGCGGGTTGTCCCCCACAGGTCGAGAGCTTGAGTCACCGGCAATTCCCGGGAAGCCCCCACAGCGCTGGCCGACCGATCTGCAGACAGTTCCGCAACGGTCCAGTTCCAGCCAACCCGCTGCGCAAACAGCGGGTTGCCCTCTGACAGAGTATCGACGAGGAAGTCGAGAAGGAGAATCAGCGCCGCCGCCGGAAAGCGAACAGTGAGACCACCCCCCCCAGCAGCAGGATGGCACTGCTGGGTTCGGGAGTCCATACCTCAGCAGTCGTGTAAAACAGAATGGGACCGAGATCGTTCGGACCGTCTTTTGCCTTCAGGGTGTACAGCAGCGTGACTGTGTCGGTGACCGGGGTGACCAATCCAACATATTTGCTCTCAAGGTTGCCATCACCGTAGCGGTTTGCGTCGAGAGTGTAATCCCAACTGGAAAGCAGGTGGACAGGATCGAGCGAATCGCCGTCAAAAACCTTCACGGAGACAGTCGGATGCAAGGGGGTCTGGGTCTGCGCGTAGTCGTTCTCAATCAGATAGGTTGGACCGACCGTAAATCCGGTGATCTTTTGTCGGATTCCCTCTCCCACCGTCGTCAGCAGAACCCCGTTGACCCCCCGGCTCCAGGCGCCGAACGTTTGGCCGACGAGGGAGTGTCCCCCGGCACCCGTTTCCGCCCAGCCGTGGACCGGCAGGGTGTTCAGGGCGGCGGGAGGACTGACAGGTCCATAATCCGCGAAGTTAAAGTTCGTTATGACAACAGCGGAAGCGGTCTGTGTGAGGAGCCCGACCAACCATCCAGACAACAGGACGCACAGCGATCGTGTGAACATGACAGCCTCTTGATGAACAACCTGAAACCGGACGGCGAAGATTTGTCTCTCACCGTTCTTCGTGATAGGAAAATTGGATAGAAAAAACAATATTCGTCACGCGAATCTGTGCAAAAAAGTGGGGATCAAAATCAAAAAGGGGCTGATGGCTCAGGCTCGACAGAAGGGGGCGAGGGAGGCCGTGGGGGGAGGAAGTGTATCTTGTGCACGGCAGAGTAAGCTGGGAGTTGAAGTGACAACCGGCCTACATCCCACGAAGCCACAGGATGCAACCGAAGACGGACTTCCATCGGCTGGAGAACACAAGCCGTTCGTGTACGGCACGAGGACGCTCGAAGAGAGCGGGCAGGCCCCCCGAACGGTTCGGTGACCTGAAAGAGCCGAAGTCTGCCATCCGGCTGTTCCCCCACATCGGCGTGATCCGCGAATTGTTCGACAGCATCCGCGAGGGACGGCCACCGAAGTTCGGATGTGCCGAAAGCCGGGCCGCGGTCAAATTGTGCGAAGCCTGCCTCCTCTCCGCCCGTACCAATCAGGTGGTCCAGTACCCCCTCAAATCACGGCCCCAGCGTTCGTAGGATAGGTTTTCAACCTGTCCGTGAAAAACCGGTCCCTTCCGACCTGTCTCCACGGATCCACAGGGGAAACTCGTCGAAATGCCCTACCCGTGAATCAACTCCCGGATCGGCTCCCCATCGGGCAGGATCGGCAGCGGCCGGCCCGAGTGGTCGGGGAAGGTCTGCTGCGTGTCGATCCCCAGGTGCCGGTAGACCGTCGCCCAAAGATCATTCGGTGACAGCGGCCGGTCGTGGGGCACTTCGCCCAGCCGGTTGGTCGAGCCAATCGCCTGCCCCATCCGCAGGCCACCCCCCGAGACCAGAATCGACATCGCCTGCGGCCAGTGATCGCGCCCCGGCTGCATCACGCCTGTCCCCGTCCCCTTCTGGTAGCTGATTCGCGGCGTGTGCCCGAATTCGCCCGTCACCACCAGCAGCACCCGCTGGTCGAGCCCGCGGGCATACAGGTCTTCGATGAGGGCCGAGACCGCCCAGTCGAACGGAGGAAACCGCCAGCGGGCGTCGTTGAAGACGTGGCAGTTCACGGCGTGGCAGTCCCAGTTGTAGACCGTGTCGGGGGGACTGGCACCGCCGGGATGCTCCATCACCACGTTGGCGAAACTGGTCCCCGCCTCGATCAGCCGGCGGGCCAGCAGTGCCTGCTGTCCATACGGATTGCGTCCGTACCGGTCGCGCACGGCGGGAGCTTCCTGCGAAATGTCAAACGCCCGCCGGGCCGTGTCGCTCGTCAGCAGGCCGAACGCCTTCTGGTGGAAATGATCGGTTGAGGCAAGGCTGCCGTTGCGGTCGATCTCGCGGCGGATCCGGTCGAACTGCGTCAGCAGCCCCCGGCGGTCGGTCATCCGCGGGGTCAACTCGGGCACGACTGACAGGTTGGGAACGGACCACTTCTCATCACTCGGGTCTCCTCCGACCAGAAACGGTTCGTACGACTTGCCGAGGTAACCCGCTCCCTGCGAGTAACTGTCGGCATTCGTATCGGCCCGCTGTCCCGAGGTGAAGGCCAGCATGTCGGGGTGAACCCCTTCCCGCAGTTTGTTGACGATGCAGCCGACCGACGGGGCGTCGTTCACAAACCCCACCGCCGATTTGGGAATGCGGCCGGTCAGCACCCGTTTGTGGGCTCCGTCATGATCGCCGAATCCATGTGAGACCGAGCGGATCAGCGAGAACCTGTCGGCAATCGCCGCATGGCGGGGCAGCAGTTCTCCCACGTCGATGCCGGGGACCTGCGTGGTGATCGACGAAAAATCGCCCCGGTATTCGAGGGGGGATTCGGGTTTGAGGTCGTAGGTGTCCATGTGCGACAGCCCCCCCGTCAGCCAGACGAGGATGACCGCAGTGTCGGTCCGGTCGACGCGGGAGGCCGACGACGCCGCGCGGGCCCGCAGCACCTGCGACAGCCCCGCGGCAAGACTTGCCAGCGAACTGGTCTTCAGAAAACGCCGTCGGCTGCCGGAGTGGTGCCCGGGAGACGCCGGATCAGAGACGTGGGGATCAGCGACCTGGAGGTCGCGGGCGTTGAACGTGGGGCGAACACTCATCC
>JBKDUK010000177.1:0-7373 GCA_046339535.1 Planctomycetaceae bacterium | reverse complement strand
GCCCAGCGGGCCGGGAAAGGTCCCCCCCGACCACGTCGTCCGCCGGCCCAACGGGCCAACAATTCCTCCTCGCCCGGAACGTCGCGCGCACCATCGACTTGGCCTCGCACCAGCCGCGGACAAAGGCAGTCGTCTCGACTGCTCGAGTTTCCCCTGCTCAACTCTCTCGGCCTCCGGCCGCACCCCTTGTTCCAACCCTCCCAACAACGCCTGCACCGCGAAAATGGTGCCAGAAAGTCCGGTTCATCCGGACCAGCGCGGACGACTCCCTTCGAGTAGCCCCTGGACTTTCGTTTAAGTCCGTGTCCGTTAGGCTCCCGAACAATCCCTGGTCTGGTGGATGGCTTCGCGTCGCGCCGAGTGATTCAAACTGGCGACACTCTCCTCGGCTTACAAGACCCGATCACCGGTCGAATGCCCAGTGTGGTGGAAATGTGTACCCGTCCCCTTTTTACGTCCCTCAAGGCGTTAGGCTTCCAGCCTGCGAGTCACACACACAATCCGCAGCCCACTTGCACCGACAGGGCCACGGATTTCCCCATAAGTCCGTGTCTGTTCGCTACCCACGCACATTCCCGTGCGGCGGGCCGCGCCAAGTTGCACCGGGCGAGTTGAAGTCGCGACCCGCGGAGCTGTCCACAGTAACTTAATGCTGGCAGCAAGTCCCCAGTGTTGTCTGAATATGTATCTGTCCCCGGTTACATGCACTTAGCGGAAACGAGTTGCCTGCCTAGCACATTCCAAGGAAAGGTGTTTTTAGGAAACGTGATGGTGTGTTTTTGGGGTTTTTTTGGTCTGTGAAATACATCAGAATTTTTTTTGCCCGAGTCGCCGCGACATACAGAAGCCGCCGAGATTGGTCTACTTCAGACTGATCATGCGACGTGGCGAAGTACGGAACGCGGCCTTCATGTACGCAGATAACCGCTACAGCTTCGAACTCGCTTCCCTTCGATTTGTGCATCGTCATCAGATTTAGACAGTTGCTGGGAACGGCGACCATCCCGAGTTCGCTTGCCGCCATGTTCGCCAAGTCGACATTGTGCTTTTTCATGTCGGAGAGCATGCCGACCGCAGACTTTGTCAATACTCCACGGTGACTAGGCGTGAGCATCTCTTCTTCGATCAAAATGCTTTCGCAGGCGGCAGCCAAGTGTAGAAGCCACTCCACAATCCCTTCGTACTCAGCGAGTATCTCCTTTGCCTCAAGGATTAGCCTAAAGATGACTCGTCGTCCGGCGAATCGGTAGATTTGCCGCGGCTTCACTTCGTCGATGATCGAGAGGGTGAATAATAGTGCCTTTTGTACTCTGGCCGCAGCCTCCGCATCCCCTGTCATCAGATAGGCTGACAGGGCTTCTGACAGGTGCGTGAACTCGTGGGAGCGTTTATACGGCCGTGCACCAGGTCCAATGATCGGAATTTGCCGCTGGCGCAATTCCCGTCCCAGCGCAAGCAGGTCTGTCCACCACGGAGCGAGGATTGCAGCTTTTCCAAGAGGAATGCCGACTTCGTCGAGTGTTGGTAAAAAGTGCTCGAACACGCCTTCGATCGGAGTGGCACAGTGGACGTATTTCGGAGGAATATGGAAGTCCCTGTCTTCTCCGACCGCAATCATTTTGGGATTTGACGGGCACAGAAGCTCTGCATTGTTCACTATGAACTTCGAACTGCGAAAATTCCCCGTCAAATGAAGATCGCACTTTGCTTGGACGCGTTTGGCAAATTCCGCCATAAGGCCTGGACGGGCACCAGCGAAGCCTAAAATCGACTGATTCGGATCGCCAACAAAAAAGACTTTCGATCTCCCATGTCGGAAAACGACATATAGCAGTAGCGCTTGATTGACAGTCGTATCCTGAAATTCATCCACAATGAACCAGGCGAACCGGCTCGCAAGGGCACTGGCTATAAAGGGATTGTCATGAACGAGTTTCGTGGCGAAGAAGACGATGTCGCCGAGTGTTACCTTGCTTTCGGCATCCGCTCTCGCGAAGAACTCTTTAACAGCTGCTTGCGGAAGGCCAGAGTTTGTCGGGATCTTGTCTGGGAACTGCCTCTGAAGGCCATCGAACCGATCAGTTAGGCTTTGTTTGATGTCGTACTTCTTTTTGAGTTCGTCAACGACAGCATTGAACCACTCGTCGTCACTCGTGATGACTACCCAATCCGGCTTAAGCTCGGGGATTAGGTGGGCATATGGGCGCAGGACGTAATTCAGACAGAACGAATGGATCGTCGAAATTTCGCAGATATCTAGATCATCTCTATCGCCATACGTCCGGAGCCGTGCCTCAATCTCATTAACACCGGTGTTCGTGAAGGTGATGCAAGCGATCTTCCGAGGTGTGTCCCTCACTTCGTCGATGCAACGTTGAAGTTTCGCGATGATGGTTCGCGTCTTCCCGCTTCCCGGACACGACGTCAGGCAGAGGGTGTCGGGGTACTCCACCGCGTTCTTTTGCTCATCGGTGAGGGGGATCATTTCGTTACCCAGTCGATGGCATTCTTGATGTATTCAGGAAGCGATGTTGCCAGAGCCGCATGCTTTGACACGACTTGAGCGAACCTCCCCTTCTGGAACCGCTTTGATGCATTGAGCACACAGTTTTTCGCTTTTTCGAGTCGCTGCGTCTGTTCTCGTGTGAGCGTCGTCGCATCGCCAATGTCCGTCGCGAGTCTTTTTAGAAATGCGGAACTCGTTGATGCCCCCAGTTCTTCACAAGCGGCCGAGAACATTTCCAGCGTCCCCACATCCGTTAGCTCCATTTCGAACGTCGTATTGCCAACGAACACCCTAGCAAATGCATTTTCCATGGTCCTGAGTTTGTCGATCCGATTCGGCTTACCCGCCGCAGGCGTTGCTGGACCATCAGCTGCATCGGCGGGATCAATATCCACTTCCGGTTTTTCATTCTGGGAATCACCATCGGTGATGATCGCGCACTTCTTCTCAATCGCATCCGGCCCGAACAGCTTTGTATAAGGCTCAAAATGCGCGCCGTGGATCGGAATGACTGAGATGCCCTCTTCGTCGAGATCTTTTTTGAGCACAGTCTTTACGAGAGGGGCGATGAGGAATAATTCAGCCGGCCCCTCAACCAAGATGACTTTCCGGGCAAAAAGCAGCGTCGAACGGGTAGCGTCGAGGTATCGCTCCAGGTCCGCTCGTTCCTTGTCAGTGAGTTTTGGGTTACTCGTCCCTACCGCCGACTTGGTCTCAACCGTCCCGTCGTTTGTCAACACAATTAATGACGCGAGCGGGGCTTGAGACGTGATATGTGTGCTGTGCGTCGTGATGAGGGTCTGCGCTTGGTGAGCCTGTAGCGACTTGAAAAGTACCCGCTGAAGTTGCGGATGGAGGTGCGCTTCCGGTTCTTCGATGATGAGCAGCTGTCCTGATGTCTTCGCCTCTTTGACGCGGCGCGCGAAGAACGTGACGTACATACTAATGAAGAGGATGTTGTTTAGCCCGAGCCCATTACGCCCCGGCTCGAATTTCTGCACGGCAGCATTCGAGAGTAAGACTGTCAGGCTTCGCGAGATGTCCGCGAACGAGGGCGAGGACATGCCAAGGGCAACGTCCATCGTGAATGCTTTGCCAGCCGTCGAGTCCATCGAGCTCTTGATCGAAGTCCCCACAGCCGAGATCGTCGTACTGGAAGAGATCGTGTCGTTTGCTTTCATGAGGCAATCGACTAGCACCTTTTGTTCGGCCTCCGGAATGTCCGCCGTCGTCAATAATTTCGCGAGCGGAGAGGATCGAGCTTGCCGCAGCCGCTGCTCCACGTCACGTAGCGGTTCCATGAAAACAACCAGATAGCTCTGTTGTAGATCTTCGAAGCTCACCCACGTGCCGAAATCGTCGCTCCAACAGGCGGTGGCCGGATCAATCGCGCCGCCACCCCGAATTTCATAACGATAGTCTTCAATTGTCAAACCTGTTCCCGGATGCTTCTTTGCTCTGATCGCTTCGATGATTTCTCGCCGAGGCCGGAAACGATAAGTGATTCTTGCCAAATCGGGGCTGACGACGCAGTGCATCAGCATCCCTTCCTCCGACGGTTTCGCGGTGAATGCTTTGTACTCCAGAGAGACCATGATCTGCTGAGGAGTGCTGATGTCCGCACCGGAGCAGAAATCCTCAGGCATCAAATTGCGGTAAGTCGAGGAAAGGCCGCCGTCAATTGCAAGACGTATCGCGAAAACCAAGTTCGTTTTCCCAGTATTGTTCTCACCGACGACGCAGGTCACCTTGTCCTCGACTGGAACGTCAAGATGCACAAAATTGCGAAATCCCCGAATGACGATTCGACTGAGGTACACTGGAACCCCGCTTCACAACTTGTTTCTGAGTGGTCTGCCACAAACGTTCGTCTTAGTTTATGCCATTCTTCGATGCACGCACAAGAATCAGCTGCGAGTTATTAGAATCGCTTACGCTCGCTGTCGGCCACATCAATCCCTGCATAACAACGAGAATTTCTGCATAGAGCAAGAGGTACTCATCAAAACAGTCGCCATTCCACGTAAGGTTAGTTTGACAACTGGGGAAAAAATGTCGTCGCGTGCGGCGGCCTAGTTACACGGCGAGAGCCTGACACTAATCGCCTTTCGAGTCGGCTTCCATACAGTGGCCGGAGAATGTGATATTGCGTTTGAGTCGCGTCAGTTCGTCGACCAGCGCCATGAGCGTGCAAGGCTGTCCGCCGCGTTCGAGCTGTTGAACTGGCTCTTCCCAACTGGTCGCGAGAGACCTCCTGCTTCAGCAGGAACTTGGAGGCGCTCATCGCTTTGGGAACTGTCGCCGCGAACCCATCACGACGGCCGTTGCAATTGCTGACCTAGTCTTTGATTATACGCCGCTGCTTACGACTAAATTCCCAGTCTTTTAAGCATCGCCAGACGGTTCACCATCAGCGCGTCTACCAGGTGTCTTAAACTCTGCCGCACACTCGCAAAAGCACACCTCGTGGGCTCTTGGCTCCTGGTCCTCTTTCGGCGCCCTATGACACCCCCCCTCTCAAACCCGCCCATAAACACTCTCCCCCTCCCCGAAATAACTGTCGTATACGTGCTGCCAGACCGTGTCGCACTTCTCTTCGTACAGTTCTTTCGTGTAGACCCGGGGGAGGTCGTCGAGGATGGTTTTGACCGTCGCCAGCACGTCGGCCCGGGTTCGCAGGCGCTGCCGCCAGTCGAGAACCAGCTTCGCCTGCTTCAGTGTCTGCAGCAGCTTGCGGGCCACCTCCTTCACCTGCTTCCGCTCGGCGGCCGACATCTCCGGGGCGGGCCGCGTCAGAATGTCGAAGACCGCCAGTTCCTCTTCGCTCAACTGCTCCGCCACCCCCCGGCGTTCCTCGGCCGTCAGTTCCCGGGCGAAGTTCAAGAGCTTCGCGAAGAACCCGTCCACATCCTGCCCCTTGTTGTACTCGTCAATCAGCTTCTTCAGCTTCTCCCCCAGCTCCACCCGGGTCTTGTTCTTCCGCACCAGCTCGGCCAGCTTCCGCTGAATCGCCCCCTTCAGCTTTTCGGCCTCCGTTCGCTTGCGTGACTTTTCAAAGTGCTCCTTGAGCGCCTCGAAGTCGATCTCCCCCAGATCGATCGGCGACGTCTTCTCGGTCGCGTGGATCACATACCCCATCGTGGCGATCGAGTTGTCCAGCAGTTGCTCCACCTGCTCCATCACTTCGCCAATATCGACCTCGGGACCAAACCCCCGGATCTTCTCGGCCAGCACCGCCAGGCAGGTCTTCAGCGGGGCGAACTCGTTCGCTTTGGGGTCGGGCAGAATCGCCTTGTAGACCCGCACCACGTGATCGACCAGCGACAAAAACCGCTTCTTCAACTCGTCGTTGACGATGATCTTCTCGACCGAATCATCGACCGCGTCGGCAACCGTCTTGTCGACCAGCCGGGTGGCCGCGTCTTCTAGGTGGGCAATCCGCTGGAATCCGGTCGACTCCACAATCGGGGTCAGCACCACCCCCCGTTCCTCGCAAAACGCCAGCGCCTCGGCCAGGGCCACTTTGAGGGCCGCCACCAGTTCGTCTTTGCTTTGGATCGGGCTGTCCCCCGGCTGCCCGTCGCCCCCCTCGGCCGCCCCGTAGATCGACAAGGCCCGCTGCAGGTCGCGAAACACCCCCACATAGTCGACGATCAGGCCGTTGTACTTCTCGCGGAAGACCCGGTTCGCCCGGGCAATCGTCTGCATCAGCGTGTGGTTCTTCATCGGCTTGTCGAGGTAGACCGTCGAGACGCACGGGGCGTCGAACCCGGTCAGCCACATCGCGCAGACAAACACCAGCCGGAACGGATCGTCGGGGTTCTTGAACTTCGTTTCCAGATCCTCCCGCACCATCCGCTCGCGGTGCGGTTTGATGTCGATCCCCCGCTTTTTGAACTCGTCCACCTCGTTCTGCTGCGACGAGATCACCACCGCCATATCGGTCGTCTTCAGGAACTCGATCTGGGCTGCGAGGGTGGGGCGGCGGGTGTCGTCGGCCAGCGGCAGCTCGGCCTGCAGGTCGGCCAGGTGCGCCTTCCAGTGGCGCTGCACCTTCTCGTACATCCGCACCGCCGTCAGCTTGTCGATGCAGATCACCATCCCCTTCCCCCCCTGTTCCCGCCCGAGGAAGTGGGCCACCAGATCTTCCGCGATCTTCTCCAGCCGGTCGTCCCGCGTGATCAGGTGGTATTCCCGGGCGAAGACCCGCTCCAGCTTCTTCTGCTGATCCTCCGTCAGCTCGGCCTGATCGATCAGCGTTTCCAGATCGTCCTTCAGGTTCTCGTTGGTCAACTGCAGTTCGGGAACCCGGTTCTCGTAGAACAACGGCACCGTCGCCTTGTCTTCGAGCGACTGGCGAAAGTTGTAGATCGAGACGTAGTCGCCGAAAACTTGGCGGGTCTGTTCTTCCCCCGCCATCAACGGCGTGCCGGTGAACCCGATGAAGGCCGCCTTCGGCAGGGCGTTCCGCATGTTGAGCGCCAGCGTGTCGTACTGCGACCGGTGCGCCTCGTCGGTCATCAGGATGATGTCTTGCCGATCGCTCAGCTTCGGGTACTGCCGTCCTTCCTTGGTGCCGAATTTCTGGATGAGGGTGAAGACAAACCGGTGGTCTTCGGTCAGCAGTTGTTTGAGGTGTTCGCCGCTCTCGGCTTGGCATTCCTCGGTCGCCGCCCCGCAGTTGCGGAAGTTGCGGTAGATCTGGTTGTCGAGGTCGTCCCGGTCGGTGACCACGACGAAGGTCCAGTTGCCGGGGATCTTCCGCAGCACCTTCTGGGCGAAGAAGACCATCGAGAACGATTTGCCGCTTCCCTGCGTGTGCCAGAAGACCCCCAGCCGTCCCTGATTCTGGCGGATCTCCCAGAGG
>JBKDUK010000176.1:0-11349 GCA_046339535.1 Planctomycetaceae bacterium | reverse complement strand
GTAGGCGTAGACCGCCTTGTCGTCGGCGATCCCCGTCCCGGGGGCGTTGGCCAGCGCCACCCGCCCGGCCCGGTAGACATCCATCAGGCCCGGCACACCCAGGCACGAATCGGCCCGGAAGGTGAGAGGATCGAGAAATTCGTCGTCGATCCGGCGGTAGATCACATCCACGCGCTGCAGTCCCCGGGTGGTCCGCATGTGGACAAACCCATTCGACACCACCAGATCGCTCCCCTGGACCAGCTCCACCCCCATCTGCTGGGCCAGAAAGCAATGCTCAAAGTACGCCGAGTTGTAGATCCCGGGGGTCAGCACCACGACCGTCGGTTCATCATCGGTGGGGGGGGCGATGTACTGCAGCATCCGCAGCAGCTGCTCGGGATAGTTCTCGACCGGCAGAATCGACAGCCCCTCAAAGAGCTGCGGGAACGTTCGCTTCATCACTTCGCGGTTCTCGAGCACATACGAGACCCCCGAAGGACACCGCAGATTGTCTTCCAGAACGTAGACTGTGCCGTCGGTGTCACGTACCAGGTCGGTCCCGGTGATGTGACACCAGATCCCCCGGGGGGGCTTCACTCCCCGGCACTGCTGCAGGAAGTTCCGTCCGGTCTTGACCATGTACTCGGGAAAGATCCCGTCCTTGACGATCTGCTGCCCATGATACATGTCGTCAATGAACAGGTTCAGCGCGCGAATCCGCTGCCGCAGCCCCGCCTCAATCCGGCTCCACTCGGTCGACTCCAGAATGCGCGGCACCAGGTCGAACGGCCAGATCTTCTCAGTCCCCTGCTCATGTCCATAGACATTGAAGGTGATCCCCATGTTCAGCAGTGCCTGATCTGCCGCCCGCTGCCGGCTCGCCATTTCCCCAGGCGAAAGGGTCTTGAGCCTCCAGGCGAGCAATTCGGACCGCGGCCGGGGATTGCCGTCGGGCAGAAACATCTCGTCGTAAAACCCGTCGGTACTGTAATCGGCGAATCGCGTCAGCGATTCCACCGAGTCGTGATCTGTTGTCATCGGAGCGCTTTCTCGTGGAACACGACGGACCGATCCGGTCCCTCACGACCCATGGCTGCAGTGGATTTCAGCATCCGTGCCAAACAACTGCGCGAACTCCCGCGTTTTCTCACCCGCCTCAAACCGCCACAGGTTCGCGAAACCCCCACCGGCAAGTCGTTCCCGAACGCCGGAACGTCACCAGTCGGCTCTCTCAACGACTCTTTCGGGCAAATCCCATGCCACCTCTGGCTGACGAGCCGCGCCCACTCCCGTCAGGCGTGCCCAGACCGACCCGAATCCGGAGTGCCGAACGGCCTCGCTGGGCGGTGCGGAAACCGATCGGCCGCAACTCAGATCCAGCCCCAACGGGCTGATAACCAGCCCGCGCGCTGCCGCACCCGGCTCTCAGTCGACGAAGACAAATTCGTTCGACAGCATCAGCGCCTGGGCCAGTTGCGCCAGGGGCGACAGGCCGTTCCGGGGTCCGGCTTCGGCCTGCTCCGTCACCGCCTGCTCCGTCACGAAAGACAACGCCAGGCTCAACTCCCCAGCACTCGCGGGACGGGTCAACACCCCCTGGTACAGCGCCTGCACTTCGGCGATCAACCGGCTCACCGTGTCGGTCGCCGGGTGTGCCGCCGCCACCCCGGCCTGCGCCCGCCGGGCGGCCTGAGCCGCCAACTCAATCACAAACGGCGAATTCAATCCATACAACGCCTGTTGCGGCACGAGTGTCTGGGGACGCTGGGGCGTGCTGACATCGGGACTCGCAAAATCAAACGTCCGAAACGTCCCCGGCAGATCCTGCCGGTCGATGAAGGCATAGACCGTCCGCCGCGTGCTGAACGGAGCCTTGAACACATCGACACCCCGCCCTCCCATCTCTCCATCGAGCGTACCCGCCACCGCCAACAGGCTGTCCCGCAACCCTTCAAAATCGAGACGGCGCCGATTCATCTTCCAGAGCCATTGATTCTCGGGATCCACCGCCACCCCCTCCGGCCGGTCGGCGCTCGACTGCTGATAGGTCGCCGAACACAAAATCTCCCGGTGCAGCTCTTTGAGCGACCAACCCTTCGCAACAAACCGAGACGCCAGATAATCGAGCAACTCCGGATGCGTGGGGGGCGTGCCGCGAATCCCAAAATCTCCCGGCGTGCGCACCAGCCCATTGCCAAAGTGATGCATCCAGACACGATTCACCAACACCCTCGGTGTCAGCGGGTTCGCGGGACTGGTCACTGCGCGAGCCAGTTCCAGCCGTCCGCTCCCCTGGGCGAACACCCCCCCCGCCTCGGGAATCGCCTGCAGAAACCGCCGGGGCACCTCCTCCCCGGGCCGTCCGGGATTCCCCCGGATCAAAATGCGTGCGGCCACCGGCTGCGGAGCGTCGTTCAGCACCATCGCCCGCGGAGGCGCCGCCACCGCGGTCACCTTCCACTCATCCACCTTGCGCCGCAACTCGGTCAACATGTTGCGGGCGGCCCGGTCGAACAGCCGCCGCAGCTCCTCCGGCGGAACCCCCCACGGCCCCTGGTCCGAATAGAGCACCTGCCGCAACTCCTCCGCGTCGGCCTCCGGCAGCGCCTTCGGCCGTTCGGGAACCGGTTGTCCCTCCGCGGCTGGCGCCGGTTTCTGCGACTCGACCCACTGCCGCTGCACATCCAGCAACAGTTCCCCGTAGGCCACAGCCACATCCACCAGAGACTTCGGCTCCAGCGCGGC
Organism: Planctomycetaceae bacterium; assembly: GCA_046339535.1. Taxonomy (GTDB): domain Bacteria; phylum Planctomycetota; class Planctomycetia; order Planctomycetales; family Planctomycetaceae; genus UBA10511. Next base: position 8,622 of record JBKDUK010000176.1, on the reverse strand, counting down.
CAGTTTCTCGCGCACCCGCGGGTTGATCCGGGGGGCGTCGGCCGCCGGCTCGGCTTTCAACGTCGCCAGGTAGGCCGCCGCCTGGGCCGCGAATTCCGCCTCGGGCAGTTCGGACAACCGGTTCCATGGGGCAAACACGGGATGGTGGGCCGTCCTGGTGGCCATCAGATAGTTCCGCCACCGCGTGATCAGCTCCCCCCGCAGATCCTTCGGATCGAGCAGCAGGCGAATCCGCTCGGGAATCGGAGAGGTATCCCGCCGCGCCACCGCGACCAGGTAATCGAGAGTCTGACCCCGCAACTGGTCCAGCATCTCGGCCCGCTTGCTGTTCAGAAATTCGTTGACCACCTGTTCCCGCTTGTTCAACTCGGCCACGTAGGCGTCGTACGCCGCCCCGGCTTCCGGATTGCCAATCAGCGGCAGGTCTCCCGGCTCAACACTGCTCGCGAAGACCCCATGCAGGCTGTAGTAATCAGCCGTGGGAATCGGGTCGTACTTGTGATCGTGACACCGGGCACACCCGACCGCCAACCCCATCAGCCCCCGCGTCACCACGTCAATCCGGTCGTCGATGATGTCGTTCTGGTTGTTCCCGAACCGACGTCCCAGCGTCAGGAATCCCAGAGCGGCCAACGCTGTTCTGTCATCCTGGACATCAAGCTGATCCGCGGCGATCTGTTCCTGCAAAAAGCGGTCGTAAGGCAGGTCGCGGTTGAAGGCGCGAATCACGTAGTCGCGATAGGTGTAAGAAAAGGGATAGCGCCGCTCCTCGGTGAAAACGTACCCCTTCGTGTCGGCATAGCGGGCCACGTCGAGCCAGAGCCGTCCCCACCGTTCGCCATACTGCGGCGATGCCAACATCCGGTCAATCGCCTTCTCCCACGCATCGGGAGCCGGGTCCGCCACGAACGCCTGCAGCTCCGCCATCGTCGGGGGCAACCCCAGCAGATCAAACGACAGACGGCGATACAGCTGCGCACGTTCCGCCTTGACCCCCGGAGTCAAGCCGGCCTGCTGCAGTCGGCTCGCGACAAACCGGTCAATCGGTCCCGCTTCCCAGTCATTCCAGGTCGACGCGGGCAGAGTCGGGGCGCGCAGTGGCTGTAAGGCCCAGTGGCTCCCCCGCAGGGCGGCGATCCCCTCGGGCGAGGCCGGCAAGGCCAGCGTCGCGGAGGGCCCCGCCGGAAACACCGCCCCCTGCCGCACCCAGTCGCGCAGCGTCGCCAGTTGCTCCGCCGGCAACGGACCCGAAGGGGGCATCTTGATGTCTCCCTGGTACGAGAGCACCTCCAGCAGCAGACTCTGCTCGACCTGCTCTCCCTCCACGAGGCGGCCCGAGTCGCCCCCCTTGGCAAACGCCGCCGCCGAGTCGAGACGCAGCCCCCCCTGCTGCTTCTCGGCACCATGGCAACCAAGGCATTTCTCAACCAGGATCGGGCGAACCTGCTGTTCGAAAAACCGTTCCTGCTCGGCCCGGTCGGGCTCGAATCCCCAACAGACCGCTGGCCCGTGGACCAGGCCCCCAAACAGTGCCACCAGAACGGAGAAAATCTGCACAGCGCGCGACGTGTTCATATCAAAAAACTCTGACGCAAATCGGCAGCCAAGTCAATCTTTCCCGGTCTGTACGTACGATTGACGAGCGAAGAATCCTCTTCCTTGCAGCGGCGCACACCAGTTCCCGGTGCAACCCCACCGGGCTCCGTGCGGCGGGGGGGCCGCCAGCCGTTCTTTCCGGTTGAAACGCGAGTCACCAGGCCCGACACCATCGGTTGAGAAACCCGCAACCCAGCACTATTCTGCGGGCTTCACCGACCTTCGTCCCAGGAGAGCGCTTCGATGTCGACCAATGGCAAGCTGAACCGGAAACTGAGAATGGCCCTGGTGGGGGGGGGCCCGGGGGCGTTTATTGGTCGCGTGCATGTGACCGCCGCAATTCTCGACAACCGCGCCTCCCTCGTGGCGGGAGCCTTTTCGTCCGACCCGGCCAAGTCCAAGTCGGTCGCCCCCGAGTACGATGTTCCCGTGGCCCGCGCCTATGGTTCGGTCGACGAGATGATCGCCGCCGAGAAGGCCCTCCCGGCCGACCAGCGGATCGACTTCGTCACCGTCGCCACTCCCAACCACACCCACTTCCCCCTCGCGAAGGCCGCGCTGGCCGGCGGGTTCAACGTCATCTGCGACAAACCCCTCACCCTCGACCTCGCCCAGGCCGAAGAACTCCACCAGCTCGCCAAATCGTCGGGGGCGGTCTTCGCCGTCACCCACAACTACACCGGCTACCCGCTGGTGCGGCAGGCCCGGCAGATGATCCTCAACGGCGAACTGGGTGATATTCAGGCCGTGCGGGCATTCTACATCCAGGGTTGGCTCCGCAGCCGGCTCGAAGAGTCGGGGCAGAAGCAGGCCGCCTGGCGCACCGACCCCACCAAGTCGGGTGCCGCCGGCTGCTTTGGCGACATCGCCACCCATGCCTACAACCTCGCCCGCTACATGACCGGCCTGCTGCCCGACAAGGTCTCGGCCAACCTCAAGGTGTTCGAACCGGGGCGGGCCCTCGACGACTACGGCCATGCCGTCATCCGCTTCCAGAACGGCGGCTTGGGAACCGTCACCGCCAGCCAGATTTCCCACGGCCGCGAGAATGACCTGTCGATCGAGATCGACGGAACCCTGGGGGCCCTGTCGTGGCGGCAGGAAGAACCGAATGTGATGATCGTGCGCCGCAACGGCTCTCCGCACGCGATGTACACCCGCGACCCGAACGCCCCCTTCATGAACGACATGGGCAAGGCCGCCTGCCGCCTCCCCTCGGGACACCCCGAAGCGTTCTTCGAGGCGTTCGCCAACATCTATCGCGGTGCCTACGACGACATGGTCAAGCGCGCCAGTGGGGAATCGTTCTCCCTCAGCGACACCGTCTATCCCAACATTGCGGACGGCGTCGATGGCATGAACTTCATCCAGCAGTGCGTCGCCAGCAGCCAGCAGGACGGAGCCTGGCTCTCGCTGGCACACCCCGCACAACGGCGGTAGCCGCGTCGGGGTGGCGTCGGACATTCCGAACCTGCCGCGCTACGGTCTGCAACCAAGCCGCATAAAAAACGGGGCCGCTCCCTGCTGGGGGTGGCCCCGTTTTTGTTCAATCGTCTTCGCACATCGCATTTTGAGGCCGGCCCCCCAAGGTCAAGGGGGCCCAGCGACCGTCCCCTTCACCGGGTCGCGCCATTCGTCCTCTATCGGGTTCCGACGGGGGTCGATCGAACCCCCAGCGAGTTCACCGCCTGAATCTCGTATCGGGCCGTCGCGGAGCGGTTCTCCCCCGCATCGACATACTCCATCCGCGGCAACGGCTTCTCGGGCGTGTCGTGATACGACATGGTCTGGAACAGCCCTTTGCCAAACCGGCCGACCGGCTTCTCCGGAATCCGGGCAATCTCCTGGCCGTCCCGCAGTATCACAAATCCCGCGAGCCCGGGTTCGAAATCGGCAGCCGCCGTCCCGCTCAGCCGTGCGCCGCGAGGCGTCCGCACCACCGCCAACTCCCGGGGTTCCGGAGGGGGGCTGAGGTCCGCAATCTCCCCCCGCGACACGTACTGCGTCCACAGTTCGGCCACGCCGGGGCTCGGCAACCATGTCGCCTGCAGCCGTTCCCCCTCGTAAAGAGCCGCCGGCCGGGCCGTTCCCGCAAGGTACGGGGCCAGCCAACCGGCCTCCACGTCGATCGGGCGCAGCGACTTGTCGGCAGCCCCGGGCACCGGCAGACGCAGCGACAGACAGGCATCGAAAAATGGAATCGCCAGGTAGCGCGAATCCCCACACTCGTGCCCCGACTTCGGATCCAGCACCATGCCCATCGGCGCGTTTTTCGACCGGTAGAACTGGAACATCCGCTCGGCCCCCGTCCAGGCCCCCCGGAACCGGGCATCGTCCCGCTCCTTCACCCCCGGGTTCACAACGCAGGGAATGCCAAACGCGGCCTCCGGAACCTCGGGACGGGGAATCTCACCCTTCTCCCACGCCTCAATGGCTGTCCCCGACCGAAACCAGATCGCCACGATCCGCTCGGGATGCAGTGTCTGCATCAGGCTCGCCCAGAACCCTCCGCCAGAGTGCCCCCACAGACACCAGGGGACGGTGGTCAGTTCGGGCCGGCCGCTGGCCCGGGCCAGGTCGGTCAACGCCCGCAGAAATGTGCCGTCCGAACCATTCCGCGGATCACACCACAGCCGGCAGTTCTCGGAATCTTGCTGATGGTACGAAGGTCCCAGCAGGGCACAGTTCCATTTGCGGGCCAACGCCTGCCAGTGCAGGTCGTAGGCGGCGGTCGCTCCCCCCCGGCACGCTCCCGTCCCACACCCGTGCTGATGGACAATCACCCCCCGCAACGGTTCCCGCCCCTCGGGAATCCAGACGGTGTAGGTCACCCCCAGCACCAGTTCCCCCGGCTGGCTCGACGGCGGGTAATACACCTCGAACAGGTCCCCGCCGCTCACCTGCGGGACCAAACCCGCCCAGCCGATCAGACACAGCAACGCCAGCCGCACAGCACGCATGGGCCACTCCTTCCGGGTTCTCAACGGTTCCCACCAAAGTCGGATGCCGGTCCGTCCGCCGGACCAGAACCTCCCCGTTGTACGGAAACCCGCGTTGAAAACCCAGTCGGCACCAGAGGCGGAATGCCTCGACGGTGGACTGCCCCGGGGCATCCGACGCGACGTCATCCATTCGACGTCGCCCCCCCAGCCTTTGTGACCCAGCTCCCCAGCAGGACGCTACTTGCGGTCAACCACACCCTTGGCCGAGAGCTCGCTGTGCCCATACGCTCCCGACGGATGCGGACGCGCCACGTACTTGGGCAGATTGACCTGGGTGAAGAACTTCACATTCGGCTTCTGGTACGGCGCCAGCGCCTGCTGCAGGGTCTGCCCCTCTTTGAGTGACAGAAAGTGCGGCGCTCCGGTGTGTGCCTCGGCCAGCCAGATCACCGTGTTGTCTTCCACGAACTGGATCTTGCTGATGTGCTCGGTCACCCGGGCGGTTTCGCCCCCGCCCCCAAAAAACCGACCAAATCCCCGGTACTGGATCTCCTTGGTTTCCCCGGCCGCCGTGCTCACCTGCAGCACCAGCCGGCTCTTCTCGGCATACGTCATGCCGATATCCTGCAACTGCTTGATGATCGACTGGTAGGCGTCATTGACCTCTTTCTGATCCCCCTGCACCGACCACGGGATCGCGATCGACGCCCCCGGCTTGATCGCCAGAATCTCATCCGGCTTCAACGCCTGGGCTGCCTGCAGGGCCGACGCATGGGGCAGCTTGGCGGCAAACAACGCCCGTGCGGAACGGTCCGGTGCCGACATCAGGTACCAGAAGTTGTCCCCCACCTGCGCCCCCTGCCGCCCCTGGACTCCCGAATTGTTCGTATATTCCCACAGCACCACCCGCCGCTCGAGATCAATCAGATTCTGCCCCCCCACCAGCAGGTGGCCTTCCCCCACCCAGTCCATGAAGTTGGCGAACTGCGGCTTGGTGAAGTAGATGTCCCGGTCGAGTTCCCCCTTCTCGAGATCCCACACCATCAGCCGCTGCACCGCCAGCGCCGCCAACTGCTTGCCATCCGGACGGAAGGCCAGCGCCAACACCATCCCGGGGTTCCCCCCCGGCAGCTTGCCAATCGAATCTCCCGAGATCGCTTCGTACAGACACACCCCTTCCGATGTCGGCACCGCCAGGTGCTTTCTCCCCGGACTGAGCGCCGGAGCCCCCGAGCCCGACAGATCCGCCGTGTACAACGCCTTGACCTGCGACACGTTCCAGGCGGTCATCTTCGAGAAGGGCGAGACCGTAATCAGGTGGTCTTCATCGATGAAGAAAGCGTGCTTGGGCTCGTTCTTGAAGTTGTCCCCCGGAGCGACATACCGGAAGACCTTCTCGGGCTTCAGCTCCTTCCCCTCCCAGCGATGGATCGAAACCTCCCCATCCCGGTCTTTCTTTTTGGAATTCCGCAGGAAGAAGTTCTCGGCCGCGACCACCCGCTCCCCCGAAGGAGAGATGTCCATCGGCAGGTGGGGCAGCTTGAGCGGCGTGAGGGGCCCCGCCTTGCCATCCTTCAGGTCAAACATCTGCAAGCCGGCGACCGCGTCGCGCCCCGGCTTGTCGTCCTGCATGAACATCGCCCCCTTCAGCGTCTGCGGATGCAGCGCCAGCCCCACGGGCTTCTCGAAGAAGGCATCCTGATTCTTGTTGGCATGCAGCGGAATCGACTTCTTGACAGCAGTCCCGGTCAGCACCAGGGGATCGGGCGTGTAACTCCAGGTCCCCTCCAGATCGGTGCGCAAGACCTGCGATTCCGCCCAGTTGGCCTCGACGATGTCGCTGTTGGCCACCGCTTCCGAATCTTTCCCGCCCTCCTCCCCTTCCCCCGCGAACGGATTTTCATCGGGGGTCTCGAACGGGTTCTCGTCGCCGGCAGCCGAGAGCTTCAAGGCCCGCTGCTTCCCTTCGTCATCCAGCTTGTCGAGCGCCAGCGTCACCGACTTGCCATCCTCCTTCACGAGGGTGACCTTTTCATCCTTCAGTTCTTTGAACCGCGCCTTGATCTTGAACTTGCCCGTGCTGTCGGTCCATTCCAACAGTTCTCCCTTGGGAGCCCCTCCCCCACCTCCCGATTTGCCTCCCCCGCTCTTGGCCGGTTTCGGCTTCTCCCGTCCTCCCCCCTGCGCCGCGCGCACCTGCTTGGCGTCGAAGAACGCCTTCATCTTTTTCTCTTCGCCCTCCTTCGCCTTTCCGCCGCCGGTCCGTCCCGCCGCCTCCGCCAGGGGATCAAATTCGAATTCGACCTGGATCCGTCCCGAGGCGGGCAGCCCCACCACCTTCCCGGGCCGCCACTTGCTGAAATACTCGACCTCCACCTCCTGGCCAATCTCATAGGCCGAGTCGGCCCCCTTGGTCGCTTTCCCCTTTTTATCGTTCTTCTGATACCCCAGCGCCCCCCCCGCAAGGCACAGGCACACCATCAGACTCAACAGGCATCGTGCCATCGGGACAACTCCTGCCACACCATACTTGCCAGACCATCCAGTCAGCGACACGGCTCTGTAACCTCGACCAGCGGGACACAAAATCATCTCTGTCAGTTCCACCAACTCGCCACCCAACCTGACTGGAATTTACGTTACCCGGGGCAGAGCGGATTCTCAATACCCGGTTTCCTGCGTCCCCGTGCGGTTCATCAGAATTCCGTGAGCGTGACCCCTTTTGTTTTTCCCCCGATGGTGTGCTCCCCAGACCCCGACCGATCTTTCCCGCAGCTCCCCTTCCGCGGTCCCAGCCCCACCCGGCACGCTCCTCCCGCGCATCACTTTCCCTCCCGCGCCCTCTGCCGCATCTGCTCGATGTTCGCCTCCACAACTTCCCGCCGGTCGGCCGGCAGTTCCGCAAGGTAGGACCGCATGTTCCCCTCGTAGACCTCTTCCAACTCGGGCTCGACCCCCCGGTCACCCGAGGCCTGCTGCCAGTCGGCCAGCGCCTGCCGCAATCGCCCCAACTCCGCACCAAACGCCGGATCCTCCGCCAGATTCCGCAATTCGTGCGGATCGGCCTGCAGGTCATACAACTCCTCCCGGGGCCGCACCGGGGCGAACAACAGCCGTTCGTGCAGCTCCGACAACGCCCCCGCCGCCTGCAGGTCCCGCAGCCGCTGTACGATCGGCTTGCCATCCTTGTACGCATTGGGCTGCAGCGCCGGGCGCTGCGGATAGCCATTTTGAATGTATTTGTACTGATGCGTCCGCACCGACCGCAGCCGCTCGACCGTTTCGTCACAACGATCCCGCGCCGCAAACACCATCTCCCGCGGAACCCCATCCGCCGCCAGCAGATTCCTCCCCTGCATCCCCGAGGGAATGGCCACCCCCGCCAGGGCGAGCGTCGTCGGCGCCAGATCGATTAACTGCGCCAGATCGGTCCGGACCGTTCCGCGGTCCAGCCCCGGCCCACTCGCAATCAGGGGAACCCGCAGCCCCTCGTCGTACAGAAACTGCTTCCCCCGGGCATGGCTGATGCCATGATCGGTCGTCAGCAGAATCACCGTCGAGTCGAGCAACCCCTCGCGCTCCAGACGGTCGAGCACCTCTCCCACCTCGGCATCAGTCCAGCGGCAGGCGTCGAGATACCGCGCCCAGTCATCCCGCAGCACCTCGTCATCGGGGTAATACGGGGGCAACTGCACCTGCCCGGCCTCGACCAGACTCCCCAGCCGGGCCTGCACCCGCTCACTCCACCCCGCCCCCTCCCGGTGCTTCCCCCCATGCAGTTGCACCTGCATGAAAAACGGCTGTCCCGCTGCCCGCCCCGCCCAGTCATTCGAGTCGTAGATCCGCGGATCCCATTCGAAGTTATAATCACTCTTCCCCAACCGCGGCGTTCCCGCCACCAGCGGTCCTCCCAGGCACGTCCAATACCCCGCCCGCTTCAGCAGCGCGGGCACCGGCTCGACTCCCTCCGGCAGCCGCAACCGGTTCTCTCCCCGCCCACTCCGGTGATGATGCGCTCCCAGCGTCGTCTGATAGCAGCCGGTAATCAGAGCACTCCGGCAGGGCGAACAGACCGGCGCGGTGG
>JBKDUK010000175.1:0-2516 GCA_046339535.1 Planctomycetaceae bacterium | reverse complement strand
GGCGCGAGTACGGGGTGATCGGGTTCGACCGCATGACGCGCTCGGTGGCCGGGCGCGAGCTCGCCTACGACATCGTGTGCAGGGGCTGACGATGGCCCAGTTCGAGATGCCCTCCGAGATGCTGCTGAAAGACGCCATCGGTGACGGCGGGCGGCTGCTGATTGATTACCACATCGGCGTGGCCCACGAGGAGTTCCGCGCGGCGGTGTCCGAGGGTGTGCTCACCGACAAGCCTGTGCTGTTCGTAGACGGCCGCCAGAAGAAAGGCATCAGCGGGCTGAAGTTCGGCGGCAAACTCGAGTTTGTGGACGAGAACGCAGCGCCCATCAACGAGGCGGTGCAGATGGCCCAGTCGCTGATCGAGCAGCGCGCGCCGATCCTGACGGGCACTTACCTGTCCTCCTTCGTGGTCGAGGTGAACGGCACCGAGTACGCGATGGGTGCGCAGCCCGAGATCGCCTCGGGCGATACCGTGCGGATCTACCCGAAGGGCATCCCCTACGCCGCCAAGCTCGAGCTGCAGCGCATCGCGCAGGACGGCCCCGTCTATCACGCATGGAAGAAGGTGCGATCGAAGTATCAGGCGGTGCTCGGCGTGCGCTACGGTTACCCCACCGACCTCGCCGCTGTCTACGACACGCGCGCAGGACAGAACCAGCGCCCCGTACCTGTGCTGACCATCGGGCCGCGCAGCAAGAGCTTCACCACCGCGAGCAAGCCTGGCGCTCGCGCCCAGCGCAAAGGCAGGAGGCGCCGCAGATGAGCTCACCCGTAGTGCGCGCTGCCATGTCGGCCGAGATTGCCCGCCTTGCCGGGCCGCTGCTGGTCGTCGATGTCGAGTCCGATCCGCGCATCGGCGACATCCCGCCCACTGATGTGCCATGGCTCGCCGTGGCCTACGCGGGCGCGGAGGAGGTGGTAGAGAGCATCGGCACGCAGGGCTCGGACTGCTGGCTGGAGACCGCCACCGTACAGCTTCACTATTTCGCCCCGGCGGGCACGCCTTCAGCCCCTGCCATCGCCGCGCTCGATACAATACGGCGTGGGCTGCGGGCGGCGAGACTGGGCGCGGTGACGGTGATGGGCGCCACCCCGCCGCAGTTGGTGGGGACGCATGGTCGCTGGATCGAGCACGTTTCTTTTCTGGATGTTGAGCATCGTAACTTTGGCTGATAGGAGGCCTTCACATGTCTAGTTCCAATCTCGTGCAGGTCGCCTACGTCGCTGAGACGACCTACGGCACCGCTCCCACTCCCGCAGGTACCGTGAAACTTCAAACGGCTCGCTTCACCAGCGAGTCGCTTTACGGCACGCCGTCCACCACGCAGTCCGCCGAGATGCGCACCGACCGCCTGTCGAGCGGGCAGGTGGTTACCGGGCTTGATGTCGGCGGCGACATCTCGTTTGAACTGCACGCGGACACGTTCATTGATGATTTCCTGCGCGGTGCTATGATGCGCAACGCATGGACGGCGGCATCATCGGACGTCTCTGCGGTTGCCTTCACACCTGACGGCACTGATCCCCAGAAAGGCACCTTGGCCGCTGCCGGGATTGGCACTGGGGTCGTGGCCGGCGATATTGTCGTAGTGAAGGTGACCGGGAAGCCGGATGCGGTGTTCATGGTAATCGCGGCTACCGCCGCCTCATTGACGGTAGCATCCAAGCGCGGACTAGCGGCGTTCACTGGCGGCACCTCGCATCGCGCTTCGTACTTGGACATCGGCAAAGACACCCCGTCATTCACTTTGGCGAAGGCGTACCTCGACGTTCCTCACCTCGCGACCAACGACGTGCATTCGCAACGGTACACGGGTTCGCTGGTGTCGGGTTTCAATCTGAATGTCGCCACCGGGCAGATCGTTACAGGATCGTTCTCGACGGTCGGCAACGGCTACCTTCAAGAGGAACCCAGCTACGTGCAGCAAGTGATCGCCGCCGGGGGAACTCTAGGGGCGGCGGGAACCTCGCAACCGCTGAACGCTTCTATCGACGTGCCTGTTGTAGCGGTAGACGGTGCATCTACAACGTTCTGCATCGAGAACTTCACGATCTCGCTGGACAACGGTCTCACCCCTCAGAACTGCATCGGCTACACCGCACCCCGCCGCTACGAGCTCGGCACGGCATCCGTGTCGGTCAGTGCCAACATCTACTTGGGCGACCAGAGCTATGACGCCTTCATGCCCGCCAAGCTCTCGCAGGCTCCGGTATCAATGGCCTTCACCATGTCCAACGCGGACGGCGGTTACGCCTTCGTCCTCCCGGCCGTGCAGCTCTCCTTCCCCGACCCTTCAGCAGGCGGTGCGAACCAGCCCGTGATGATCGCGGCATCGGGTGTGGCCAAGGTCGGGCCGAACGGCGCATCCAGCCTTCGCATCTACAAGCTCTGAGGACTTGCCTATGTCGCTTGACGCCTACGCACTGCCGCCCGCCTTCACCGATGGAGAGTGGATTGCCACCGATCGCGCACCGGAGATCGAGTTCCGTTGCCTGATCCCCTCCACGCTGAACGG
>JBKDUK010000174.1:0-4287 GCA_046339535.1 Planctomycetaceae bacterium | reverse complement strand
GTGGCAAAGCCCCCGTGAGTGCGAAAGCCGATGGCCTGAATACCCAACCGGGTCTGCAGCGCTTCATTCGTGATCCGGCTGTTGTCCTGGATGACGGCCGCCGCAGTTTGGCCGCGCAGCAGCCAAGGGGCCCGCTGAAACCGGAACTGGACGTCCTGCGGCTTCTGAGCCAGCACGTTGACGTGGTCGTAGGTGTGATTGCCAATCTTGTGACCGGAGTCTGACAATTCTTTCAGCCAGGTGACGCTCTCCTGCTCGAGAACCCGCCCGACACAGAAATAGTGGATGACGCCGCCCCGTTCCCGCACCCGTTGTCCCGCCTCGATCGAGTAGGCCTTGGTGTCTGCGTCGAGGTTCCCCTTTTCATAGTCCCAGTGCGTCATTTCCCACTGGGGGAAATTCCGGCTCATCTCGAGATCGAGCGTGATGGCAATCAGCGCCCGATCGAGGGGCGCCGCCTGGATTTCCTGCCCCCCGGGGCGCAGTGCGACGGCAGCGAGCACCCCACCGGTCGCCAGGCTCGAAACCGTCCGTCCCAGAAACTGCCGCCGTGAAGACACACTCTGCAGTGACATCCTGCTTGCTCCCAAATTCGGGCTTCGAACAGACTCCCTGCCGCACGCGACAGAGTCAACTCGTCCCCAGGGCTCGCGTTGATCGCGCGAGATTTGCGTCAGCGAAGTCGAACCGGCCGGAATGGGCCCATTCAATGGCTCACCCCGACCGGTTGGTCGACTCGTTCAACAGACTCAAACCGCGGCCAGCGCCTTCTTCACATTGGCGATGCAAATCTCGAGATCGGCAACTGGGTTCTCGGGATTCTCTTCATACTCCAGTGCGAGGCAGTACTTGTAGTCCTGGGCTTTCAATGCTTTCAGGCAGCCCACGACGTCAAGATCGCCTTCACCCACGATCTTGAAGATCTTGGCGTCTTTCACATCCTTCAGATGGACGCCATAGACCCGCCCCTTCAGCCGTTCGATGGCCTCGACCGGGCTTTCTTTGCTTCGCAGGAAATGACCCGTGTCGACACAGGCCCCCACGCGGGGATGGTGATCCTTCACGGCATTCACCACATCGTCGATCCTGTCGTACAGGGCCCCGGGACCGTGATTGTGGATGGCGATGCTGATCTGATACTCCTCAACCAACTTGTCGAGCAGCTTGAAGGTGGCCGCATCTTTCTTGGGATTGGCGCTGATCGACTTGATGCCCATCGCTTTCGCGAAGTCGAACACCGGACGGGCCTTCGCCTCGTCTCCGTCAAACTCCACCACGCCATATGCGACAAGGTTGACACCCGATTTCTTCAACAACTCGCGTTGCTCGGCCACGTAGGCCGGGACGGTTCCCACTTTGACATGGCCCGGGAATGTCTCCCAGAACAACAGGCCGAGCTTCTGGGAGACCTGCAGCGCCTTGTCGACCGGAAATCCCCGCAGGGACTAGCTTTGGATCCCCATCTGGAAGCCTTTCCAGGGGTCCTTGTCATCAGCGGCGAAGAGGCTCTGGCCGGACAACGTCCATCCCGAGGCAGCCGCCAGCACACTGGAAGCCAGAAAGCGCCGGCGGTCCAACGGAATCGAAACAGGTTCGCTCATGCGAGTTATTCCCTGCAGTTGAAGAAGAAAGCATGCCGCCACACGGGCTGTCGTCTGGTCCGGCAAAACGTGGTGCGGATCATAATCGGCCCCTCGGGCGGAACGCCAGTTGCCGCGCGGCCCCAGACCAGTCACATGCCGGAAACGCAACGACCGCCAAAGTCACTCGACTGGCGGTCGTTAGCGAATCAGCCGGCCGCCCGCGTCCCGGACCGAAGGCCTGCCCCAGAGGGACAGATGAGAGGGAGATCAGCCCACAACCTTGCGGAAGCGGCGCACCGCTTCTTCGACATTTTCCCGGCTGTTGAAGGCGCTCAGGCGGAAGTATCCTTCGCCGCTGGCACCAAAACCGCTGCCGGGTGTCCCCACGAGATGGGCCGTCTTCAACAACCGGTCGAAGAAGTCCCAGCTCGATTCATTTCCCGGAGTCTTCACCCAGACATAGGGGGCGTTCTCGCCGCCGTACACGGTGATGCCCGAAGCCTGCAGCCCCTCGCGGATCAGCCGGGCATTTGTCAGGTAGAAGTCGACAAGCGCCTTGACCTGCGGTTTTCCTTCGGCCGAATAGACCGCCTCGGCCGCACGCTGGACCGGATACGACACGCCGTTGAACTTGGTGGTGTGCCGGCGATTCCACAGACCATGCAGGGGAATGCGTTCGCCCCCATCCGTTGTGGCCATCACCGTCTTGGGGACTACCGTGAAGGCGCAACGCACGCCGGTGAACCCAGCCGTCTTGCTGAAACTGCGGAACTCGATCGCCACGTCCCTTGCCCCGTCGATCTCATAGATCGAGTGCGGAATCTTCGGGTCGGTGATGAACGCTTCGTAAGCCGCATCGAAGAGGATGATCGAATCGTTCTTGCGCGCATAGTCGACCCACCGCGCCAATTCGTCCTTCGTCGCCACCATGCCGGTGGGATTGTTGGGATAGCAGAGGTAGATCAGATCGACGCGTTCTTTGGGGAGTTCGGGAACGAAGTTGTTTGCCGCCGTGGCGGGAATGTAGACCAGCCCGGCATACCGTCCCTGATCATCGCTGGGTCCCGTCCGGCCCGCCATCACGTTCGTGTCGACATACACCGGGTAGACCGGATCGACAATCGCCACTTTATTGTCGGACCCGAAGATCTCGAGGATGTTCCCGGTGTCACACTTGGAACCGTCCGAGACGAAGATCTCGTCGGCATCGACCTGAACGCCGCGCGAGGCGAAGTCGTTTTTCTGAATGGCCTCCCGCAGGAAGTCGTAACCCTGCTCGGGGCCGTACCCCCGGAAGCTCTTGCGTTCCGCCAGTTCATCCACCCCCTGGCGAAATGCCTGGATGATGGCGGGGGGGAGTGCTTCGGTGACGTCTCCGATCCCGAGGCGGATCACCTTGGCTGTAGGGTTTTCGGCACAGAATTTCGCAACTCGCCGCCCAATCTCGGGAAAGAGGTATCCAGCTTTCAGTTTGCGGTAGTGTTCGTTGATGCGGGCCATGGAGACAGCGTTTCGTCAAAAGGAGAAGCGGGGAATGGGTGGGATCGGGCGGACCGCCGCTGAGTCGATTATGGGGGGGCCCACCCTGTCTGCAAGCCTGCGCCCCCCCCGCCCCGGGTCGGTCGTGCCCAGCGTTGGTGCGGTTTTCAACCTCTTGGCACAACCGTTTACGGCTGATGTGTGCAGGAGGGCCAGGCCCCTGCATGCCGAGTGGCTCGACCAACTTACATCACAATGCGCGGAGGTCGCAGGACCAGCGCATCTCCCTCGCGGTGGGTGGGGGGAGTCAGACGCTCCAGGTCGACCGACATGTCGGCCAAGACCTGTTGCCAGGCCCGTTGCCAGGCGTCGAATTCGGACTGCCGTTTCTGGCGGGACACCTGGATTTCTTCGCGTTCTTGTTCAATTTTCTGGTGAGGCTTCAGTGGCGACGGGGAAACGGGTGGTCTATCGAGACGCGAATCAGCTGCTCGGAACAGCATTACAGCTCCGCGGAGTGTCAAAGTCCGATGTTCGACTTGGGAAATCGGGGCAATCCCCCCGAGGTAAATCGAACAATCTCACGAGGCAACTTGATCTGACCAAGTCGAGATTCCGGTTGAGACAATCGCAACTGGTTCTGACGGTTGTAACGCCGTCTGACACCGGGCGGTCCCGGCACGACGATCTGGAGATTTCCCAGTCCAGACGCCTCCACAACTGGCACAAAAACTGCGCCATCCCGAGAACAAATCCCAGCAAAAGACGAGGAAATCCACGGAAAAAACGATCTTGGCGTGTTTTTGACCGCCTTCTATACTCCGCTCCGATCCCGGCGGCGTGGGACGCGTTCCCCGGAATCGACCGTCAGACCCCGGTCTGGCAGCAACGAGATTGGACTTCGTACCGGATCGAGGGCGACCGGCCCGCCGATCAGTGCGACACACAGCATGGAGGCTTGCGCGTGGACAGACTGCTGATCGCCGGTGTCGATTCTGTGGTGGGAGCCAATCTTGCGGTTTGGTGGGGCGGGCGACGACCGGTGACCGGAGTTTGCTGGCAACACCCGCTGGCGATTGAAGGCTGTGACCTGGAAGGTCCGGCATCTCCCCTCCAGCCTGCCGCAGCACGCATGCTCGCCAGTCAGCCCGACTGGGTGGTCTTCTGCGGTCCGGGAGCCGTCTCTTCCTGGAATGAACAGCGGCCCGATTGGAACTCTTGTGAC
>JBKDUK010000173.1:0-13250 GCA_046339535.1 Planctomycetaceae bacterium | reverse complement strand
TAATAGGTCTCTTCACTGGTGATGTCGGACCGGCCGATGGTGTCGTAGATCGAGCCCCCGGGACGGCGGACCGTGCAGGTCACGTAGTCGCCCGGCTTGACGTGCTTCACCGCCGGGCCCACCTCCTCGACGATGCCAAACGACTCGTGCCCCAGCACCAGGAAGTTGTATCCCGGAGGAGCATTCCCATAGAGGGCGTCATTGATCTCGCGGTCGGTCGCATCGACCCCCACCTTCAGCACCTTGACCAGCACCCCGCGTCCATTGGGAATCTGGTGAATGGCGGGCTTGGTCAGTTCGGCGAGGTGCACGCTGTTGGGTTGGCCGGGACGGACGGCGACGGCTTTCATCTTGTGCATGGTGGCGTTCAGAACTCGTTCGTGTGACGAGGAAAAAGGGTTCTCTCTGTGGCCGCCCCCAGAGCGGGGGAGCAGGTCACGCGGGCTCCATCCGGGCCGAGGCGGCGGGCTGGAATGTCGCGTGAATGGGTTGAGTCGGGGGATGGGCTTGATCACCCCGAGGGGCTTCGATTCTAGTAGCGGGCGAGATCCTGCGCTTTTTTCAGATTCAGGGCCGAGACATGTTTCTGGGCTTCCGAGGTCATGAACCGCAACTCGCTTCCCAGTGCCAGGAACTGCCAGCCCTGGGCGATGCGTTTCTGCACATCGTCGGTGCTCTGCACGTGCAGGCCGACCGGGGTGCCGGTCTTTTTGCCCGCCGCCAGGACCCGCTGCAACATCGCCTCGAGTTCGGCGGGGGAGGGATCTTTCCCGTCGGGGCCGCGCATCTGGAACGTCAGGTCGTTGGGGCCGACGAAGATCGCGTCGACACCGGGCAGCGCGTAGATCGCCTCGGCATTCTCGACCCCCTGGGGCGATTCGGTCTGCAAGACCACCAGGATCTCGTTGTTGGCATGCCGGTAGTAATCGCCGGCGGTGGCGTCGAAGTTGAGGGCGTGCAGTCCCCCGCCGACCGAGCGGTCTCCCTCGGGGGGATACTTGGCGGCGGCGATCGCCAGGCGGGCTTCTTCGACGGTGTTGACCATCGGGACGACAATGCCCATCGCCCCGGCATCGAGCACCCGCTTGATGTTCTCGTGGGTGCCGCGGGGAACGCGGGCGAGCGGGACGCAGCCGGCGTCGGCGATTGCAGCGAAGAGTCCCGCCGCCTGGGCGATGTCGATGGGCGAATGCTCCATGTCGACCGTCAGCCAGGGGAAGCCGATGCGGGCCATCACCCGGGTGGCGTAGAGATTCCCCAGCGAGAGCCAGGTTCCGACCTGGGGCTGCCCGGCCCGCAGCGCGGCCTTGACGGGATTGCGTTTCATGCGGAATTGCAGCCGTAGGGCCGCCCGAAGTACAAAGTCAGTGGTGTGGCCGCGAGACCGTGGGTACGAACCCCGCGCCGGTGACGCAACGTATTCAGCCGCTGGGGATTCCGCAAGCATGCCCGAGTTCAAGACCGTCGCCCGCGTGGGTGACATTCCCGAGGGGGAAGGCCGCGCCTACGAGGTGGGAGGGCGGATGGTGGCCGTGTTTCTGGTCAACGGTGAATACTCGGCCATTCTGGATGCCTGCCCGCACATGGGGGCCTCGCTGGCCAGCGGCTATGTCGAGAGCGGGGGGGTTTACTGCCCCTGGCACGCCTGGAAATTCTGCGTCAAATCGGGCACCTGGCTCGACAACCCCAAATCGAAGATCCAGCAGCCCTGTTATGAGGTGCGGGTGACCGGGGAAGAGATCCAGGTGGCCGCCCCCGAAGAGACCGCTCCCGCCGTCCCCTGAGGGTCCGGCGGCGGTGATTGAGATTGGTCACGCTCCGGCGTGACCGCGCGCCCCGACCACAGACTTCCAGTCTGCGGGGAGAGCGCTTCGCGTGGGCTTGGGGACCCGACCGGCCGGGTCTAGAACTCGGCGTGTTTGGGCGTGCGCGGGAAGGGGATGACGTCGCGAATGTTCGTCATGCCGGTCAACAGCAGCAGCACCCGCTCGAGGCCCAGGCCGAACCCGGCGTGTGGCACCGTGCCGTACCGCCGCAGGTCGATATACCACCAGTACTCTTCGGGATTCAGTCCGCACTCCGTCATGCGGTGCAGCAGCATGTCGAGCCGTTCTTCACGCTGGCTGCCGCCGATGATCTCTCCCGCGCGCGGCACCAGCACGTCCATCGCCCGCACCGTTTTGCCGTCCTCGTTGCACCGCATGTAAAACGGCTTGAACGAGCGCGGGTAATTATAAAGGATCACCGGGCAACCGAATTTCTGCTCGGTCAGCCAGCGTTCATGCTCCGACTGCAGATCGAGCCCCCATTCGACGGGGTATTCGAACGTCTGCCCCGACTTCTGCAGGAGTTCGATCGCCTCGGTGTACGACACCCGCACGAACTGGTTGTTGACGATGTTCTCGGCGGTGGTGATGACGGTCTTGTCGACCCGGTCGGCGAAGAATTTCATGTCGTCGCCGCACCGCTCGAGCGCCTGCCGCAGCACGAACTGGATGAACTCCTGGGCGAGCTGCATGTTGTCTTCCAGCTCGTAGAAGGCCATCTCGGGCTCGACCATCCAGAACTCGGCGAGGTGCCGGGTGGTGTTCGAATTCTCGGCCCGGAAGGTGGGGCCGAAGGTGTAGACATCTCCCAGCCCGCAGGCGAAGGTTTCGGCCTCGAGCTGCCCGCTGACGGTCAACGAGGCCCGCTTGCCGAAGAAGTCTTGCGAGAAGTCGACTTCGCCGCGCGACTGGGCCAGCCGGGCCAGGTCGAGCGTGGTGACCTGGAACATCTGCCCGGCCCCCTCGCAGTCGCTGGTGGTGATGATGGGGGTGTGAACGTAGAGGAAGCCCCGCGACTGGTAGAACTCGTGGATGGCCGCACAGACAGTGTTCCGCACCCGGGCCATCGCCCCGAAGGTGTTGGTGCGCGGGCGCAGATGGGCGATCTCGCGCAGGAACTCGTAGCTGTGCCCCTTCTTTTGCAGCGGATACTTCTCGGCATCGGCACCGCCATAGACGTGGACGCTGCGGGCGTGAACCTCCACCGCCTGGCCCTTGGCGGGAGAGGCCTTCAGTTCCCCCTCGACCCGAATGCTCGATCCGGTGGTCAGTTGCTTCAGCAGGGTGTCGTATCCCTCGATTGACCGGTCGATGATGATCTGCAGGTTGGCGAAGCAGCTGCCGTCGTTCAGTTCCAGAAACGCGAACCCCTGTTTCGACTCCCGCCGGGTGCGCACCCAGCCGCGCACATCAATCACCGAGCCAACGGGACCATTCCGCAAGACTTGGGCAATCTTCAGCCGAGACACAGTTCAGGCTCTTTCCTGTCGGGGAGGGGCGATGTGGCAGAGTCGGGCCAGGGGATGCGGGGAAGGTCGCTTGCAGTTCACCCCCGGCCTTCTAAGATGACAACCGACCATCTGTTCCTAGTCGTTTCCCCCCGAGACCGCAACCATGCCCCAGACCTCCCGCGTGGTTCCCGGCCTGTTGCCGGAAGCCGGCGTCTCTTCCCGCCCCCTCCGCCGGCGTAACCTGCTGGCCCTTCCCGCCCTCTTGAGTCTGGGGTTGCTGCCGGGGCAGGTCCCCACGCAGGGAGCCGACGCCAAGTCGGGGCATCCGCTGGGACTTCCCGCGGTGGTCGCCCCGCAAGACAATCCGCAGACCCCGGCCAAGATCTCCCTGGGGAAGCAGTTGTACTTCGACCGGCGTCTCTCGGCCGACAACACCGTGTCGTGTGCCGACTGCCACAATCCCTCCAAGGGGTTCAGCAACGGCGAGCAGTTCGCCACGGGCATCAAGGGGCAGAAGGGGGGGCGCAATTCGCCCACCGTGCTGAACGCCGCCTACCAGACCTTCCAGTTCTGGGATGGCCGGGCGGGCAGTCTCGAGCAGCAGGCCCTGGGTCCGATCGCCAACCCGATTGAGATGGGCTTGCCCCTGCCCGAAATGGAGAAGCGGCTCAACGCCATTCCGGGGTACAAGGCACAGTTCAAAGAGGTGTTTGGGGTCTCCGAAATCCGTGCCAGCGAAGTCGCCAAGGCGATCGCCAGCTACGAACGGACCGTTCTCTCGGGGAACTCTCCGTACGACCACTTCCAGCAGGGAGAGGTCGAGGCGATGTCGGAACAGGCCCGCGAGGGGATGAAGCTGTTCTTCGGCAAGGCGAACTGTGCGGCGTGCCATGCCGGCCCGAACTTCACCGACAACGCCTTCCACAACATCGGCATCGGGATGGACAAGCCCGAGCCCGACGTGGGGCGCGAGGCGATCAGCAAGCTCGAGGGAGACCGGGGCAGCTTCAAGACCCCCACCGTCCGCGATGTGGCCAAATCGGCCCCCTACATGCACGACGGCAGCCTGAAGACCCTGGCCGAAGTGGTTGAACACTACGACAAGGGGGGGCACGACAATCCCTGGCTCGACGAAGAGCTCTTCCCCCTGAAGTTGACCGCCGCCGAGAAGGCCGCCCTGGTCAGGTTCCTGGAAGAGGGGCTGACCAGCCCGTCCACCCAGGATCATGCCCCCCCGAAGCTTCCCTAGCCGAACGTCTGCCGCACCGGCTCGGGGCCGCGAGGCCGGCCGTGCCGGGGTCTGTCGAGTCGTTTTGTCCTGACAATCTGGTCAGAGTGTCTGGCCAATCGGATCTGCGGGATCATTAGGTGATTCCGGCCCGAAGAACGTTTCCTTCCTTCACCTCCGAGAGCCTTCCATGCGACGTCTTGTTCCCTCTGCCGGCGCGTTGCTGCTGACCGGCCTGTCGACCGTCTCCGCTTTCGCCCAGGTCAAGGCGGTTCCTGTGCTCGAGGGGCTCGACAACCCCAGTGGCGTGGCGATTCATGCCAAGACCGGCCACCTGTTTGTCGCCACTCATCCCGCCGTGCTGCGGGTCGCCCCCACCACCCCCGCCAAGTCGTTTGTCGAGGTCGACGCCTTCAAGACCGACGTCTACGGCAAGGGCCCCAAGTACGACATCGGACCCCTGGGAGTCGCCCTGCTGGGTGACGAACACCTGATCGTCGGCGACGGCAGCCTGGCCGATGCCGCCGAACTGGTGCGGGTCTTCAAGATTAACGCCAATCCTCCCGCCCAGCCCACCGCCGCCGACAATGCGGCGTTCAAGCTCGGCCCCATCGGTCCGGGCGAGGCCTCGGCCAAGGGGGAAGGGAACTTTTACGCGATCGCCGTCGGTCCCAAGGCCTTCTACATCACCGCCAATGGCGATGACACCAAGGGCTGGGTCCTCAAGGCCGACATTGTCGACGGCAAGCCGGGCAAGCTGGTCCCCTTCATCGCCACCAAGCCCCTGGTGAACGTCGACGCCCCCGTCGCCATCACCATGTCTCCCGACAACAAACAACTCGTGGTCGGTCAGATGGGTGAGGTGAACATGGCGGGAGACAGCCAGTTGAGCTTCTACGATCCCGAGACCGGCAAGCTCATCAAGAACCACGCCACCGGTCTCAACGACATCGCCGGGCTGGCCTACAGCCCCAAGACCGGCAAGCTGTATGCCGTCGATTACTCGTGGGTCGACACCAAGAACGGCGGCCTGTTCCGTCTCGATGTGACCGACAGCGGCGTGAAGGCCGAGAAGATCGTGTCGCTCGACAAGCCGACGGCCATGGCCTTCGACAAGGATGGAAACCTCTACATCACCGAGTTCGGCACCGCCGCCGAGGGGAGCAAGACCGCTCCTGGCCGTCTGGTGAAGATCGCCGCCGGGCTGTAGTCCGCGAGGGAGTAAGAAACTCTGCACACCGCGGCTGTCATCGCGACAGCCGCGGTTTGTTTTGCGCCGGGACAATTTCCCCCACTGTGCCCCTCAGTGGTTAGGGGACACCCGGATACGGCGCCAGACGGCGCCCAATGCGTCGGTATAAACCCGCCCCCAGCCAGGCTGCGCGTCGAGTTCGGCCATCAGTTTCGACCGGCCCGCGTGATCGAGCACCACCGTTTCGATCTGCAGTCGGTCGAGCACCTCGGGCCAGTCCTCTTTCCGGCCCACGACAGTGAGATAATCGCGCCACAGGTGGGTGGGGAGCAGGTGGACGTGTGAGCCGAAGGGGATGGGGTGCTGTTCCGACTGCGGCATCTTCCACTGCAGGTAGTCTCCCCACTCGAGGGGGCAGAACAGCCGGCCGGCCGGGGCCTGCGTATGCAGAAACTCCCCCAGGGCCAGGGGGGTCTGCGGGTCGACCAGTTGTTCGACCGGCACCGGTGGCCCGGTGCGCCGCCAGGTTCCCAAAGGACTGCGTCCGACCGCCACCCCCCACGCGAGGGCGGGGAGCAGCCACCAGACCAGGCGGGGACGCCACCAGGCGGCTGACCACGAGGGACAGGTTCTTCGCGGCAGCAGCGTGGCCAGCCACAGCCCGCCGAGAGGTCCCCACCAGACAATGAACCGGGCCGAGCGCAGGGTCGCCAACGCCAGCAGCAGGCCACAGAGAGTCAGCCAGACGGGTGTGGACCGAAACCAGCGCGAGACCGGGTGGCCGCGACGCCATTCCCACAGGGCGCGCCCCAGTCCCGTCACCGCCAGCAGCGCAAGACTGCCGAGGAAGACCCGTCCCTGTGTGGTCGACAGCCGCAATGGTTGCCACTCGCTCAGATCTCGCAGGTTGGCGTTCCCCGCGATGTCGAGAACCGCCGCGGGAAGCTGACCGCCGTACGGATTGATCCACACAGCAGCCAGTGCGGCGACCAGTCCCCACAGCAGGTGCCGGGCCAATCGCTCTGTCTGGTGCCGTTGGTTGGTTGGGAAGGACTGGCCAACGGGAGAGGTCCGCCAGAGGCTCAGCCACGCACAGCCCGTTGCGACCAGCAGCCACAACCAACCCATCACAAAAGAACCGTGGAGGTTGGCCCACAGCACGAAGACGCCGGCGAGCGAAACCGGTACGGCGTGGCCCTGTGGCGAGAGATTCCGCCGGCAGAGCCAGGCCAGAGACAGGGCTGCGCACAGGCTTCCAGCCAGTTGCGGGCGAATGACCTGCAGTTGAAACCAGGTGGTGCCAAGCCAGAACAGGGCGGCCAGGGTTCCCGCCCACCACGAACGGGTGAGTCGGAACCCGGCCCACGCCAGCAATGCGCCCGTCAGCACCACGAGGCTCGCATGCAGGAGAGGCAGCGTGGCAAGCCCCCCCAGTTCGTACAGCCGGAACCCAATCCACTGAGACAGCCAGGCCGAGTCGACGTAGGGGCCAGCCTGAACGTCGGGCAGCAGGGGTTCTGCGCGGGGGATGCCGTGCGAGACCATCCAGCGGCCGTAGGCGAGGTGTCCCCACAGATCGGTCCGGCGGAGGGGGAGCCGGCTGAAGTGCAGCCAGGCCCCCGCCGCACAGAGCAGAGCGAGAGCCGCCCCGGGGGCCAGGGGGGCCCAGCCTCCGGCGAGGGGCGCAGGCGGGGGACGGCGAGGGGGGGACGGGGCGGACTGAGGCAAGGGGCGCGACAGACGAATCGACGGAAGGACGGAGTGACAAACTCAGCGGGATTCTAAGGGAAACGGTGGCCGAGCGCGCTGGTCGGGGGGTTGATTCACGGACCGGGGACCGGGACAATTGGGCACAACTCCCACTTCTTCGAGAATGCCCCATGGCGGAACCGGCTGGACCGTCAGCTTCCGAGTCATCGCAGCCTCCCGAGCGGCAGCTCGGTCCCTTCGTCCTCAAGGGAAAGCTGGGGACGGGGGGGATGGCGGTTGTCTACCGGGCTGTGTACACGAAAGACAACCGGGAGATTGCCCTGAAGCTGCTGCCGGTGGAGGCGCATGAAGAGCCCCGGTTGGTGGCCCGTTTCGAGCGCGAGGCCGAGATTCTGCGCCGGCTGAAGCATCCGCACATCATTCCCTGTTTTGGGGGGGGACAGATTGGCGGGCAACGGTGGATCGCGATGCAGTTGATGACCCAGGGGACCCTCTCGGCCGAGTTGAAACGCCGGGGACGGTTTCCCTGGCAGGAGGTGGTGCAGATCGGCCTGGCGGTTGCCTCGGCTCTCGAGTGCGCCCATCAGGCCGGGATCATCCACCGCGACCTGAAACCCTCAAACCTCATGCGGTCCCAGAGCGGGAAGATCAAGCTGGGAGACTTTGGCATCGCCCGCGACAGCGAGCAGACCGGCTTGACCGCCACCGGGCGGACCGTCGGGACGTTTGCCTACATGGCCCCCGAGCAGGTGCGGGGCTTCCCGCCCGCCTCTCCCCGGACCGACCTGTATTCGCTCGGGTGCGTGCTGTTCGAACTGTTGACCGGGAAGCCTCCGTTCGAAGGATCGAGTCCCCCCGAGGTGATGTATGCCCACATCGAGAGGCAGCCCGCGCGTCCCAGCGCCGTGGCGCTCGATTGCCCGTTGTTTCTCGACACACTGGTGCTGCAGTTGCTCGAAAAGGACCCCGAGAAACGCCCCCGCGACGCCTCGGCGGTGATTGTGGCCCTGCAGGAGATCGGGCAGAAAGTCGCCGAGCAGGCCGGCGTCAGCAAGCATCTGGCCGCGGGCGGTCCCTCGGCACTGCACCTGAGCGCCGACCCCCAGCCGGTCCGCAGTCTGCTCAAACCGCGGAAGAAACGCCGCTCGAAAGAGACCGGGAAACCGTTCTACGAACGGACCCCGTTCCTGGCGGCCATGTTGGCGGTGGTGGTGGGGGGCCTGACCTGGGCCTTGTGGCCCCTGTCTGAGCAGCAGCTTTTCGAACGGGCGAAGGCGATGCTGGAATCGGACGATCCCCTGCAATGGGATCGGGCCCAGCGCGAGTTTTTGCAGCCCCTGCGCCGGCGGTTCCCAGAGACTTCCCACCTGGCCGACGTGCAGGCCTGGGAAGACCGCATCGAGATGCACAAGGCCGAAGAGAAGCTGAAGTTCAAGCTGAAGCTGGGGCGGGAGTTTGACTCGGAAGGGGAACGGCTGTATGCCCGGGCCCGGCAGTATGAGCAGTTTGGCGATCAGGTGAGCGCCCTCGAACGCTATCAGGCGCTTGGGACTCTGTTGCAGTCCGACGACAAGGCCCGGGTGTTTGTGAATCTGGCCCGCCGGCAGATCGCCGCCATTCAGAACAGCGGAACGGGCCATACCGACCGCCTCGAACTGGTCCGCGGAGCCCTCGAGCGGGCCGAGGGACTGCAGCGGGATGGCAACACGCTGGCCGCCCGCGAACTGTGGCAAAGCATCATCCGGCTGTATGGCGACAATCAGGAACTGGCGCCGCTGGTTGCCCAGGCGCAGCAGCAGCTCGACGAGCGGAAATGACCGGCGGGCCGATCCCGGTGTGTGACCGTCCGGGCCCCGATCCCGAATCTGGCGGTTGAATCTCGGCCCGGGGGGGTCGATAATCGGCCCGGTTCCCAAGGGGTCGGCCGCACGGGCGGGCGGCCCCCGGGTTGTGCTCGCTTGCCTGGAGTTCGACGATGCTGAAACGTTTCCTGTGCGTGGTGACCCTGGCCCTGATCGGCGGGCTCGCCGCTCCCCTGCCCGCCGCCGAGAAGGTGGCTCCTGTCCGCATGGGGGCGGGCATCATGACCTTCGACACCGTCCCCGGATGGGGATTGGGACCCGACGGCAAGTCGCAGATTGGCCCGACCCACGGCGGGGTGGTCATCGACAAGGCGGGGAACATCTACACCAGCGCCAACATGGGGGTCTTCGTCTTCAATCCCGAGGGGCAGGTCATCCGCCGGTTCCTGGGAGAAAAGTACTCCAACATCCACGACATGAAGATCCGCGACGAAGAGGGGGTCGAATT
Organism: Planctomycetaceae bacterium; assembly: GCA_046339535.1. GTDB lineage: Bacteria > Planctomycetota > Planctomycetia > Planctomycetales > Planctomycetaceae > UBA10511. Next base: position 3,533 of record JBKDUK010000173.1, on the reverse strand, counting down.
CATCTACGGGGCGCGCAACGCCAATGCCGAGGGAATCAAGTTCCACTCCGAGACCGGCGACATCGTCCTCAAGCTCCCCTTCCCCAAGGAGTCGGGGCTCGAACTGAAGGCGTTCTCTCCCACCGCCATCTCGGTCGCTCCCAATGGCGACATCTTTCTCTCCGATGGCTACGCCAGCAATCACATCTTCAAGTTCGACAAGACCGGCAAGTATCTCAAGCACTTCGGCGTGAAGGGGAACGGGCTGAAGGAGTTCAACACCGCCCACGGCATGGTGCTCGATACCCGCTACGATCCCCCGCGGCTGCTGGTCTGCGACCGCAACCATGAGCCCAAGGGACGGCTGGTGCATTACTCGCTCGAAGGGGAATACATCGACGAAGTGATCACCGGTCTGGGCATGCCCACCTCGGCCGCCGTCCAGGGAGACTATGTCTCGGTTCCCGATCTCCACGGCCGGCTGGTGATTCTCGACAAGAGCAATACCATCATGGCCGTGCTGGGTCACAACCCCGACCCCGCCACCCGGGTGAATTTCAACGTCCCCCAGGAGCAGTGGAAGGAAGGGATCTTCAGTGGAACGCATGGTTCCTACTGGGACAAAGACGGCAATCTCTACGTGCAGGACTGGAACGTCTCGGGCCGCATCATAAAGCTGGTCCGCGTGAAGTAATCCGCCCGATTTGTGAGGGTTCAGAGGTGCGTTCCCGCGTGAATCGCCTCTGACATTCAACAACAAAGCCCCGGTCGATCGGAACGATCAACCGGGGCTTTGTGATTTGATGGGGAGGCGTCTCGATCAGGTCCCGGGGCGCGGGGTGCTGCAGCGTCTCCAGCGGCAGGTCGCCGGCTGGCCCCCAGGAGCGATGGATCGATCAGTGGACCCGCTGTCCGGGGACGGCACCGCTGTCGGGGGAGAGCAGGAAGATGTCTTTGCCCCCGGGACCGGCGGCCAGAACCATCCCCTCGCTGACGCCGAACTTCATCTTGCGCGGGGCGAGATTGGCGCACAGGATCACCAGCCGGCCCACCAGTGCGGCGGGTTCGTAGACCCCCTTGATCCCGGCGAACACATTCCGCCGTTCTTCCCCTCCCAGCCCCAGGGTCAGCCGCAGCAGCTTGTTCGAGTCTTTGACCTCTTCCGCCGCCAGTACCCGGGCCACGCGCAGGTCGACCTTCGCAAAGTCATCAAAGCTGCAGGTGGGGGTCAGCGGTTCGGCCGCCAGTGCTTCAGGCCCATCGGTGGTGCTGGCCGCCGCGGGGGTTGCGGCTGGTTCCGCGGCGGCGGACGCGGCCTCGTCCCGGCTGTCGGCGAGCATCTTCTGCACCAGCTCGGGATCGACCCGCTTCAGCATGTGCTGGAACTTTCCGACGGCGGTGCCGGTGAGTGGTGTCTGCGCATCGGACCAGTGCTGGATGGGAGCATGCAGCAGTTCTCCCGCCTGACGGGCCAGCCGGGGCAGGACCGGGGCCAGGAAGATTGCCAGTTGCCGGAACAGGTTGAGCGTCACCGTGCAGATCTGCTGCAGCCGCTCGGCCTGAGTGGGATCTTTGCGCAGCGTCCAGGGAGCCTGTTCGTCGATGTAGCGGTTCGCCCGGTCGGCCAATCCCATAATCAGCCGCATGGCGGTGTTGAAGTCGCGATGTTCGTACGCCGCCGCGATCGCTTCTCCCTCGGCCGCGGCCTGGGCGAAGAGGCCGCCATCGTCTGGGTAGTGGAGCGCGAGGCCGGAGGTCTGGACAAACCCCGCCGACCGGCTGGCCAGATTGACCACCTTCCCCACGAGGTCGGAGTTCACCTTGTCGATGAACTCCTGCAGATTGAGGTCGAGGTCGTCGAGCTTGCTGGTCAGTTTCGAGGCGTAGTAGTAGCGCAGGTACGACGGATCGAGGTGGCGGGCGTAGACCTCTCCCCGGATGAATGTCCCCTTCGACTTCGACATCTTCTCACCGTCGACGGTGAGAAAGCCGTGGATGTGCACCTGGTGTGGCAGCTTGAACCCGGCCGCCTTGAGCATCGCCGGCCAGAAGAGCGTGTGGAAGTAGGTGATGTCTTTGCCGATGAAGTGGTGGATTTCGGCTCCCCGCGCCTGGGCGTCGGCACCGCGGGGCCACCAGTCGTCGAACGACTCGTTGTGCCGGGCGCACCACTGGGCCAGGCTGGCGAGATAGCCGATGGGGGCGTCGAACCAGACATACCAGAAGTTCCCCGGGCTGTCGGGAATGGGGAAGCCGAAGTAGGGGGCCGGGCGGGAGACATCCCAATCGCGCAGCGGCTCTCCCAGGAAGTGCCCTTTCAGGTAATTGGCGACTTCGGGCTGCAGGTGGTTGCCCGACTGGGTCCAGTCCGTCAGGAAGTCGTGCAACGACTCGATGCGCACAAAGAGATGGCGGGCGGTGCGCAGTTCGGGGCGGCTGCCTGAGAGGGTACTGACCGGATCCTTCAGGTCGGTGGGGCTGTAGGTGGCACCGCATTTGTCGCAGTTGTCGCCGTATTGGTTCGGGGCGGCACAGCGGGGACAGGTTCCCTTGACGAAGCGGTCGGCGAGGAAGGTTCCCGCCTCGACGTCGAAGAGCTGGGTGACTTCTTCTTCGACGATGAGGTTGGCCTGCCGCAAGCCGTCCCAGATCTGTTGGCACAGGGCGAGGTTTTCGGGGCTGTTGGTGCTGCCGTAGTTGTCGAATTCGACATCAAATGAGCCGAAGTCGCGGAGATGCGCCTCGCGCATGTCGGCGATCAGGGCTTCTTCGGAGCGCCCTTCCTGGCGGGCGCGGATCATGATGGCGGTGCCGTGGGTGTCGTCGGCACAGAGAAACAGGCAGCGCCGTCCGCGAAGTTTCTGGAACCGGACCCAGATATCGGTCTGGATGTATTCGACCAGATGCCCGATGTGAATATGGCCGTTGGCGTACGGGAGTGCGGCAGTGACGAGGATGCGATGGCTCATGGCGGGGATGGTATCGATGAAATTGGCGGGGGGGCAACGGAGGTTGAGGGGGTGGCGAGGCGGTACCGAGCGGGAAGGGGTGCGAGAGAGAGCAGGCGAGCCGGCAGGAGGTTCCGGGGAATTTTCTGAAATTCTTTCCCTCTGGTGTTGACCTCTGCCCCAAACCCACTTAATATGGCACCAACGCAGACGGGAAACGACAGCAGTCGACCCTAACGGGGCCGAGAGCTGTTGTTTGTTCGTCTTTTTCGCGTTTACCCTCTGTCGCCTTGCGGCAGTATGCGTCTCGTGTCGATAATTCGACACGGCGACGATTCGGGAAAAGTCAGTTCGGATTTGGGCTATGTCCATTCCGGCTGGTTTCTCTTAAGGGTGGCTTGGCAAAAGCTGCCGCGGGCTCTGGCCAAAAGGTCGTCTGACCAGCTGGTGATTTGGGTCTGTGGATGAATTTGCTGAGTGTTGTTCTTTGGCAATTTGGTTGGAGAGCCCTGAGAAGTAGGCGTCACGTGATGTGGCGCTAGCTTCGGAGCAATTTCTGTGATTCAGAAAAGTGCCCGATGCCAGCGGCAAGCTCTTCGTGCGAAC
>JBKDUK010000172.1:0-7285 GCA_046339535.1 Planctomycetaceae bacterium | reverse complement strand
GGGAGGGTAAAGGCCCAGGCCAGCAGAATTTTGCGCACCGTTTGCGGTTGCACGCCCGAGTTGTTCGACCACATCGTGCCGGCCACTCCAGACGACAGCACATGCGTGGTGCTGACGGGAAGGTGGAATTTGTCAGCCACGAAAATCGTGATCGCGGCCACCGTCTCGGCAGCCGCTCCCTGGGCGTAGGTCAGGTGCGTCTTCCCGATTTTCTCGGCAATCGTGACGACGATCCGCTTGTAGCCGATGGTGGTTCCGATCCCCAGCGCAAACGCCGTGCCCACCACCACCCACAGGGGCACATACTCAATCGAATGCTGGATGACCCGCATGTCGGGCTTCAGCTCAGACATCAGATCGCTGGGGATCCGGGCCGCGGCGAGCGAGGTCCGGAACCGGAAGATTGACTGCCGTACCTGCCACCGATGGTCTGACGGGACCTCCGACAAGTCGTGTCGGCCCGCCAACAGACTCTGAATCTGGTGGAGCTGTTCGTGGACTTCCGGGGTCTGCAGTTCGGCTTTGGCCAGCCGCGTGTCGATATTCTCAGCCGAAGCAACCAGGTCCCGGGCCAGTTCCGGGTGTCGGAGATCGAGCGAGTAATAGGCGGGCAGGAAGCCGATGAGGGTCAGCAACACCAGCCCCATCCCCTTTTGTCCATCATTGGACCCATGGGCAAAACTGACGCCGCCGCAGGTGGCCAGAAGAACTCCCCGAATCCAGTGGGGGGGGTTATCGCCTTCGCCGGGGGGGTGGTAAAGATTGGGATTCCGGAAGACCAGTTTCATGATCTGCAAGAGCAAGGCTGCGGCCATGAACCCCACGAGGGGGGAAACCAGCAAGGCCAAGCCCACATCCATGGCCTTGTTCCAATTCACGCCAGTGAGATCACCGCGCGTCAACAGGCTGTTGGCGACGCCGACCCCCAGAATCGAACCGATCAACGTATGGGAACTGGAAACGGGGAGCCCAACCCACCAGGTCCCGAGGTTCCAGATGACCCCCGCCAGCAACAGCGACAGCACCATCACAATCGCACGGGTGGAGCTTCCCTCAATCAGCAGGTCGACCGGCAGCAGATTCACAATGCTGAAGGCGACCGCGGTGCCCCCCAGCAGCACCCCCAGGAAATTCATCAAGCCCGAAAACAACACCGCCGGGGTAGGACGCAGAGTCTTGGTGTAGATGACCGTCGTCACCGCATTGGCGGTATCGTGGAAGCCATTGATAAATTCAAAGGCAAAAGCGATGCCGAGGGCAGTGAAGAACAAAATTTGCCCGGTCAGCGTCAATTGCTGAAAGGCGTCCCAGAACGTGGTGTTCATCGATTGGGCCAGAGGGGAGCAGCGCAGTTGTTCAGGCGGGATCATCCCGGGTGTTTCCCGGATCGGTCAAGGGACAGGCTCCGACTGAGGGTCCGCCCGCATCGTTTTGGGCATGGGTGCATATGATCATGCGTGGCGGATGGCAGGGATACGTGAGGCTCCTCTGTCTAGACCGGGTGCGGGAAAAGTGTTTCGTTTTGAGACGGCCGTTGGTCGGGGAGCATCGGCGGCCTCGCCGGCTTTGACCCGGGGGATCATCCGCAGGAAGGCCAACGAACGGTGTGCTTCTGTTGGCGGTTTGTGAATGCATGCCCCTTCGGCCATGACCAGATTCTGCCCCCCGCGGCCGAAGTCCGACAGGCTGTCTCCGTTGCAATCGGGGTCCACCGTCGAGGTCGCCAGTGACGGTTGGGTTGAGGTCACGATGGCCGGCTGTATTCCGGATGTGACAATCTGTCTGGATCAGTCATCACCGGTTGATCGAAGGGCGAGAGGTTGACTCCGGAGGCTGAATTCCGTTTTCTCCCGACGACGTTGGAGAATCCCCGCGGCAAAATGCGACTGAGATGAACAGCGGATTTTCCAGCCGAACCCGGTCGTGATGGCCGCAAGCCGTTTGATGACAGCCTGCCGGGATTCCGGAGGCGGAGTCGTGATTCTGTCGGAAGACTGGAATGTCGTGGTGCGGGAAAACTGTGGGTTGGCGTCGGCCAGCCCCCAGATGAGGTCGTTCGAAACAACAGGCTATCAGTGAGGATCCCATGATCACGATGCGTCGGGCCGAAAATGGTACCGCGGAGCCATGGCTGGCCGCGGTGCAGGCGCGGTTGGCCAGCAGTGCCTACCCCGCATTGCGGAGCCTGCAGTGCGATCTGCAGTTGGACACCCTGATTCTGCGTGGCGAGGTGGCCAACTATTTTGAGAAGCAGTGCGCCCAGGAGCTGGTGGCCGACCTGCCGGGAGTCCGGCGGGTCGTCAACCAGACCCGGGTTGCGCACGCCTGAAGTCCTCCCGGCGGCGTCCGGGGATTGCTTGACGGATCCGCTGGTGCGGGTTCGGGAGCCGCAAGACAACGACTGGTCCAGGGCCGCGGCCTTGGGTATGGGGATGATGGCATGGCGGAAACTTCGGGATTGAACAAACCGTGGCTAGTGGCCGCGTGGCCCGGGATGGGAAATGTTGGGCTCAACGCCCTGGTCTATCTGCTCGCCAAACTCGACATGCGAATGTTTTCCGAGCTGGAGTCGGGAGATTTCTTCGACATCGATGATGTTGAGGTGCAGGGGGGGCTGATTCAAATTCCTCAGCGACCACGCAATCGGCTCTTTTTGTGGAAAGATCCCGCGGGACGGCATGATCTCTTGCTGCTGTTGGGAGAGGCTCAACCACCGGTCGGAAAATATGCGTTTTGCCGCGAGGTGATTTCGCAGGCGAAGGATTACGGTGTCGAACGGGTGATTACCTTCGCGGCGATGGCGACCTCGATTCATCCCCGTCAGCCATCCCGGGCGTTTGGGGCCGCGACCAGCAAGGAGGGATTGCGTGACCTGCGTCGCCTGGAGGCGGAACCGCTGGAGGAGGGGCATGTCGGAGGTTTGAATGGAGTTCTGGTGGGAGCCGCCCTCGAAGCGGGCATTGAAGGGATGTTCCTGCTGGGGGAGTTGCCGAAAGTGCTGTTGCGGCTGGTTTACCCCAAGGCGTCGCGGGCGATCCTGGAAGTGTTCACGAGGATGGCCGGCTTGGATCTCGACTTTCGGGAGTTGGACAGTCAGGTGGAGGAACTGGACCGCCGGCTGCAAATCGTGATGGATGAGACCGAATCGCCCGAGGAGTTTGAGGAGTTCGAGGGGAAGGAAGACGGGGGGGGGACGGCATCACTTCCCCCGCCCACGAAGGAGCGTCTGTCCGCCAAGGACCGGGCCGAGATCGATGACCTCTTCCAGAAGGCGACCAGCGATCGAACCCGGGCCTTTGAGCTCAAACAACTGCTCGATCGGCTGGGGGCGTTTGCCATTTATGAGGACCGGTTTCTCGATCTGTTCCGGTCTCACGAGTCGTGACCGCTCCGGCTTGGGTGTGAGGTTGCGGACGATGTCCGCCGGGGTGAATCGGTCGGCGCGCACCGGTGTGAACTGGACCGTTGTGAAACGAGCCAGTGTCGGTCCGTTTCTGAGGCGGTTTTCAGAGACCTGGAGCGGGCTTCTGTGGTTCGCATGCGTGCGGCTATTATCTGCGCATGTCGAAGCACGATTTTGCCTGGTCAGAGTTTGAGTCACGCCGCACCCGGCTGCGCGAGGAACTGCGCGCCCGCCAATTGGATTGGTTGATTGTCATCCATCCCGTCTCAATTCACTGGTTGACCGGTTCGGATGCCAAGAGTTACCAGGAGTTTCAGTGCCTGCTGTTTCCCGCCGCAGCGGGGCCGCTGACCGTCCTGACCCGCCACGGAGAATGTGCCGAGTTTGAGGCCGACGCCTGGGTGGATGACGTGGTGGGCTATGGCGGCGGCGAGAATGAAGATCCCCTGCGCCCCTTCGAGCAGTTGTCTGTTCGCCTGGGATTGACGAGGGGGAGGGTGGGGCTGGAAGTACCGTCCTACTACCTGCATCCCCGGCACTATCTTGGGGTGCGCGACCTGCTGGGGGGGGCCCTGGTGGCCGAGCCCACTCACCTTGTGGCCGATCTCAAGCTGGTGAAGTCTCCGGCAGAACTGGCCTACATTCGCGAAGCGGCGGCCCGGGCCGACCGCGCCCAGCGGGCGTTCGAAGCCGCCTTGCGCAGCGGTGCCAGTGAATTGGAACTGGCGGGCGTGGTCTGTCAGAGCCTGCTCTCCCAGGGAAGTTTCCTCGCTGCCAGCCCGCTCAACCTCGTCAGCGGAGAGCGTTCGTGCTTCAGCCATGGGGCCCCGACCGAGCGACGTCTGCGGGTGGGGGACTGGGGGAACATCGAATTTGGAGCCACTTGCCGGCGATACACGTCGACCCTGGGACGCAACTTCTGCATCGGCGAACCCACCCCGCGAATGCGTGAACTGCATGACCTCGTGGTTGCCGCGTCGGAAGCGTGCCGCTCGGAGATTCGGGCCGGTGTTCCCGCCACCCGTCCGCATGCCGCCGCCCGCCGGGTGATTGCCGCCGCCGGGCTGGAACACGGCCGGGTGCATACCACAGGGTATGGTTTGGCCCCCGGATTTCCGCCCACCTGGGGCGAACCGCTGCACATGCTGGCCGACAGCCAATACATCCTCGAGGCGGGGATGGTGTTGTCGGTCGAACCGCCGGTCTATCTGGCCGAGGAACGCCTGGGGGCCCGGGTCATCGACAATGTGCTGGTGACCGAAACCGGTTGCGAGATCCTTTCACGCCACCCCCCTGCGCTGTGCATTGCGGCAGGCTGAGTTTCAGCGGGGATTTGGCTGTACCGGGTTGGTCAATTGGTGAGCAGCGGTCTCTTCCAGAGTGGCGAGTGAGACAAACCCGTTGCTCTGTGAGCCTGGGGGCTGCTCGGCGTTGTTGGGGCAGCCGGAACAGCCACCGCATGGTGTCGTTGGAGAAGGGTTCGCCCATGTTCGCCAGAATTGCCGGGCCCACCAGGCCGCGGCCAGGACGACAACTCCGAGACTGACGACGGTTTGCCACAACTGCGGGTTCATACTGGAACTGCCGGTTCAGCTGAACCAGAGCCGGGAGATTTGATAGGTCAGCAGGGCCCCCAGGTAGGCAAGTCCCGTCATGTAGACAAAAGCAAACAGGGCCCAGCGCCAGTGATTGGTCTCGCGGTGGATGACCATCAGCGTCGAAGCGCATTGGGCACACAGGGCAAAAAACACCATGATCGACAACGCGACGGGAATCGAATAAACCGGTCGGCCGTCGGGCCAGGTCGCGGACTGCAGTGCTTGTTCCAGGCCCTGTTCCTCGCCACCCAGACTGTAAATCGTCCCCAGAGTCGAAACAATCACTTCCCGCGCCGGGAAGGAGGCCAGCACGCCGACCCCGATGCGCCAGTCCCAACCCAGGGGCCGGACAATCGGTTCGATCGTGCGGCCCAGACGGCCCAGCAGGCTCTGCTCCAGCAACCGGCTGCTCTCGGCATTTCGCTCGGCCTTGAGGGGGGCCAGGTCAGCTTCGATCTCAGCCAACCGCTGCTCGGCTGCCGCAAGGGCCCGGCCACTCTCAGCCAACTCGGGTTGAGACAACACCATGCCGCGCCCCGTCGGGCCGGAGGCGAGCATCTGCTCGGCCTTCTGCTTGAAGGCGGCTTGTTTGTCGCGCTCGGCAATCTGGCTTTCCTGCTCGGTCTCCAGTGCGTCGACCTGGGCCTGCAGTGCGTTGACCCGGGTGTGGTCTCCCGGAAAGTAACCGGCTCCCCAGACCAGGATATTCGTCATGAAGATCAGGGTGCCGGCTCGCAGCACGAACGCCCGGGCCCGGTCATAAACCCTGGCAAAGACGAGGCGTGGAGAGGGCCATTTGTAACTGGGCAGCTCCATCACAAACGGCGGCGTCTCGCCCGGGAAGAAAAACGTTTTGATGAGCCAGGCGGTGGGAATGGCCACGAGGGCCCCCAGCGAAGTCATTGCGAACAGGGCAAGTTCGCGGACTCCCAGCAGGTTTCCCACGAAATAGGTCGCAGGAAAAAATGCCCCGATCAGCAGGGCATAGACCGGCTGTCGGGCCGAACAGCTCATCAGTGGGGCGATCAGGATGGTGGTGAACCGGTCCTGCCTGTTCTCGATGGTTCTCGTAGCCATGATACCGGGAACGGCACAGGCAAACGACGACATGAGAGGGACGAACGACTTCCCTGAGAGTCCGACCCGGGTCATCAGCTTGTCCATGATGAACGCCGCGCGGGCCATGTAGCCGCAGTCTTCGAGCAGGGCGATGAACAGGAACAGGATGACAATCTGGGGGAGGAACACGAGGACCGAGCCAACGCCGCCGATGATGCCGTCGGTCAGCAGGCTTTGCAGCGGTCCGGGCGACAGCCACTGTCCCACCTGGTTGGCGATCCAGTTCTGCCCGGCCTCGCACCAATCCATCAGCGGGGCGGCCCCCCGGTAGATCGCCTGGAAGATGAGCAGCATGAGTGCCACAAACGCCACCAGTCCCACGAACTGATGGGTCAAGAGTCGGTCGAGTCGATCGCTGAAGGTGCGGGGAGCGACCTCGGGACGGGAAACCACCCCCTGCAACGTTTCGCGGATCCAGCGGTATCGCGAGCGGGCCTCGACGGCCGGTACGGAGCAGCCCCGCTCGGCCAGCCGGGCCCGTGACTGCTGCAGCCATGCCGTCAGTTCCGTTTGGTGATCCTGGGCGGTGTGCTGCTCAAGCCAGCCTCCCACATCGAGCAGCAGGCGCTGCCGCAGGAAATGGTCCAGCGGGGGAGAACCCCACTGACGCAGCTGATCGGCCAGGGCGTCGCATTCCGCCTCGAACTCGGGGGGAAAGATGGCGGGTAGGGAAGCGGTGGGGGCGGATGAATCAGCCGCTTCCAGAAGGGCCTCCCGGAGTTGATCGATGCCGCGGCGGCGATGCGCTTCGGTGGTGACCAGGGGGAGACCGAGTCGCTGCGAGAGCTGAGCCGGGTCGAAGGTGACTCCCCGTTCGGCGGCGACGTCGGTCATATTCAGTACAAGAACCACCGGCAGCCCCAGCTCGCGTACCTGGCTGACCAGATACAGGTTGCGCTCGAGGTTGGAGGCATCGACGATGCAGACCACCACTTCGGGGCGGGGGGTGTCGGGCTGCCGTCCCAACAGAACGTCCACCGCGACCATTTCGTCGAGCGAGCGGGGAGCCAGGCTGTAGGTCCCCGGCAGATCGATGATGTCGACCACCCGGTCGCCGAACCGCGTGCGGCCAATTTTGCGTTCAACCGTAACGCCGGGGTAATTGCCTGTCAGTGCCCGGGAACCCGAGAGGGCGTTGAAGAGAGTGCTCTTGCCCGTGTTGGGA
>JBKDUK010000171.1:0-55116 GCA_046339535.1 Planctomycetaceae bacterium | reverse complement strand
GTCCTCACTCATCCCTTCTGCCCGAAGCAGTACAACTTGCCGGTGGGAGCCTCGGAACCAATCACCAGACACCCCTCCCCCACGGCGGGAGAGGCCGAGAAGGGCCGCCCGTCGGCGAAGCTCCAGACCTCTTTCCCGGTCGCCAGTTCGAGGCCGTAAATGCGCCCGTCGTGCGAGCCGACGAAGACCCGGTCCTGCACGATCACCGGCGAGCTGTCGATCTGCCGTTTGGCGTTGAAGATCCAGACATTCTTGCCGGTCTCGCGGTCGATGCAGTGCAGCTTCTTGTCTTGCCCCCCCAGCACGACGAACTGGTCATTCACCGCGGCCGAGGAATGAAAGGCCACATCTCCCTGGGCGGCTTTGTAGGTCCAGACGTTTTTCGACTGCTTCCAGTCGATCGCCAGGACTTCGCCACCATGGGTTCCCACATAGAGCATCTCGTTGACCACCGCCGGGGAGGCGATGAGATAGATGCCGAGCGGCATGTCGGTCACCTGTTCGCCGGTGGCGACGTTGATGACCCGCAGGTGCGAATCGCAGCCGGTGACGAACGTGTGCCCGTCGACGATCGCCGGCGAGCAGTTGACCATTCCCTGGGTTTCGAACTTCCAGACCAGTGTTCCGTCGGCCGCCTTCAGGCAATACAGGTTGTTGTCGTGCGAGCCGAAGATAACCCGGTCTTCGAAGAAACTGGCCCCACTGATAATCGGAGCCCCGCCGCCGGTGGGATCGTCAGGATTGGTCGAGTAGGTCCAGGCTTTCTTTCCGGTGGCCCGGTCGATGGCGTGAAACAGCCCTTCTTCATCGCCGATGGAGAGCAGGTCGCCCGAAACCGCCACGGCCGCCTTGAACCCGGGGATGAACTTGCTTTCGTCCGCCTCGTCGCGCGAGCGGTAGGTCCAGAGGCGGCGTCCGGTGGCCCGGTCGAGACAGAAGACCTGGCCATTCAGCGAGGCGGCGTAGACGTGCTCTCCCACGATGGCGCAGGTCGAGCTGATCATGCCATCTTTCGGCCCCGCCTCGACCATCCACAACTGGTCGAGCTGGGCCGGCAGCGGGCAGGTGGCCAACCCCCGTTGCGAAGGCCCGTTCCGAAAACTGGGCCAACTGGTGGGGGCGATCGCCGGGGGAGCGGCGCGGACCAGGCCGGGAGCTCCCAGAGCCAACCACCCCAGGGTGGCCAGGGCGGCCCGGCGCGGCAGGCGCATTTCGGGACCAGCCGCAGGGGCCCCGCGAAACAGCGATGGGGAAGGAGTGGGATTCATCACCAGGCGTGTTCGTACAGAAGTTGAAAGTCAGGCTCGGCCAGCGGACGGGGATTGAACGTCCCGGTCCACTGCTGCGTCGCCTCGCGGGCCATCACGGGGAACAGACCCCGGTCGACACCGCATTCCTCCAGCCGGCCGGGAAGTCCCGACAGTGTCACCAGTTGCCGCAGGTGATCGGCGAGCCGCTCTCCCGCCCGCGGGTCGCCCGCCTCGCAGAGTCCCGCGAGGTTGGCGAGCCGTCCGTAGAGCCCGTTGACGGTCGGCGCGTTGTACCGAACCACATGCGGCAGCATCACCCCACTCGCCACACCGTGCGTCAGGCCGCAATGGGCCGAGAGGGGGTTCGCGAGGGCGTGGGTGGCACCCAGCATCGAATTCTCGATGGCGGCCCCCGCGAGGTGCGCCCCCAGCAGCATTTCGGACCGGGCGGCGAGATCCCGGGGAGCCCGCAGCACCTGCGGCAACCCCCGTTCGAGCAATTGAAACGCCTGTTCCGCGAAGAGTGTCGAGACGGTGTTCCGCCGGGTACAGACGTACGACTCGACCGCATGGCTGAGGGCGTCGACCCCGGTCGCGGCGGTGACCGCCGGGGGCATGCTGAGGGTCAGCTCGGGATCGAGCAGGGCGATCTTACAGGCCGCCTTGGGATCGCCGCAGGCCATCTTCATGTGCGTGGCGGAGTCGGCGATCAGGGCGTACGACTGCGCCTCGCTGCCGGTTCCCGAAGTGGTCGGAACGGCGATCATCGGCAGCATGGGTCGGGTGGCCCGGCCGGTCCCCTTGTAGTCGGCCATCACCCCGCCGTTGGTCAGCAGGAAGTTGATTCCCTTGGCGCAGTCCATGCTGCTGCCCCCCCCGAGACCGACGATGAGGTCGATCGCGGCAGCCCGGGCGACCGCCAACCCGCGATCGACATCGTCGGTGGTGGGATTGGGCTGGACCTCGTCGAAGAGGGTGACCTGCAAACCGGCCCGCTGCAGCACCTCGACGGCCCGTTGCGGATGTCCGGCCGATCCCAGCCCCTGGTCCGAAACCAGCAGCACGCGGGTCGCCTGCAGTTCGCGCGCGAGCTCACCCAACCGCTGCAGGGCACCGGGGGCGAAGACCACACGGGTGCGGGGCTGATAGTCGAAGGGGGGCAGCCCAACAGAATTCGCGGGACGCGCCTCGGAGCGAACGGGCGACGATGCAGCCGGCATGAGTGGGTGGGCGGCGGGGAGGGGGGAGAAACGAAACCTGGCCGGGCAGCCAGGGGTTTCTCCGGGGTGGGTTGAGCGGGGACCGCGGCCCACATCAGCCGCCGTCCGGGCGTCCCGGATTCTATCCCGAACAGGGCGGGTCTGGCAATTTGACCACGTGGGCCACGGCGGGGGTGGGTCGACAACAGTGTTTTCTGGGGAAGTCCCCGCGAGGAGCGGGTCCTGCCTTGGCAGCAATCAGGAGCAGGACCGGCGACGACAATCCGAATTTCCTGTTGATCAGAACTGCCAAAAGAAATGACGATCCTGAGCAGCTCGCCCCGGGAGTGGAGAGTGTCGACCACGCCGCTTTGGAAAGGCGCCATCGAGCCAGCCTTCCGTGGTGTGAAGCGTCCTGGGTGCGTTCTCCGGGCCGTCACTTGGTCCACCGCGTTTCTTGACGGACAGGCCGAGAGGTCTGTCACCACAGGCCGCCTCAATTCACCGTTTCGGTCCCGCCGGTGTTCAGGTCGCTCACCACATCGCCGGTGAACTGCCAGAACCAGTCGAGGCTCAGGCCACCCGTGAGGGTGTCGACCATCGCCGCACTGTCGGTCAGCACCGTCAGCGTGCTGAGCCTGTAGGTCCCGTTGAGTCCACCGCCATTCTTGAGGTTGGTGATCCGGTTGGCGTAGGCCAGATCGAGACGCGTCCAATCGTCCCGGATCGCCTTGATGGCGGTCCGGTCGAGGACCTTGGTCGACTCGCTGAAGTACGTCGTCAGCCCGCCGCTCACAACGTCTTCGTCATCGCCGCCGTTGAGACTGTCGTTGCCATTCCCGCCAAACAGCAGGTCCCGACCCGCCAACCCCACCATCGTGTCATTCCCCGCTCCGCCGAAGATCACGTTGGCGAGGGAGTTCCCCGTCAGCGTGTCGTTCAGCGACGAGCCGATGAGCATTTCGAAGGTGTCGGCCGCGTTCAGGGTCAGAGACAGATTCGCGTTGACCACCTGCGTGGTCGTCAGCCCGAGGTTGACCGTGACGGCGAGGGTGGTCGTCGACAGATCGAGCAGGTCGAGCCCTTCGCCGGCCAGTTCGACCACGCTGTCGGCCCCCAACGCCGCGTTCGCGGCGAAGACGTAGCTGTCGTCTCCCTGGCCTCCCTGCAGCGTGTCATTCCCGGCCAGCCCGACCAGGGTGTCGTTCCCGGCACCGCCGGCGAGGAGATTGCCCAGCGTGTTCCCCGTCAGCAGGTCGTTCCCACCGCCGCCGATCGAGTTCTCGAACGCGGTGGCAAGACCAAGGACCAGCGACAGATTCGCGTTCACCACCTGACTCGTGGTGGTCCCCAGATTGAGTGTCACGTTCGTCGACGTCGTGCCTGAGAAGTCGAGGGTGTCGAGGCCGCCGGCCGATTCATTCAGCGTGTCGGTCCCCAGAGGGCTGTTCGCGGCGAAGAGATAGGTGTCATCTCCCAGCCCCCCAATCAGAGTGTCGTTGCCGACGCCGCCGGTCAGAGTGTCGCTGCCCGCATTCCCGGAGAGGGTATTCGCCAGGGCATTTCCGATGAGGGTGTCGTTGAGTGTTGTCCCCAGCACATTCTCGAACGTGTTGTCGGCCCCGAGGATCAGACTCAGGTTGGCATTCACCACCTGCGTGGTGGCGGTGCCGAGGTTGACGGTCACTCCCCAAGTCGTGCTGGCCGAGAAGTCGAGCGTGTCGAGACCGCCGGCCGATTCATCGAGGGTATCGGTCCCCAGGGCCGTGACGGTGTTGAAGACAAAGCTGTCGTTGCCGGCCCCCCCCACGAGGGTGTCGTCACCCGTCAGCCCCTGCAGCGTGTCGAGGCCAGCGGCACCGACGAGCCGGTTGGCGAGGCTGTTTCCCGTGAGCACGTCGTTCAACGCCCCCCCCAGAACGTTTTCAAACGTGTCGGCGGCATTCAGCATGAGGGTCAGGTTGCTGGCGGTGACGGTCTGGGGGGAGGTGAGTCCCAGGTTCACGGCGATCGTCTTCGTGGTCGTCTGTGAAAAGTCGAGCGTATCAATCCCGCCGCCGGCGAGTTCCGTGATCGCCTCCGTGCCGAGCACGAGGTCGGCATCGAGCGGGTAGGTGTCATTGTCGGCCCCCCCCTGCAAATTGTCGTTGCCGAGGCCTCCGTCGAGCGTGTCATTCCCGACTCCGCCAGCCAGTGTGTCGAGCCCGGCATTTCCCACAAGGCGATTCGCGAGGGCATTGCCGGTGAGTGTGTCATTCAAAGAACCGCCAGTGGCATTCTCAAATGCCTCGCCGGCATTCAACACCAGGCTCAGGTTGGCGTTCACGACCTGGGTCGTGGCCAACGCCAGATTGACCGTCACCGCCAACGTGGTGGTCAGGCTGAAGTCGAGTGTGTCGGCTCCTTCTCCCACCAACTCGAACAGCGAGTCCGTTCCGAGGGCGCTGCTGGTCGTGTAGCTGTAAACGTCATCGCCTGCGGCACCCGCCAGGGTGTCGTTGCCGGGGCCACCGATCAGCACGTTGCCGAGGGTATTGCCGGTCAGTGTGTCGGCCAGCGAACCGCCGGTGACATTCTCGAAGGTGTCAGCCGCATTGAGAGTGAGGTTCAGATTGCCGACGACGGCGGTCTGGACCGTGGTCAGGCCGAGGTTCACGGCGACCCCCTTGGTGGTGGTCGTCGCGAAGGTGATCAGGTCGCTCCCTTCGCCCGCCAACTCGACCAGGGTGTCACTACCCAGGGCTGAACCCGCGTTGTAGACATAGCTGTCGTTGCCGGCTCCACCGGCCAGCGTATCGTCTCCCAGACCACCGACCAGGACATCGTTGTTTCCGGCTCCATTGAGACTGTCGTTTCCACTGCCGCCGGTGAGGGTGTTGATCAGGCTGTTCCCGAAGAGCAGGTCGGCTCCGTCGCCGCCGGTGGCATTCTCGAAAACCGTTCCGGTTTGCAGATTGAGCGACAGATTCGCATTGACGACCTGCGTGGTGGCCAGGGAGACGTCGAGGGTCACCCCGGCTGACGTCCCGGTGAAGTCGACCAGATCGGTTCCACCGGTGGCCGTTTCGACCAGAGTGTCGATCCCTAGTGGAGAGTCGGCATCGAACAGATACGTATCGTTGCCGGTACTGCCTGCCAGCGTGTCGTCACCCGCTCCGCCAGTCAGCACATTCGCGAGCGTATTGCCGGTGAGTGAGTCATTCCCTCCACCTCCGGTGATGTTCTCGAACGTGGTGGCGGAGCCGAGCACGAGTGTCAGGCGACCGAGGGCGACGGTCTGCACGGTCGCGAGCGACAGGTCGACCGTGGCTCCGAGACTGGTGGTTGGTGTGAAGTCGAGCACGTCGGTGCCGCCGCCCGCTTCGTTCAGCGTGTCGGCCCCAAGGTTGTCATCAAGGTCGAATCGATAGACGTCGTTTCCGGCAGCGCCGGTGAGCGTGTCATTGCCGGGGCCACCGACCAGCAGGTTGGCCAGCGAGTTTCCGGTGAGCGTATCGTTCTGGCTGCCGCCGGTGAGGGTCTCGATCGCCGAGCCGGAGGTCAGGGTGAGCGTGAGGTTCGCATTCACGACCTGGGTGGTGTTCAGTGCGAGATTGAGCGCAATCGCCTGACTACTGGTGGCCGAGAAGTCGAGCGTGTCGATCCCGGCACTGTCATTGACGGTGTCGATTCCCAACGCCAAGTCGGCATCGAAAAGGTACAGGTCATTTCCCGCCCCGCCGACCTGGGAATCGGTCCCGGCCCCACCGGTGATCACAGCGTTTCCACCGCCTCCGGTGAGGGTGTCATTGCCGTCGTCGCCATACAACCAGGCATTGCGGGTGATGGTGGAAGCGACCGAGACATTGTCATTCCCGGCCTGCCCGAACACGACGATCCGTCCAGTCGGGGCAAAGAAGCCCGCCGAGACGGCGTTGATCGTGACGGTCGTGTTGGTCCCCGACAGTGCGAGGGCGATCGTGTCATTGCCGGTGGTGCCACCGACGAAAAGGTCGGTCTGGGTCGGATCGAGTTCGCTCGCCTGCAGGTTGGCGGCGACGATGGAGACACTCTTCGTCTGGCTGGTCGAAGAGCCATCGTCGTCGGTCACCGTGATGGTGACCGTGTAGGTGCCGGAGGCTGTGTAGACATGTGCTCCCGAGACGGTTCCAACGCCGGCCGCCGCGGTGAGCGTTCCCGTCGAAGACGTGCCATCCCCCCAGGTGATGGAGGCGGTGTGTGTGTCATTCTTCCCGGCGTCGGAGAATGGCAGACTGGTGGTGACCACCTGGCCGCGCACGGCCGCCGCAAGACCGCTGATCATCCCCACGGCGGGAGCGGCGTTCGCGACGCTGGCCGTGAAGCTGTCGGTCACCGTGGTGGTGCCGTCGGTCAGGGTGAGGGTGACGGTGTAGGTGCCGTTGTCGGCATAGCGATGGGTGTTGGCGATCGTCCCGCCGTTGGTGCCGGCCGCGGGGACCAGCACGCCGGATTCACTGGTTCCGTCACCCCAGGCGATCGTCAGCGTGAGTTGCTCGACGGACCACGGGCCGTTGTAGGTGGACGACGCCAGGGAGAAGAGATCTCCCTCGAATGCGTTCTGGTTCGCCCCAGCTTCGAGTTCGAGCAGATCGGTGACACTGATGGCAAAGACCTTGTCGTAAGACAAACCTCCCTGATCGGTGGTCCGCACACGGATTGAGTAAGTGCTCTGCGCCTCGAAGTCGAAACCCGCGGTGGTCTGCAGCGTTGTACCAGCGATTGCGAAACTGGCGTTGCCGGTGTCGCCGGCCCCAGAGACCAGCGTGTAGGTGAAGGTGTTGCCGGCGTCGGGATCGGTCGTACTGAACGTGCCCACAGCCGTCCCCACCGCCACGTTTTCCGCCACCGAAGATGCTGACAGCGCGAGATTGGTGGGGGACTCGTTCTGATCGATCACGCTGATCGTGAAGACTTTCTCGAAAGTCAACCCCCCCTGGTCAGTCGTGCGGACCCGAATCGAGTAGCTGTTCTGGGCCTCGAAGTCGAAGGCCGCCGCCGTCTTCAGCGAACCTCCCTCGATCGAGAAACGGGCGTTGTCGACGTCGCCTGTGCCACTCACCAGCGGGTAGGTGAAGGTGTTGCCGGCGTCGGGATCGGTCGTGCTGAACGTGCCAATCGCGGTACCGCTCGGCTGATTTTCGGCCACTCCGGTCTGCGAGAGCGCCATCCCGACGGGGGCCTCGTTGACATCGGTGACCGTGATCGTAAAGACCTTCTCGAAGGTCAGGTTGGTGGCATCGGACACGCGGACCCGAATCGAGTAGGTGTGCGCAGCCTCGAAATCGAAGGCCGAACGGGCCAACAGCCGGTTTCCCGCGATCGCGAACCGGTCGTTGTCGGTACTTCCCGTGCCGCTGACCAGGCTGTAGGTGAAGGTGTCACCGGGATTCGGATCGATCGCGGCCAACGTCCCCACCTCGGTGTTCTCGGCCGAATTTTCCGGAACCGATGCGGCGGACAGCGTGAGGTCGGTGGGAGGCCGATCGACAACGATCACCGTCAGGGTCAGCGATGACGTCCCCAGGGGAGAGACGATCTGCACGGGGATTTGTTCCGCCGGAGACCACAGGGTGTAGGTATGGCTCCCTGACGACACATTGGTCAGCGACCACCGCAACAGCCCGCTCGCACCCGGAGTCTGCTCGGCCACCATCGTGCCGTTGTCGAGCAACTGCACCGCCACACCCGGAGTGGTCAGCGAGTTCAACACAAAGTTTTGGCGGGCCGTGATGTTGTCGGTGCGGTTCCCGTTCGTCTGGGTGTCGTCATTGGTCGCGAGATCCAGCAGGTTGAACCGCTTGACCAGCAGATCGGTTCCGGCGCCATTGGCATCCGTCAGCGCTCCGGCGGCCGTGGTGATGCCCGCGACATTCCCCACCGAGAAAACGACACCGCCGCCGTCGGTCAGCCCCTGCCACGTCGCCACCTGTCCATAAGACACCCCCGATTGGCCGCTGATCAATTCCAGGCGGCGCGTCTGCAGATCGACGGCGAACAGGTCGGTGGCGGCAGTGGCGCTGTCGACGAACGCAGTCCCAGAATTGCCAAACCGGCTGGCATCGGGGGCCGAAAAGTAGGCGAGGCGGTTGTCGCGGGAGACCCCCATCAGCGTGATCGACGGACCGGCCACCGTGACGCCCGCGGGAGCGTGCGAGAGCAGACGGTTGGTCTGTGAAATCCCGGCGGGCAAGACCCCTTGGGAAAGATCGAACAACATGGCTGCCGGGGTGTATTGACCGTCGGATCCCGTCCCGTAACCCGTCAGATCGGAATACATCGAAGCGAGGTAGCCGCCAGTTTGCCAGACCAGCGAACGGCTATCTGCTGTAAAGAATCTGGGATTCGAGGCAACTCCACCCCACGCCGCGTACCACAAATTGGTGCCAGCCGCATTGGAGGCGTTCAGCAGCCGGATGGCCCCGGTGGTCGTGTCGGTGATGAACAAGGCCGTTCCGGTGATCGACGCGGTGAACCCCCCATAGCTGGCGGGGAGGTCCATCGAGAAGACGACGAATCGACCATCCGCCGAGGCGGTCACACTGCCGGACTGGTAGCCCGCATTCAGCGCGGCGTCCACGCTGGTCGTGGTGTGGCTCAGCAACTGCACCGTGCCGGTGTTGAGATTGTAGCGGAACAAGTCGGCATTCGACGTGTTGCCATCGCTGCTGAACCCGAAGGCCGTGGCATTGCCGGCGGTGAAATAGACGTGGCTGCCGAGCAGTTTCTGGAATGTGGTGGCCACCCCGGCACTGGTCGTGGTCAGACTCGCACTGGCCCGCGAGACGAGCTGGATGGTCCCGCTCGCGAGGTTCACGCTGAACAGATCATTGGCGCCGGGGGCACTGTCGGTGAATCCGAACAGCGAGGCGTCGGGCGATTGGAAGACCGCGGCGGTGCCGTCGGCACTCAGACCGAGCAGGGTGATGACCGCACCGGCACTGGCCGTGGCACTGCCGCTGGAATGACTCAGCAGCCGGATTTCGCCAGTCTGCAGATTGGCGGCGAAGAGATCGGTCGTGCCGGGAGACGTGTCGGTGAAGGAGGTTCCCTGGTTCCCGAGGCGGGAGGCATCCGCGGCGGTGAACAGCACCCACTGTCCATCCGGAGAGAGCGTGACATTGCCGACGTTGGCGACGGCCGACTGGTCATGCCCGAGAGCGGGCGAGTGACTCAACAGGCGGGACGTGCCGGTGGGGAGGTGGAATGCGATCAGGTCCTTCGACGGGGGAATTCCCTCGACGCGCATCGCCTCGGTCATCGCGGCCCCACGTGCCTCCAGCACGCTGACGCCGTATCCGCTCGAGTTGGCCGAAGTCGCGATATCCGCCGAGGTGCCGCCATTGTTCCAGTCGTAGTTGGCCTGGTAGGTGGAGAGATACTTGGCGGCAGTCGCCTTGACCAGCAGACCTTCGGGAAGATCGGAGATCTCGAGCTTGACCGCTTTGGCGGCTCCATTGACGCCATCCTGCCCCTGCACCCAGAACGACAACTGACCGGCGGACCGCGCAAGCGTGGGCGTACTCACCGTCGCGGGGAAATTCTTGTTGCCAATCCAGGAACCATTGAGCGAATAGAACAGGGTGGTGGGATCGAGATCGGCCACCCGCATCGCGGTCGACTTGATTTTTCCCGTGGGAGTGGGGTACCCGCCATCCACCAGGGCCCAGGTGGTGGGGACCACCTTGTCTGGCGAGGTGAAGGTGCCGATGTTCTCGACGTAATCGCTTGTGTAGATCACGTACTGGTTGTCGGCGGTCACTCCGACGAACTGCGCCTGCCGGGACCGGCTGGAGTTGGTGGTGCTTCCCGAAGTCACCAGACGTACGGCACCGGTGGACTTGTCGAAGACGAACAAATCGGTGTAGGGGCCCGACTGCCGTGGGTTGGTATCGGTGAATGGGCTTCCCAGAGGGCCAAAGGCCGTCACATGGTTCGAGCCAAACACCACGTGGGCGCCATCGGGCGAGAGACCGCCATAGGTGGTGGAGACACCCGCGGGAACGCCCACAGCCGTGGTGCCCCGCGTCACCAGGGAGACCGAGCCGTCGGTACCATCCGCCAACACCAGATTGCTCACCAGGGAAATGGGCGTGATCTGGGTGATTCCCGGGCCGGTCCAGCCGACCGAAACGTGGTCTCCGCCGCTGGCCTCCAATTGCTGGGCCTCGATGTAGTAACGCTGGCCGGCCTGCAGGCGGATTGGGATCGAGCGCTGGGAGGCGTACTTGTTCCACTCCTGGAAATTGGTCCAACCGCTGACCGAGGCAATCAGGCTCTTGCCCGCCTCGGTGTCGTTGGAGCTGAGGTACAACCGCCCCTGGTCGTCGGACGCGAGATAAAAGACATAGTCACCGGTGACGGCTGGCGTGATGGTCCCTGTGATCCGGCGGGAATAGTCATTGCCGACATTCTCCGCGGTGGCCAGGGTGGACAGGGTCCCGGTGTAGGTGGGGGTGACGCTGTTCCAGGTGCCGGAATTGAAGACATTGCTGCCGGCCCACCGTTGCTCGACGAACAGCGCATCGGCCAGCACCTGGGTGACCACGGTTCCCTGGTCGGCCCCCGCCAGTCCCGCGATCTGGTCGATGGGCTGGCCGGTGGCGGTGGCCGCGGCGCCGCCCCACGCCTGCGACAGCAACTGGGTGTTGTTGATCACGATTTTCGTTCGGACTTCGAACGCCACATCCGCCGTCCGCGTGATGTTCCCCCAGCCATCCATCACCTCCACCCGGAAGGAATGGAGGCCCTCTTCGAGCACCGGCGTTGTCAGGCTCCAGGTTCCTTCCCGGGTCGCCGTGGTCTTGCCCAGAAACACCAGCCCGTCGTAGAGCCAGACCTCGCCTCCCGCCACGGCGGTGCCGGACAGGCCGAGTGTCGCGTCGCGGGTGACCTGTCCCGCGGTGATTGTGGGAACAATCCCGGTATCGGTGATCGCGGTGCCGGAGAGGGAAGCGGTCGCCACACTTCCGGGGAGCGTTTCGCTGGGAAGGGGAGCGTCCAACACCAGCCGGGGGTGAGTGGGCAGAAACGCCGTGCCCGGGATGACCTGCCGCGCGATGCCCGGCCCCGACCAGGCGACCGAAAGATGATCGCTGTAATTCCAGTCGATCTGGTAGGCACGCAGGATGTAGCGTTGCCCAGCCACGAGGGATTGGGGGGGAGACTGCTGAGTGTAAGAGGTATCCCACGCGAGGTAACTCGCATCGGGAGATGTGGCGATGTCCCGTTCGTTGGTCGGATCTTCCCAAGGGGCAATGGTCAGCCGGCCCTGGTCGCGGGCCGCGATCCAGAAGCTGTAGTCACCCGTGGTGGGAGGGGTGAACACCCCCGTGATCCGGCGGGAGTAATAGTCTCCCACATCGCGCTGCGAGTCGAACGACGTCAGGTAGGAGTGCGACTTCGCCGGCTGATCCCAGTCATTCGTCAGGTACCCTTCGGTCCCGCCCCAGATCTCATCGAGAATCCGCTCGCCGTTGACGACCACTGGGACGGCCGCCAGGGACGACGAACCGGCGTTGTCGGTGGCCCGAATCGTCAACTGCACCTGGTATGATCCCAACGGCAAGGCGGTGGGATTCGCCACCGTGATCCGCCCCTCGCCATCGATGTCGAACGCGGGGGTCGCACTTCCCTCGACTCGCGGATTGCCCGAGAGAATCTCCCAAGACTGCAGCGTCCGGCCCGGGGAGAGGGTGGCCCCAACCTGTGTTACCGCGGCCCCGGTCGCGGCCGTCCGTTCCACAAAACCCGGGCGGGTCGACAGACGGGGGGCTGGGGCATCCAGCACGACCAGTTGCAGGTCGGAGGGGCTGAGGATCTGAGCCCCCTGGGCGTTGGCCAGCCGCAGCCACACACGTTCCACCGATTCGTTCAGACTGTCGGCCAGGGCGGCCACAGAAACCACCTTCGAGACCTCGCCGGGGGCGAAGGTCACGCTCTGTGAGCCCAGCAGGAAATCGGTCCCCGACGTGGCGGTTCCTCCGGCGACCAGTTGCACCTCCACGGTGACCGGGACGGTCAGATTTACGCGGTCGAGACCGATCACGATCTCTCCCGTCCGCCCCTCTTCCAGGGTTGTGGACTCCTGCAGGAAACGGACGTAGCGGTTGTCGACACTGACCAGGGGGCTGGCGGTGCTGATCGGTGTGATCGTGCTGAAGCCGGGACCTGTCCAGCCCACCGACAGATGGTCTCCTCCATAGTCCTCCCGCTGCTGCGCCTCGAGATAGATCGTCTGCCCGGCCTGCAGCGAGAAGGTCGCCGACTGTTGCGATGCGTACTTGTCCCATTGCTGGAAATTGGTCCAGGAATTGAGCGAGGCGATCTGCGTCTTGAGGCTGGACGAACCACTGGTGCTCAGGTACAGGCGCGCAGAATCATCGCCCGCGAGATAAAACCGGTAATTGCCGGTCGTGGGGACCGTCATTGTCCCGGTGATCCGTCGGGAATAGTCGTCGCCCACCCACTGCGCGGTGGTGAGGCCCGAGAGGTAACCGGCGTAGGTGGCGGTTTCAGTGTTCCAGGAGTTGTTGTTGTACGAAGTCCCCCCCGCCCAGCGTTCTTCCCGGAACAGACCGGTCGGGATGACGTCGTAGACGGTGATCGTCTGCTGATTGAGCCCCGATCGCAACGAGGCTCCCACGGGCCGCTCCAGCACCACCTGGAACCGCTCCTGCGACTCGACAATGCGGTCGGAACGGAGCCGGATCGGGAGGTTTTTGACCGTTTCGCCCGGGGCAAACGTCAGCGTGCCGTTCATCACCGGCGTGTTGCCATGCTCGGGATCGAGGAACACCCAGTCGGAATCGAAAGCGAGTGCCGAGCCAGCGGCCGCTCGGTAATCGACCGTCACGGTCTCGGCGGATGCCTGGCTGAGCTGCACCGGCAGCAGGTGGACACCCTCCTCTCCACCGTCCGCTTCACTCCACAACGACAAGATCGAAGTGAAACCGACCAGTACCGTGCCGGGATCCTTGTCCAACAGCCGGCTGGAATCAGAGCCGCGGATCGCAATCGGGTAGAAGGGATTGCTGCCCGAAACCGACTCCAACTGCAGGCCGATGGTCTCGGTCCCTTCGAACATGTTGTCGATGACTGGCACCAACTCGACCAGCACCCCCTTGGCGGTGGCGGGAATCGTGATGGTGTTGCTGGCCGCCGGGGTGAAAGTTCCCAACAGCGCCCGGTCCAACCCCCGCAGCACGCCGGTGTAGTCCGTCCCCGGGGTGGCCGTCCCCGTCAGAGAAAAAGTCACATTCAAAGCCTGGCGGCTGGCCGTCGCGTTGTCGCGATATAGAAAATACCGCAGCGGTACCTGACCATTCTCGGCGGCGTCTTCCAGACCCGCCGTCTGTTTTCCCGGAAAGTCGCGGCTGAGCCAGACACGCTCCCCCCCTGTGGCGGTGTCGAGCACCTCGGCAAGCGCCACCTCGGCGGTTGGCTCCAGCCCGGCCTGATAGGTGCCATTGGGAGTGAGCGTCAGAATCACCGATTCATCGTATTCGGCGACGGTATCAAACAGCGACTGAATGGCCACATCGACCGTGCGATTGGTTCCGCCGGCGGGAACAACCACTGTTACGGACAGCGTCTGGTAGTCGGTGCCGTTGGTCGCCGTCCCCGAGACCGTGTACTGCAGGGTCAACTCCCGGCCATCGCCGCCGACCACGTTGAAGGTGACCTTCCCCGCCTCCCCCTCGGTGGCCCGCGAGCCGCTGGCCCTCAGCGAAACCACGGGGCGATCGGCATTGTCGCGGATGGTGACCGTCGCATTCCCCTGGGGCCCGACGCTGTAGGCATCGTTGAACGACGCCAACGTCAGATCGACGGTTTCGTCTTCCTCGCCGCGGCCATCGTCGATCGGGTTGACCATGACGGTGGCCGACGACTGACCGGCGGGAATCACCACCTGTCCATTCAGCCGGCCGAAATCCGCTCCATTCGCGGCGGTCCCCGTCACCCCGTAATAGACCGTCAGGGGGTTGGTGGTGGGACCAGTCCGCCGAATCAGGACCAGGCCGGTGTCACGTCCCTCAGCCGTCGGCTCCGACGCCGCGGCATCGACCGCCTCGATCGTCACCACGGGGGTGTCATCGTCGGACAGCGTCAGGCTGGCCGATCCATTTTGGCTGCTGATCGTGTATTCGGTGCTGGCCACGAGCGCCACTGACAGTTTTTCGGTCGGTTCGATGGTGGCGTCGTCGACTGGCGTGAGTGCGAGGGTGACGAAGGAAGCCCCCGCGGGAATGGTCACCGTGGTTGGCAGGCTGGTGAAATCGGCCGCTGTATTGGCCGTTCCGCCGTATTCCAGTTGCACGACAAGTGGCTCGTCGAGCGCGGTTCCGAGGCGTGTGACCGTCAGCGATGCCGCATCTCCCCCTTCACCGCCAATGCCATCGCTGGCCACCAGCGCGACCCGGGGCAGGCTGTACGTGGGGGGACTGTGACTTCCCAGGGTCACAGGGGTCCCCGTGGTGGCGGCACCCGCCGACACCGTCGTCGTGACCTTGGTGACTCCGCCGCGCATGTCACTGACCGTCAGCGTCACCGGGACGTCTTGTGCCGTCGACTGACGGAACATGCGGGTGAAGCTTTTCCCGGAACCGGTGACGCCATCGCCAAAAGTCCAGTCGTAGACCACCTGGTCGCCGTTGACGTCGAGCACGTCGGCCGAGAAGGTCACTTCCCCAAATCGCTGGACCGTCGTGGCCGAGGCGGACAGCACCACGCTGGGGGCGACGTTGTCGGGGAAGGGACCCTGCTGGTAGGCGACATCGAGGTGGTCTGCCTGCTGGGCGAGCACGGTGAAATAACTCTGGCTTCCGGGGATCTGGAACGTCTGCCCGGCCCGGATCCCCCCATCCTGAAAGTCACCGGCGGTTTGGGAGGTCAGATCGATCACCCGGTTGTTGCGGAGCAGCACGGCCGATTGCTGCAGTTGCCCGGGTTGCAACGGACGGAATTCGAGGGTGTAGGTGGGAGAGGTGGTCTCGTTGAGGATCCCCATGAGATCATCCTGGGGAACCACCTGTCGCAGTCCGTAGGTCTGACCGACCACCTGCCGCCCACTGTCGACGCCAAACAGCCGGTAGACTCCCGCCCCGGGATTCTGCAGCAGATCGGTGTCGTCGACCCACTTGAGCGCCACCTGGCTGTTCACGCCAAACACGTCGAACAGGTCGTATCCCGAGCCCATCCAGTCGAGATTGTTGCCGTACTCCGTCTTGGTGCCGCTCCAGGTGATCGAGGTGGCATGCCCCTGGCCCACGGCGTGTCCCGCCTCATGCACCAGCACCTGGTAGCCTCCCCACGAGACCCAGACGCTGTCGCCTCCCCCCCACGAGGCCCCCGACCGCAGGGGCATGTCGACCCGCACGATTCTCACGTTGTAGTCGGCCGGATCGAAGCCCATCTTGGCCGCCTCGTTCAGTGCGGCGTTCTGGATCATCGACAGCCCATCCTGGCCGGGAGCCGTGTCGAACTGGTTCAGCCACGCGTTCGTGAAGGGCAGCGTGATCAACGGGGTGTAGGTGGTCGAGAGCGACGCCACCCCGCGGGAATTGCGGATCCAGGCGAGACTGCTGGTGGTCATATCGGCCTCGGCCTCGCTGAGGCTGTTGGGAGACCGATGCACGTCGGGGTAGGTCACCCGCATGTACAGCGCCCGGTGATCGCCGATGCTCTCCGACGCCGTGCCGGGAAACTGATCCTCCATCGAACTCGGTCCAAAAGTCGCCCCCGTCTCGACATCGGTGCCAAACTGCAAGGTGGAGGTGTCGCTGACACCGGCAAACGGGGTGCCATCGAGACTCGCCACACTGCCCGCATCCATGGTGAGGTAGTAGAGGCTTCCCCCATTCAGGTCCCAGGTGGGATCGATCGTAAGCGTGGATCCGGAGGCGTGCAGAAACGGACTGGCAGTCGCTCCAAACGACTCCACCAGCCGGCCCGATTCGCCATACAGCCGGATCGCCCCGGTCGAACCCAACTGCACCGGTTCGGAGAAGGTCAGGGTGAGGTCGGACGAGACATCGACCAGTCCCTCGGGGCCGGTCCGGACCCCACCCACCAGGGTGAATGACAGCAGGCGGCGACTCTCCAGAACCTCGGCTGCAACCCGTCGGCTACGCCGCGGCTGACTGCCGCGCCGGCTCCGGGCTCGCAAGAACTGGTTCCGGAACAACACCCGCAGCCACGAGGTCAACACCATGAGCAACAATCCCCCCTCAAGTCGGGAACACAGACATGTCCCGTATGCATTCAACAACCGACACGAACTGTGGCACCTGGACACCACAGACGGACACCCCAGGCCGCTCCTGGGCTTTTTCCACAAACAATGATACCGAAACCTTGGTGGACCAACATGCTCGTGTCAACACGCGTGAAGCGCTGGCAGACTGAGGCAGACTCCTCAGTCCGTCCAAGACATGCGGACTGGTGGTGGCTGTTCGATTTTTCATGGCTGCACGTGCAACAGCCGGGGCAATCGGCGGACGATTCCTCAGCCGACGCTCACGACTGGCGGCCGCTGAGGAGCCGAAGTGACAAGAGAACCGTCCTCATGAGGGCTGCCACAGACTTGATAGGATAGGAATGCATTCGTCTCGGTTAACCAGCCACGGAGTTGCCGCCGATCGCCGACTCGGCAAAACAGCGGTGACCCCGGGGAAGTCAACCGCGCCGGCGCCGCTTCAGCAGCTTCCGCGCGTGCTCAATCCCATCGCACAGCAGATCGATCTCACCCGGTGTGTTGTAGAACGCCAGACTGGCGCGGGTGGAGGCGGTGATGCCGAGGCGGTCGTGCAGGGGCATCGTGCAGTGGTGCCCCGCCCGGACGGCGATCCCCCGCGTGTCGAGCACCGCCGCGAGGTCGGTCGCCTGCAGACCATCGACCGTGAAGCTGACAATCGAGCCGCGATGCTCAATTCCCGGCCCCATGATCCGCAAGCCCTCGATCTGCCCCAACCGGGCGTGCGCGTGCGAGGTCAACTGATGCTCCCACGCCCCAATCGCGTCCCACCCCAGAGACTCGATGTATTCCATGGCTGTCCCCAACGCGATCGCCTCGGCAATCGGCGGGGTCCCCGCTTCGAACTTGGCGGGGATCGCACCACACTCGAACCGGTCTGCCCACACCCGGCTGATCATGTTCCCGCCCCCCAGGAAGGGGTCCATCGCCTCCAAGAGAGCCCGGCGGCCCCACAACACGCCAATCCCCGTCGGGCCGTACAGCTTGTGTCCCGAGAATGCCAGAAAGTCGATCCCCAGCCCCTGCACGTCGACCCGTTCATGCGGCACGCTTTGGGCACCGTCGACCAAAACCACCGCGCCGAACGTCTTGGCCCGGGCGGCAATCGTCCCCACGGGATTGATCGTCCCCAGGACGTTCGACATTCCAGTCACCGCCACCATTCGCGTGCGGGGGGAGAGCACGGTGTCGAGCTGGTCGAGATCGAGGCGCCCGTCAGCGGTCTGGGGGATGAACTTGATCACCGCCCCCTTCTCGCGCGCCACCATCTGCCACGGGACCAGGTTGGCATGATGTTCCATCTCAGTCAGCACGATTTCATCGCCCGCCTGCAGGAACTTGCGTCCCCAGCCGTGCGCCACCGTATTGATTGCCAGGGTGCAGCCCCCGGTGAAGATCACCTCTTCGACCTCGGGGGCGTTGAGCATCCGCCGAATCCGCTCGCGCGACGCCTCCATCGCCCCGGTCACACGGTCCCCCAGGGCGTGGACGCCCCGATGCACATTCGAGTTGTACTCGCGGAACACCTCGGACAGTTTGTCGATCACGCAGCTCGGCTTTTGGGCCGTGGCTCCGCTGTCGAGATACACCAGGGGCCGACCAGAGTCGGTGACGTGCGACAGGATGGGAAAATCGCGACGGACCGCCTCGACATCGAGACGCTGGGAAATGACGGCAGGGGCAGACGACATGCGTGGTGGAATCCTGAGAGAGATGACTGATTCTAGGTTTGGCGGGGGGCGAAACCAACTGGGGACGATGGTCCAGGGCCTGTGGCGGAAGAAACAGGCCGATCGGCCTTGGCAAGGTTTCCCCATCCCACTATCAACTTGACCGCGTTCTGTTCTGACACCCACGTCGGCCCCGATCCCGGTTCGCCGGTGGTTGGGGCTCGCGTCCGCTGGCCATCGTACCGGTGGACAGTCAACCGGCGCTCAGGCCCGTGGTGCTTGCCGAACAGAGACGCATTGCCGTCGCCGGGAGAACACTCCGGGCGCAGTGTCACAACCGTCAGGTCCCGGGGAGGGTTGCCGTCATGTCGTGGATGGAATGGTACAACTCATTGCAGAAGCCGGGCTGGACGCCGGCTCCCCAGACCATCGGCACCATCTGGCAGATTTTGTATCCCGTCATCCTGCTGACCTTCGGCTACGTCTTCACCCAGGCGTTCCGGGGGAGGATTCCCGGGTGGGTGGCCGTGCCGTTCGCCATCAACCTGGTGGCCAATGTGCTGTTCACACCGATCCAGTTCGGCCTGCGGAATCTCGATTGGGCGGCTGTCGATATTGTGGTCGTGTGGGGGAGCCTGGTCTGGCTGATCGTGGCGATCTGGCCCCATTTCCGCTGGGTCTCGGTCGCGCAGATTCCCTACCTCATCTGGGTCTCGATTGCGACGGTGCTGCAGTTGTCGATCACGTTGAACAACCGTCCGTAGGGGAAGCCGCCGACAACACGCGGCGGTCGAATTGCCAGTCGCGGGGGTCCCCCGATAGACTCGCGGCCGTTGATGCGTTTCTCCTCACCGTGTTCGGAGTGTGCGTGATGCCTCGCCCCGTCAGTCGTCGCCGGTTTCTGCAATCTGCCGCGTTCGCGGCCGCCTCGGCCAGTCTCTCGGCCCGCAGTTGGGGACGGGTGCTGGGGGCGAATGAACGTCTGCGCGTCGCCTCGATTGGCACTGGAGGGAAGGGGTGGTCCGACCTGAATGACACCGCTGCCACTCCCAAAGTGCAGGTGGTGGCTTT
Source organism: Planctomycetaceae bacterium (assembly GCA_046339535.1). Taxonomy (GTDB): domain Bacteria; phylum Planctomycetota; class Planctomycetia; order Planctomycetales; family Planctomycetaceae; genus UBA10511. The sequence goes on along the minus strand of JBKDUK010000171.1, from coordinate 35,654 downwards.
GTGCGATATTGATGAGTCGAAGGCCCATCTCGGTCAGGCGGCCGAAAAATGGCCCGACGCCAAAACCTTTACCGACTGGCGGAAACTGCTGGCCGACGCGAAGTCGTTCGATGCGGCGATTGTCTCGACTCCTGACCACATGCATGCCCCCATCTCGCTCCCCGCGATGCAACTGGGGAAGCATGTGCAGTGCCAGAAGCCGTTGACTCACACGGTGTTTGAAGCCCGCCAGATGCGGCTGGCCGCGAAGAAGTACAATGTGGTCACCCAGATGGGGAACCAGATCCAGTCGCACGAAGCCTACCGCACGGCGGTCAAGCTGGTGCACGACGGGGTGATTGGCAAGGTGAAGGAAGTCCATTCCTGGCAAAGCGGGGCGATGGGGTGGATTCTGGTCGACGACCGCCCCGCCGGGATGGAACCGATCCCCCCGCACATCCACTGGGACGAATGGTTGGGGGTGGCCCCCACCCGGCCCTACCTGCCGAAGATCTACCACTCGTTCAACTGGCGGGCCTGGCAGGATTTCTCGAACGGCCAGTTGGGCGACTTCGGCTGCCATATTCTCGACCCGGTCTTCGGGGCACTGAAGCTGACCGCCCCCACCGCCGTACGGGCCGAGGCGACCCCCATGAACAAGGAGATCTGGTACCGCAAGTCGAAGGTGACGTGGACCTTCCCCGGCACCGAACACACGGCCGACAAGAGCGTGCGGGTGACGTGGTACGACGGGGCGAATCACATGCCCGCGAAGGCCGACCTGGGGCTCGAAGCCAATGTGGCCCTGCCTGGCAGTGGTTCGATTTTGCTGGGACAGAAGGGGTCGCTGATTATCCCGCACGTGGCGATGCCGCAGTTGGTGGGTGAGGCGTTCCAGGACTTCAAGATTCCGGTCGTCCCCGCGCGGAACCATTACACCTCGTGGGCCCATGCCTGCCTGGGGGAAGACGTGGCGACGTCGAACTTCGACTACTCGGGCCCCCTGACCGAGACGGTGTTGCTGGGGACCATCGCGAATCGGCTTCCCGAGACAGACTTGGCCTGGGATGCCGCGAACATGAAGCTGACCGGACATGCCAAGGCGCAGGAGCTGCTGAAAAAGCCATACCGCAGCGGCTGGGAACCGAGCTGGATCTGAACGGTCTCCTGCGGGGGGACGAACCTCGCCACCTCTCACAGTGTCTCTCCTCCCCGGACCGGCTGGATTTCTTCCGCCGGGCCGGGGTTTTTGTTGGCACAGTCGACTGACGAAGCCCCACAGCACTGTTTCGAGTTCCCCAACACCGCTCCGGCCCGCCGATCATGGACCCGAATCTGGTCAAACTCAGCAAGTTTCTCAGCCTGGTCCTGAGGCATCGTCCCGAAGTCCTTGGGATGCAGCTGGATCCGGAAGGGTGGCTGGAGATCGACGAACTGATCACCCGGGCCAAGGCGGCTGGTCATCGGCTTGACCTGGCCACACTTCACGAAATTGTGGCCACCAACGAGAAGCAGCGGTTCGCACTGAGTGACGACGGCCTGCGGATCCGGGCGAACCAGGGGCATTCGGTTTCCGGAATCGACCTGAACCTTGAACCGGTCGTTCCACCCGACCTCTTGTTCCACGGCACCGTCCCCGACTTCATCGCCAGCATCCGCCAACAGGGGCTTGTGAAGCGATCGCGCAACCACGTTCACCTCTCCGACAATCACGAGACGGCGCGCAGTGTGGGAGCCCGACGGGGAAAGCCGGTCATTCTCACCATCGCCGCGCGGGAAATGCACCTGCGGGGTCTCTCGTTCTGGCAATCGGCCAATCGAGTCTGGCTGACCGAGCATGTTCCCGTGGAATTCATCATGTTTCCCCGTTGAGATGTCGTCGCTGTCATCTCCGCCGTGCGATGGGAAAGCTGAACGCTCCGGCCCGGGAAGCGACCAATACTGATCCAGTGAATCACCCACTTCACTGCAAATTGGCGAAATCGTGATGAATGCCCTATTCTGCGAAGGTGGTGACCCGGACCAATTCCGGTTGATCAACCCGACAACCCACTGGTTGGGTCCGTCGCCATCGACCACCCCGCAAGTCGTGCCATGGAAACTCCCCTTTCGCCGCTTGATTTCGCCCAGCGGGCCCGCAGGCTGTATTCCCGCCGTGTGGGAGTGATCGAAGGGGACCAACGTCTGACGTATGGCGAATTCTTCGACCGGTGCGACCGCTGGTCGACGGCCCTGCTGCGGTTGGGGGTGCGTCCAGGCGACCGGGTGGCCTCGATCGCCCCCAACGTGCGGGCTCATCTCGAGCAGTTCTACGCGGTGCCGCAAATTGGGGCGATCTGCGTCCCCATCAACTTCCGGCTCGCCCCGGCCGATTTCGCGTACATCCTGCAGCACAGCGGGGCCCAGGTGGTCTGCGTTGCGCCCGAGCATGTCGCGACCATCGACGCCCTGCGGGGTGAGTTGCCGGGAGTGCGGCACTTCGTCACCTTCGGCCCCGCCCCAGCGGGCTGGCTGGCCTACGAGGAACTGATCGCGCAATCGTCCCCCGAGTTCACGCCGCATGTGTATGCCGAGCGCGACGTCATCTCGATCAACTACACCAGCGGCACCACCGCGCGACCGAAGGGGGTAATGGTCACGCACCGCAATACGGCCCTCAATGGTTTGGGACACCTGGTGCATATTCACCTCACGGCCGCCGACCGGTTTTTGTGGGTGGTTCCCATGTTCCACGCCAACGGGTGGACTTTCGTCTGGAATGTCACAGCGGTCGGGGCCATCCATATTTGTCTGCCGCGGACCGACCCACGACTGATTCTGGAAACGATCGAACGCGAGGGAGTGACGATCTTCGCCGCCGCCCCGACGGTGCTGATTGCCCTCGCCAATGCGCCACAGGAGCTGCGTCAGCGGTCTCCGCGCGGAGTGCGGGTGATTACCGCGGGGGCTCCTCCGGCCGCCGCGACAATCGAGCGGCTGGAGGGGGAGCTGGGCTGGACCATTCTGCATGTGTATGGACTGACCGAGGTGTCGCCGGTGGTGACAATCTGCGAGGAGCTGCCCGAACAGGCGGGATTGAGTCTTGCGGAGCGGGCCCTCCACAAATCGCGGCAGGGAGTCGAGTACCTGGCGAATGCGCAGGTGCGGGTGGTCGGCGACCAAGGGAGCGAGGTGCCGCACGACGGAACGACGCTGGGAGAAATTGTGATCCGCGGGAATGCCGTGATGACGGGGTATTACAACGACCCCGAGGCAACCGCCCGGGCAATCCGCGACGGCTGGTTTCACAGCGGCGACGCGGCGGTGGTGCACCCCGATGGCTACATCCAGATCCGCGACCGCTGGAAGGATGTGATCATCAGCGGGGGGGAGAACATCTCGTCGATCGAGGTCGAGGCCCTGCTGCTGCGGCACCCAGCCATCCAGGAGGTGGCGGTGATTGGTGTCCCCGATCCCTACTGGGGAGAGACTCCCGTAGCATGCGTCGTCTTTCGCCCCGGATCGCAGGCGACAGCCGAAGAGCTGCGCGACTTCTGTCGCGAGCACCTCGCCCACTTCAAAGTCCCGAAGCAGTTTCACCCGGTCGCGGAATTGCCGAAGACCGCGACGGGGAAGATCCAGAAGTTCGTGCTGCGCGGGCAGTTGACGCCTTCGAATTGAGTAGGATTTGCCGGCGCAACGGCGGGAGTTCGCGGAATCGACCCGCGGCGTCCCGGTCTACGGGACCTCCAGCCCCCCCGCCACATCGATCAGAATCTTGAGCACCGGGCTCGATTGGGCCCGGGTGATGGCGGCGGGGACCTGATCGAGGGGGATGATCTGCTCGACCAGCGTGGCGAGCTCAATGTCCTGGCGTTCGAGGGCTTGCAGGGCCGGAGAAAACGGGCCGCAGCGGGAACCGATGATGTTCACCTCGTCGATCACCACCGGAGCCAGCGACAACTGATGCGGACTGGCGACGGTGGTCTTGAGGACGACGGTTCCCCGGGGCCGGACCAGCCGCAATGCGGTTTCGAGACCAGTGGCAGAACCGGTGCAGTCGACCACCAGCTCGGCCCCCCGGCAATCGTCGGCCAGAGACAGCAACCGGGTGGCGATGTTGATCCGCTCCAGCAGCGCGAGCTTGTGGTCATGCTTGCCGACGACCGTCACCCGGCAGCCGTGGCGGTGCAGGACCTGGGCACAGAGATTTCCCAGACGACCATCCCCCAGCACGACGGTCTCCAGTCCGGAGGTCAGCGGAATCTGTTCACCAATACGGAAGGCGGCCGCCAGGGGTTCGGTGAAGACCGCCTGCCAGTCCGGAACGGAATCGGGAACGGGATGGAGATTCTGTTCGGGAAGCCAGACCCGTTCGGCAAACGCCCCATCACGATTCAGAATCCCCAGTACGGTCCGGTGCGGGCAGTGATTGGCCTGACCCCGCCGGCAGGTGGGGCAGGTGTAGCAGCTGCAATTGATTTCCCCCGCCACCCGCCGGCCCGACCAAATCCCGGCTTCGGCCACCCCGACAAACTCGTGCCCCAGGACTCCCTGGAAGCCCATGTAGCCCTGGGCCAGCTGCAGGTCGGTCTCGCAGAGACCGGCTGCGAGCACCCGGACGGGAATCTCCCCGGGCCGGGGATCCGCCGGCACATGCTGCGGACGGTACTCAACCTGGGAACCGGTCAGAACGGCAGCACGCATGGGGGAATCGCGAAACGGGGAACGTGGGATGGTGTGGCGGGAAGGACGACAGGAGCAATGGCCGACCCAGACCAAACCGGGTGTGTGTCGGGGTCCAGGAGTTCGAAAAGATGGGGTGGATCCCCCCCTGTCGGCAACGAAAATGCAGTTCGTTCCCGTTCCCCACGCCCTTACTATTGCAGAAAGCGGTCGCGATTGGGACAATCTTGGACTTTCCCGCAGTTCTGGCCGAACCGATCGGCCAGTGAGTTCGTCAGTTTGAGAGGATGCCACGGTTCGATGGGCACCAGTCGCAAGGTTACGGAAACACAGTTGGACAAGGCCAAGGCGGCGCTGGCAGCGCGAGTCGCGGCTTTGAAGGCCAAGGGAGTCGACGCCAAGGGGCTCAAGACCGATCCGAAGTGGCGGCAGTTGGACGGCAAGGTGCGGCAGATTGCTGGCCGGATCCGCAAGATCGCCGAGCTGGAAGCGGTCGAAGCCGACCTGGCCAAGCACAAAATCGAACGCCAGGCGCAATTGGCCGCCAAGAAGGCTGAGAAGAAGGCGGGCGTGAAGAAGGTGAAGGAAGACAAGAAGCCCAAGGCGAAGAAGGCCGACGCCAAGGCTCCCCCCGCCCCCAAGGGTGGCAAGAAGTAATTGCGGTTCGCCGTCCCAGACCGGCTGCCAACCCCCTCGGCCAGGCATCAAGCCTCTTCCCCATTTCCAGGGGAGAGGTGCCTCCGGGAATGGTGTTCGGAACCTGGCATCGTATTGCGGCGAGAGAAGTCCACGGCAGCGTTCTGTGGCAGGTTCCGCGTCCCCTTTCTGGAGACGTCGGTTCCTCAAGGAGAGGTGACAGAGTGGTCGATTGTGCAGCACTGGAAATGCTGTGTGCGGGAAACCGTACCGGGGGTTCGAATCCCCCCCTCTCCGCTTCGTGATTTGGTCTTTGGTTTCGCGTTTTGAGTGACGCCAGAGATTCCCGATGAAACATCACTTCGGCGATTTGCTTGATCGCGACGGTGATGATTGGACGATCGTGCCGAATCGGGAGAGGTATGCCTATTACATTGGCAACGCTCCCGCAGGCTCTCCCGAGATCCGGGTTGCCACAATTGGATCGGAAGACTCGGCGTGGCGGAACATCTTTTCGTTCCCCCATCTGGAGGAATTGACTCTCCATGGTCCCACCTCCGAGCAACTGCTGGCGATCGCCGACCTGTCCCGTCTGAAGAGACTGCGGATCACGCACGCCCGCCCGAAAGATCTCGGCTTTCTCGCTCCCCTGTCGCAGGTGGACGAGCTGGTTCTGGAGTATGTCTCGGGGTTCTCAGACCTGTCGCCTCTGCGCCGTCTGACGAAACTGAAGTCGCTGCATCTGGAGAATCTCCGGCGGGTCAAAGACTTCGGGGGCTTGCACGGGATCACCAGTCTGCGGTACCTCGCCATCGACGGAACCCTGGATTGGAAACAGCCGATTGTCGATTTCGAATTCCTGCGCGGGTTGCCGAATCTGGAAGTTCTGGTTTTCGGTTTCATCATCAGCCAGGCACCGTTTCCCGCTGTGCGGCCGATTTTTTCGCTCCCGAAGCTGAAGCGACTGAAACTTCCCTTCAATCTGTTGGACGTCCGGGAGTATGCGCTACTCGAAGTCGGCTTGAGCGGCATTCCGGGGGCGCATTGGGGGCCGTTCTGGCGTCTGGAATCATCCTCGGGCCGCGACGCCTGGTTTGAATTCACCGGCAAAGGGGCCGGCAGGGTGAAATGTGACTCGGCCAACGCCGACCGGAAATGCGCCGAGTACTCGGCGATGTACGAGCAATGGAAAGCCGAAGTGCAGGGTCTCGCGGCCCAACTGCGTTCCGGTTCATGACAGGCCCTTGGCAGGTTGGGCCGGGTCCTGTTTGGCCAACAGGGGATCACTCACCCAATCAAGATTCCCCGGCAACCTGACAGTTCCTCCTGTGCCTGGAACACCTGCCTGTGGTGGCCGTCTGCGGCTCGATTCCTGCCCCGTCAACTCCCCGGGACTGCGGCGGAGGGCCGACGGTTCGCTGACGATCGCGATCCAGGCGAGCGAGCCGGCGGATCCGGGGCTGAAGGCCAACTGGCTTCCCGTGGGTCCGGGGCCGTTCTACCTGATTCTGCGGAGCTACGAACCCGATCCGCGGATGGCCACCGGCGAGTGGCCCCCCCCGCCAGTGACGACGGTGCCGTGACGGATTGTCGCAGGGGGAATTGGGAATGCGGCGAACATGGTCCGGTCGAGTGAGCTCGTTCAGTCGACGCAGTGCGATCGGAAAAAATCGGCGATCTCCCGCTTCCCCATCTCCCCGATGGTTGTCTTTAAAACAAGATCGACCAGCGCCTCGTCGCTGGCTCTCACAGTGGCGTCATTGATTTCCGAAAAGATCAGCGCCGTTTCCAAACCGACCCGTTAGTTCCCATCGACGAACGGATGATTCATCACAAGATGGTAAAGATAGGCGGCAGCCATCTCGTCAACATCCGCGTGGAGATACTGACCACCGAAGCCTGCTTGGGGCTGAGCAATTGCAGACTCCAGCAAGCCAAGATCACGTACCCCTTTGTGTCAGCGGGCACTTCTTGTCTGCCTCCGTGCGAATCGATCTGGAATTGATGCGATTCGAGAATGTCGTCCCGTGTCGGGAACAACATGGCCACTCACTCCGCAAGTTTTTTGAAAGCTTGGGAGTGAGTCGCATTCACTTTGGCTCGCGCCGCACGCACCTTGGATTTCGGGTCATCGGCAGCGACCGGAGCGATCCGGATGGACGTGCCATCGGTGGTCAGCTCGACCGGCGAGTCCGGAGCGATTTGCAGCAAATCCAATATGGGACGATCGATGACAATCGCCCAACTGTTCCCGTGTTTCACCAGATTCTTGATCACTGCGAGACTCTCGGAGGATGGTCGACCAATGTCATTACATGATTGCCTGCCGCGGGATGAGAGTCAAGCGGGTTTCGCGGCTTGAGAAGTACTACTGCAGCCCGTGTTTCACCTGCTTTCTCCGCCGTAATCTTTCGAAGCGGTCTCATTCGCACTCGCCAGTGTTGACATTGACTTCTTCGGCCGGCGGCGAGCGAAGAGCCAATTCCGTCACGATTGCAATCCACGCACGCTTGCTGATCAACCGCACGGAATGCAATGGAAATTGGCAACCCCTGGAGTGGTCTTCGCGGTCGCTTCGGTGGACTGAAGTCCCCCGACTTCTCACCTGTTTCCGACCCTGCTAGCATCGACATAGCGTTCTTTTCGTGTTTCTTCCCAACTCCTTTTCGACCGCGTTCCGGAGCCCTGCGACCATGTCTGCCCCCCATCCCTTCGACGTTCAGACCCGCCTCAAGACCAGCCGGGGGGAATTCACCGTCTTCAGCCTGCCCAAACTGGCCAAGGCGGGTGTCGGGCAGATCGATCACCTCCCGTTCTCGATCCGCGTGCTGCTCGAAGCGTGCTTGCGGAAGTACGACAACTTCATCGTCAACGAGACCCACATCCGCGATCTCGCCACCTGGAACTCCGCCGCCCCCAAGCAGGTCGAAATTCCCTTTCTCCCGGGGCGGGTGGTCCTGCACCACATCACCGGCGTCCCCGCCGTCGTTGACCTCGCCGCCCTCCGCAGCGCCATGGTCCGCATGGGAGGCAATCCCAAAAAGATCAACCCGCTCGTCCCCTGCGACCTCGTCATTGACCACTCGGTCCAGGTCGATTACTTCGGCACCGCCGACGCCCTCTCGAAGAACATCGATCTCGAATTCGAACGGAACCTCGAGCGGTACAAGTTCCTCCGCTGGGGCCAGAAGGCGTTCAACAACTTCCGCGTGGTTCCCCCCGCCACCGGCATCGTCCACCAGGTGAATCTCGAATACCTGGCCGACGTGGTCCTCACCCGCGATGGCACCGCCTTCCCCGACAGCCTCGTCGGTACCGACAGCCACACCACCATGATCAACGGCCTGGGGGTCGTCGGCTGGGGGGTCGGCGGCATCGAAGCCGAGGCGGTCATGCTGGGTCAGCCGATCTACATGCTGCTCCCCGAAGTGGTTGGCTTCCGGCTCTCGGGCGAACTCCCCGAAGGGGCCACCGCCACCGACCTCGTGCTGACCGTCACCCAGATGCTGCGCAAGCATGGCGTGGTGAACAAATTCGTCGAGTTCTACGGCCCCGGCCTCGACGCGATGAGCCTGCCCGACCGCGCCACCCTGGCCAACATGGCGCCCGAATACGGGGCCACCATGGGCTTTTTCCCGGTCGACGACGAAACCTTGCGGTTCCTGGCCCGCACCGGCCGTCCCAAAGACCTCATCGACCTGGTCGAACGCTACTACAAGGAACAGGGAATGTTCCGCACGAAGCAGTCTCCCGAGCCCAAGTTCACCAGCACGCTGCAGCTCGACCTCTCCGCGGTCGTCCCCTCGCTGGCGGGACCCAAGCGGCCGCAAGACCGCGTGGCCCTCACGGGCATGAAGGAGCTGTGGCGGAAGGAACTGGCGAATTCGTTCAAGAAGACCCAGGCCTCCCCCCCGGTCTCGCTGAAGACCGACGGCACCACCTCGCAGATCACCGACGGTGCCGTGGTCATCGCCGCCATCACCAGTTGCACCAACACCAGCAATCCCTCGGTGCTGATCGCCGCGGGGCTCCTGGCCCGCAACGCCCGGGCCCGCGGCCTCGCCCGCAAGCCCTGGGTCAAGTCGAGCCTCGCCCCGGGCAGCCGGGTGGTGACCGACTACCTGCACCGCGCCGGTCTCGACACGCACCTCGATGCCCTGGGGTTCCAGACCGTCGGCTACGGCTGCACCACCTGCATCGGCAACAGCGGCCCGCTCCCCGAACCGGTGAGTGAGGCGGTCAAGCAGGGAGATCTCGTCGTCTCGGCGGTCCTCTCGGGGAACCGCAACTTCGAAGGACGCATCAATCCGCAGGTGAAGGCGAACTGGCTGGCCAGCCCGCCGCTGGTGGTGGCCTACGCCATCGCCGGGACCACCGATATCGACCTGGCGACCGAGCCCATCGGCACCGACAAAAACGGCAAGCCGGTGATGCTCAAGGAGCTCTGGCCCAGCCAGAAGGAAATCGCCGACACGATCGCCGGCTGCATGTCTCCCGAGACCTTTGTTTCGGAATACGCCCAGGCGACGAAGGGCCCCAAGGAGTGGCAGGCGATCCCCAGCAGCGAGGGAGACCTCTACACCTGGGATCTGAAGAGCACCTACGTCCAGGAGCCGCCGTTCTTCGTCGACATGCCCGCGCAGCCCGGCCCGATCCAGCCGATCCGCGGAGCCCGCGTGCTGGTTTCGGTGGGTGACTCGGTCACCACCGACCACATCAGTCCCGCCGGTTCGATCAAGGGGGACTCCCCCGCCGGGAAGTTCCTGCAGGAGAACGGCGTCAAGGTGGTCGACTTCAACAGCTACGGGGCCCGTCGTGGCAACGACCGCGTCATGACCCGCGGCACCTTCGCCAACATCCGTCTCAAGAACCTGCTGGCTCCCGGGACGGAAGGGGGTGTCACCCGGCACCTGCCCGAGGGTACCCCGATGTCGATTTACGACGCCTCGGTGAAGTACAAGGCGGCCGGAACGCCGCTGGTGGTGCTGGCCGGGGCGGAATACGGCACCGGTTCATCCCGCGACTGGGCGGCGAAGGGAACCTTCCTGCTGGGCATCCGGGCCGCGATTGCCGTCTCGTACGAGCGCATTCACCGCTCGAACCTGGTGGGCATGGGGGTGCTGCCCCTGGAGTTCAAGAAGGGGGACAGCCGCGAATCGCTCGGCCTCGACGGCACCGAGGTCTTCGACATTGAAGTCCCGGCCGACGTGAAGCCCCTGCAGGATGTGCAGGTGACCGCCACGAAGAGCGACGGCACCAAGAAGACCTTCCGCACCACCTGCCGGATCGACACCCCGGTGGAAGTCGACTACTACCGGCACGGCGGCATTCTGCATTACGTGCTGCGGCAGTTGGCGAAGTCGTAGCACCTGCGAATGCAGTCGCTGTGGATTCAATCACCGCGCGGTGGGATGCTGGGCCCACCGCGCGGTTTTTTATCACTCGACGCGGTCTAAAGCCTCTGCCGCCGCAAGCAGCGTCTCCCCCAAGGGAGTCCGCAAGACCAGGTCGGCCTGATGGTCAAGCGGCGTGGGGTCGCGGTTGATGATCACCAGCCGGGCGCCGAAGTTTTGAGCCAAGACCGGAATTCCCGCCGCCGGCTGCACCACCAGCGACGAGCCCAGAGCCAAGACCAGATCGCATTGCGAGGCCCATTCCGAAGCCTGCTCGAGGACCTCGGGGTCGAGCGCCTGGCCGAAGGAAATGGTGGCGTGCTTGAGGGGGCGGCCACAATCGGGACAGTCGGGGGCCCGCCCCTGCTGTTGATACCAGTCAAGACCGACCTCCGCCGGCCACCGCCGACGGCAGCCCACACAGGCCACCTCGCGGGCGGTGCCATGCACTTCCAGCACCCGCCGGCTGCCCGCCAGTTGATGCAGCCCGTCGATGTTTTGGGTGATCACCCCCACCAGCCGCCCCTGGGCTTCCCACTCGGCCAGCACGCGATGCCCCTCGTTGGGATGCGCCCCGGCGAAATCGCGATGGGCCACGCTCTTCTGCCGCCAGTACTCGTTGCGGGCCGTCTGGCTGCGCAGGAACTGGTCGTAGTAGACCGGCCGCGACTGCGACCAGATCCCGCCCGGCGACCGAAAGTCGGGAATGCCGCTCTCGGTGCTGATGCCCGCCCCCGTAAAGGCCAGCACCCGTTTCGCCTGCCGCAACAAGTCCACCAAACTCATCGGTACAACCCCGCGTGTTCACCTTCCGATCCACCTGTTCGTTCGCCATTCTCTCAGTGTAGCGAGCGACATCTCCCGGGAACTCGTCTCGGAACCGAGCCCCCGACAGATCGCTGCTCCGCCATCGAATCTCCTGGCAGACAGGTGTGACTGACTTCCCGCGACGGCAACTGGTTGTTTTCCTCACCGTGTTCCTAGAATTGGGAACCATGAGCACAATTGTCTGGCTGCGCAACGACTTGCGAACACACGACCACCCGGCCCTGGTGGCGGCCTGCGCCCGGGGAGAGCCGGTGGTGCCGGTCTACATTCACTCCGAAGATGGCGAGGGAGACTGGCCCCTGGGGGGGGCGACCAAGTGGTGGCTGCACCGGTCACTCGCCAGCCTGGACGAAAGCCTCAAACAGCACGGCTCCCGGCTGATTCTGCGGCGGGGGAACACCCTGGCCGAGTTACAGTCGCTGATTCGCGATTGTCGGGGAACGGCCGTCTATTGGGGCCGGCGTTACGAACCGGCCGCCATCGCCCGGGACAAACAGATCAAGGCGACACTGGCCGGGTCCGGATTGCAGGTGGAAAGCTTCAATACCAGCCTGCTTTGGGAACCGTGGACCATCCGGACCGGCGGCAACGATTGCTACAAGGTGTTTACCCCGTTTTGGCGGAAGTGCGTGGCGACCGGGGGAATCGAGCCTGTGCAGCATCCCCCCACCGCGTTCACCGCTCCCGCCAAATGGCCCCGCTCGGTCCCCCTGGACGATCTCGAATTGCAGCCGCGGATTGCCTGGGACGCCGGGCTCGCCGCCACCTGGACCCCTGGCCGGGCCGGTGCCGAGCGGGAGTTGGCCCGCTTTAGCAACGGGGCCTGGCAAACCTACAAGCAGGACCGGGATTTTCCCTCACAGACCGGCACATCACGGCTGAGCCCGCACCTGCACTTTGGCGAGATCAGTTCGCGGGAGGTTTGGCATCACCTGCATGCGGTCGCCCGGCGGAACAAGCTGCCGGAAGCGAGTGCCGAGCCGTACACCCGGCAACTGGTCTGGCGTGAGTTCGCCTTTCATCTGCTGTTCCATTTTCCCCAGACTCCGCTGGAACCGCTGCGGGGTGAGTTCGCCCGGTTCCCGTGGAAGAGTGACGCCCAGGGACTACGGGCCTGGCAGCGGGGACAGACCGGCTATCCCCTGATCGATGCCGGGATGCGGGAGTTGTGGCAGACCGGCTGGATGCACAACCGCGTGCGGATGGCGACTGCGTCGTTCCTCGTGAAGGATCTGCTACTGCCGTGGCAAGACGGGGCGAAATGGTTCTGGGACACCCTGGTGGATGCCGACCTGGCGAACAACACGCTGGGGTGGCAATGGACGGCAGGCTGTGGGGCGGATGCCGCGCCGTACTTCCGCATCTTCAACCCGATCTCGCAGGGAGAGAAATTTGATGCCGGGGGGGCGTACATCCGGCAGTATCTTCCCGAACTGGCGCGACTGCCCGACAAATTCATCCATCGGCCGTTCGAAGCCCCAGCCACCGTGCTTGAGGCGGCCGGTGTCGAACTGGGCACGACCTATCCCCGCCCCATCGTCGATCACGGTCAGGCCCGGCTCGAAGCACTCGACGCCCTGTCGACAATCAGTGCGTCCAAAGGGGCCGTGAAAGGGTGACCTGGCAGGATTGGCTTGGCTTTACCTCGGGTTGTCACTCGCGGGGGAGTTCTGCAGCGCGTAGGATCCATCGGTTGGAAGCTCCCCATTCCCCGCCGGGTTCCAAGTCATGCCTGTCTTCCTGCGAACTTTCGCGATCTCGACCTGCCCGGTGTGGTTGAGACACTGGGTTGCCGTTGTTGTGCTGGGTTTGTGCCACGTGGCCGCCCCACTGCCAGCCGAGGAACGGCCGCTACCCCTGACTGCCGCCAAACACCTGACCTGGAACCGCCGGCTGTTCGAGCGGGTCGACGGGGTGACGTTCGAAATGCAGCGTCCGCACATCACGGGGGAACGGCTGCTGACCGGGGATCGTCCCTGGGAGTCGTGGCAGTTGGGGGGGATGTCGAGCCTGCTGCATGAGAACGGCAAATTTCGGCTCTGGTACGGGGTGAGCCACGGAATCCGCAATGGCGAAGAATACGCCGTCGCGTATGCCGAGTCGGATGACGGACTGCATTGGACCAAGCCCGAGCTGGGATTGGTGGAGTATGAGGGGTCCCGAAAGAACAATCTGGTGGTGGGCTACAGCAGTGTCGTGGGCCAGGTATTCGTCGACCCCAACAGTCCGGATGCAGAGCGGTATCGGATGCTGGCGGCGATCTATCCGCACCAACCGGGCGATCCTCCGAGGTACCTCACACTGTTGAGTTCCCCCGATGGCCTGCGATGGACAGCTCCCGAAAAGAACGTCGTCCGCGAGGGGGAATTCGCCCTCGATACGCAGAGCCAGGCATTTTGGGACCGCGACCGCAATCACTATGTGCTGTTCACCCGCATGGGCCCCTGGCGACAGGTCGGCCGTAGCGAATCACGCGATCCGTTTCGGTTCCCGCCCCCCCAGCATGTGCTGCGACCGGACGCTCCGGAGAAGGCCGATTTCTATCAGGCGGGAGTCACCAAGTACGAAGAGGCACAGCAGGCGTACTTCGCGCTGGTCCCGGTCTTCTTTCATCCCGGAGACGAACGGGGCCAGCCGACCGACGGACATCCGCTGCTGAAGTTTCGATACATGGGCAACGAAGTCTCGGCTGTGGCGCCGGATACGCTCGATCTGCATCTTTTCACCAGCGACGACTCCATCGCCTGGCAACGGCAGGGTGACCATGAGCCTTTCATCGGACTGGGACCGGAGGGACGGTTCGACAGCCGTTCGCTGTATCCGGGGGTCGGGTATGCCGCCGTGGGGGACGAACTGTGGTTCTACTACTCGGCCTACAACTGTACTCACATTGAGTCGCTGGATGGCGACCGCCCCTTCGAGAAGTATCTGGGGACGATTACCCGGGCGACCTTGCGGCGGGATGGATTCGTTGCCGCCCGGGCCCGGCATTCCGGAGGGGAACTGCGAACGCATCCCATCACCTTCACCGGCGATCAACTCGAACTGAACATCGACTGCAGTGCCGGTGGCTTCGCCAACGTCGAATTGCAGACGCCCGAGGGAGAGCCCCTCCCTGGCTTCTCCCTGGCCGACGGCGACCGCATCTATCACAACAATCCACGGAAGATTGTCAGTTGGAAGGGGCTGTCGGATCTCTCCTCCGTTGCGGGTCGGGTGGTGCGGCTGAAAATCCAGCTTCGCGACAGCAAACTCTACGCCTTGCAGTTTGGCCGGAAAGCCCGGGACGCGTCACGCTGATTCGGCCCGTCCCTCCAGTAAAACGACCAGACCACCCCCGGTTCGATGTGGAACTCGGTCGACCCGCCTAAGATATCGACACAGTGATCTTGTCTGGCGGGACGTGGGCTCTGATGGGCCGTGGTCCGGGAAGGATGACCATAGCGGCGTTTGGGGGAGTTCAGGTTTGTCCACCGCGGTTTCCGAAGCGTTGTCTCCCACAGGCCGAGGTTGGAACCTCGACAACACTTACACCGGGCTGCCTCCGGGGCTTTTCCGCCGGTCCCGCCCGCTGGAGTTTCCCCAGCCCCGTGTGGTGCTGCTGAACGCCGGGCTGTTGCGCGAATTGGGGCTCGACTTCGAGGGACTGAGCGAAATCGAGTTGTCCGAAGTTCTCTCAGGGCGGCAACTTCCCCCTGGGGCCGATCCGATTGCCCAGGCTTATGCCGGCCATCAATTCGGGGGCTTTTCCCTGCTGGGCGACGGCCGGGCGATCTTGCTGGGAGAACAGGTCACTCCCGGCGGGGCGCGGTACGACCTGCAGTGGAAGGGCTCGGGGCCAACGGCTTACTCGCGCCGGGGAGATGGCCGGGCCGCGCTGGGACCGATGCTGCGCGAGTACCTCATCAGCGAGGCGATGCAGGCGTTGCGGGTCCCGACAACGCGCAGTCTGGCCGTGCTGACGACTGGCGACCTGGTCTTTCGCGAGGGACCGTTGCCTGGCGCCGTGCTCATTCGGGTCGCCGCCAGTCATCTGCGGGTGGGAACTTTCCAGCTGTTGCTGGCCCAGCAGGATCACGACACGCTGCGGCACCTGGCCGACTACACCATCGCCCGCCATGACCCCGATCTGGTGACTCATCCCACCAAAGTGCTGGAGTTTCTGCGGCGGGTCATCAGCCGGCAGGCCCGGCTGATCGCGCAGTGGCAGCAGTTGGGCTTCGTGCATGGCGTGATGAACACCGACAACATGGCCCTCTCGGGCGAGACCATCGATTATGGCCCGTGTGCCTTTCTGGACCGGTACGACCCCGCCACGGTCTTCAGCTCGATCGATCGTGATGGACGGTACGCCTACGGCAACCAGCCGTCGATTGGCCTGTGGAATCTGACCCGGTTCGCCGAGACCCTGCTCCCCCTGCTCGACCCGGTTCAGGAACGGGCGATTGAGATGGCGACTGAAGCCCTGCAGCAATACGCGCCGCAATTCGAACAGGCGCTACACGCCGGGTTTCGCCGGAAGCTGGGACTGGAAACCTCTCAGGAGGGAGATGCGGCCCTGGTGCAGGAGCTGCTCGATGCGATGCAGGCAGCCCAGGCCGACTTCACGAACACCTTCGCCGGCCTGGCCGACCCCGAGCGCTGGGATCCCATGTGGGGCCAGCACCCGGCACTGCAGAGCTGGCTGCCGAAATGGACCGACCGCCTCGCTCGGGAAGGAAGCGACCGGCAGCGGGCGCAGTCCCGCCTGAGACAGGCCAATCCACAGATCATCCCCCGGAACGAACGGGTGGAAGAGGCCCTCACGGCGGCGGTCTCCGCTGGAGATCTCGGCCCGACAGAGCGGTTACTGGCCGCCCTGGCCGATCCGTTCACTCCCAGCAACCTGCATGGCCCCTATCGCGATCCCCCTCCGCCGGGTGCGTGCGGCTATCGAACGTTTTGTGGAACCTGAACTCCGTGCCGCAACCTCGATGACCTGACTGCTGTCGGACTTCATCTGGGGCCGATCACGCGGGCGGCGCGGTTTCGGACTCGGGATGACTGCCGATTTCTTCGACCCCGGACGTCGGGGGACTGGACGGCGGCAGGTCTCTGCCGACCGCCCGGGCCAACAGCGTGCAGGCGAGGTAGTAGAGCGGGTAGCAGACGAGACCATTGGCGGCCGATGGATCCACAAATCGCCAGCGGGCCACGAAGATGTCAGAGAGATAGAAGATCCAAGCCCCGGTCCAAAGCCAGGGACGGAGGGCCGACGGCCGCAGCCCGGCCGCCAGCCACGCCATCACTGAGATGACGGCCGTATAGGCGACAATGAGTGGTCGATCGCGTTCGGGAAGATGCGGCCAGAGCCAAAGCCCCACGAGGCCGAAGCTGACCGCAAGTATCACGGGAGACCAACGGAGCAGCCTGCTCCAGGCCACCCCATGCCCCAGACAGCCCACACAAAATGCCAAGTGGGCCAAGAGAAAGCAGGCAACCCCCCAATGAAAGTTGCGCGGCCCCAAGACGTCCCCGGCCGCACAGGCCACCAGCCCCAGCCGAAACGGGATCCGGAACGCGGGTTGATTCCACCGGCCACACAGCCCCAGCAGCACGAACAGCCCCGAGGCGGCGAACAGCCAATGCATTGCAAAGCCACCAGACGCCGCCAGCACTGGCCAGATCCCCCCCAGCACAGCCAACAGAATGGCGGCCCGCAACAGGGTGGTCCGCCACGTTCCGGGAAAGTCTGCCACAGAGCGTGTGCCTCGCGTGAGCCAAGTTCCCATCACAGGTCAACTTCCGGAATTGATCAACAGAGACCGGGTCGCCAAGCATGTCCCCTTCCGTCGTTCGAGGCGATCAGGGAACCCGCTCGAGGGTCCGGCGGAACACTGCTTCGAGGGGGCGGGGCACGGTTTCGGACTGCATCCGCTGACGCAACTCTTCCGCTGCCCGACGGGCTTCCGCGACATCTCCGACCGCCTGGCACCTCCACAGTGTCAGCCAGGCCCGGTGGAGGGGCGTCAGCAAATCGGGCTGGGCCAGCAATTGCCCGGCTGCCGTGGTTTCCCCCATCAAGAGACAACCCGCCACCAGGGCATCCCAGGGAGTCAAGATCCGACTCTGGATGCCGGCGGCCACCTGCAGTTCGGCGAAGTCGACCCGGTCCGCGGTGGTCGTCATCCGAAAGTTGCCCAGCCGGGCCAGCGGCCAGCGGGGATCGTGAAACTGCAGTTGGACAAGCACTTCATCCCCCGGATGGATGAGCGCGGTCTGCTGCATTTCGATTGCCAGCCAATGGGGAGTCCGGGGGATTGGCCAGACATCCCAGTGGGTGGCGGGGTTGTCGTCGAGAACGCCCCAGGGACCATCCTGGGGAGACGTGTCACCATCCAGGGGACGGACCCAGTCGCTGGCAGCGAACGCCAAGGGGAGGGGGGTGACCTCACCCGTGGCACGGCGTACTTCGACCCGCACACCGGACAGATGGAAGTTTCCATCGCCCCACCCCGAACCATAGCCTGGCAGACTGGCGTGAGACTGCACATCCAGCCGCAGTCCGGTGAGTGGACCGGGAGGCACCCGGCACCGCAGGTGATACACATCGGGACGCCCTTGAGGGATCGGGCCAGCCAGAAGAAATCCATCCGGCTGGGGGCTGACATCCGCGTCACTCTCGGCTGTGGTCTGCAGCCATTCCGGCGTCCGCCAGACCATGGTCTGCAGTGTCGAATCGGCCACCAGCCGATTGGCGACTTCGAGGGGCTCCCAGATGCGCGCCATGTCGTGGGGCTGTTGGGCGATTTGGGCCAGGAATTCCTGTCGGGCTTGCCGGGCCGTCTGAGGATCGCCACCCGACCGGTGAGCCTGCCATTGTCGATACCGCAGAGCCGGGTCGCCGGGTTGGCGCACCACCTCGCGATCGACTTCCTGCCGCACACTGGCCGGGGATTGGACGTGGGGAAGTGGGGCATCGAGAATGTGGAGGAATCCTTTGCTGTCGGCAAACGCCAGCCGGGACGAATCGGGTGAGAACGCCATGCCCCCCACCTGGTCGCGCCCCTGACGCAGGACCAGGATTTCGGCCTGATCGCGGGTGTCCCAGATCCTCACGGTGTTGTCATGCGAACAGGACGCCAACCGGCTGTCGTCGGAAGACCAATCGAGTCCGTAGAGAATGGAGGTGTGTCCATCGAGCGTCTGGATGACGATGTGTTGGTTGGTATCCAGCAAAGCAATCTTGCCGGACTGTCCTCCTGCCGCCAGTCGGTCTCCCCGGTGATTCCAGGCGAGAGCCCAGTGTGACCCGGTGAGGTGTCCCGTCGGGATGATGTGGGGGGGCCGCGGAGAGGCTGAATCGGGTCTCTTCTCCAGCCACTCGGGAGCAATGTCCCAGATGCGGACCTGGCCATCACTCGCACTGGCGGCGAGGCGCGTCCCGTCGTGGTTCCAGGCCGCAGCGTGCACCCGACTGTCGGCTCCGGGCAATTCGCCCACAACTTCCAGAGTCTCAGCCGAGATCACCACAACCTTGCCATGTCCCGGGCCTCCCCCGGCGGCCAGCCAGCATCCATCGGGGCTCCACGCGAGGGCTCGCCCGATTGGCAGTAGGCCAGGCAGATTCCGGATCTGTTGTCCGGTCTGGGGATTCCAGAACGTGACATCCTGCTGATCGCCAGTCGAGACCAGCAGCGGGCGGCGGGGGTGCCAGGCGACACGCTGGAAATTGCCCGGCTGGCCTGTCAGCAACTGTTGGGTGATGCCGGTGTGTGCATCGACCACCTCGATGGTCCCCCAGGCGGCGGCGAGGGCGATGAAACGACCGTCCGGGCTCCAGCTCAGGGAATTGATCGGCTTCACCGAAGTCTGGACCTCGAGGGCTCCCTCATTGCGGACCGGGTCCCAGATGCGAAGATCGGTGCTGGTGGACGCCAGCAGATTGTTCCGGGGGTGCCACCGCACGCTGCTGACATTCCACGATTGTCCACGATGGGTCTGGACCATGCGCTGCTGGTTCAGATTCCAGACATGGACCGAGAATTCCTCACCGGCCGCGGCCAGTTGCCGACCATCCGGACTGAAGTGCAGGCTCAGGGGGGGGAGCCGATGCCCCCGCAACTGTTGTCGGATTGTTCCTCCGGGCAACTCACGCAGGACGATATCGGAATCGTCAGGGACCGCCACCAGCCGGCCATCGGGACTCAGCGCCAGCGCACTGCGCCAACTGTTGTCGGTCGCCACCAGCCGGGGGTCGGAATCATCGAGATTCCAGAGGTGCAGCCGTCGGCTTCCATGCAGCACCATCCCCCGACCATCCGGCAACCAAGCCAGGTGTTCGACCGCGAGGGGAGTGGCGTGCAAGACCTGCCGCCCGGGATAATCGCGCACGGAAACACCACCACCCGTCGCGATGGCGAACCGGTTCCCGTCCGGACTGAACGCCGCGGCGGTCGCCGCGGTCTGAAACGACTCGGACGTATGCAGGCACTCACCCGTGGCTGCGTTCCAGATGCGGAAGGTCTGATCGTGACTGGCACTGATCAGGTGGTCGCCATCGGGATGCCACCCCAGGCCCGACACCCATCCGGTATGCCCTTCCAGAACCCGTTCGGGGCCGGTTGCCGCTCCTTCCACCAGCACGATGCGTCCCGTCTCGCTGCCGGCCGCCAGTCTGGTACCCTGGGGATTCCATTCGCACCGCGTCAAATAGCCCTGGCCCACATCGATCCGCCGCAGGTGGGACTGGAGCCTGCCCTCCAGGTGATGCCATTCCCAGCCTCGCAGATCGGTTTGTCCGTCGCTGGGCCGCCAACTGCGCAGAATCTCGGACATTTGCGGCAGTCCCCGGCACTGCTCCCATAACCCGGCCGCCAGCGGCATCTGCGACCGATACAGCGAACGGCGGTTCATATCGCGGGCGTTCTCGGCCGCCTTGCGTTGGCGAATCGCCTCCTTCGACTGCGATTCGGCCAGCCGGCGCTGGGCTTCGGCCGCCTCCTTGGCCAGAGTTTCCTCCCGCTTCGCCTGTTCGACCTTCTCTTTCGCCTGCTCCATCTTGACAAGGGCTTTGAAGGAGCGTGTCTTTGCGGTTTCCGCTTCCTGGCGGGCTCGTTCGGCCCCCTGTTTCAACCGATTCTGGTACCAGGCCACCCCCGCCGTGGCGAGAGTTCCCACCATCAACAGCGCTGCCACCCAGCGGATCCCCCGCAATTGCAGTTGCTTGAGTCTCCGCTCCGCCTGCGCCCGGGCCTCGGTCTCGGCCATGGTATGCAGCACCTCTTCCGCCCGGGCCTCTTCCGCAGCCCGGGACAACTCAGACTCGTGGAGTCGTTGTTCCAGCGAGGCGAGATAGCCCGTCACGCGCCGCGACACCACTCCGGCATCACGCGGGCGATCGGACGGCTGCGGGCTGAGGCAGTCGCGGGTCAAGTCCAGCAATTCCTGGTCGGCTCCACAGGTCGCCAGTCGGGCGTGACAATCCGCCAGATCGGCTTGGCTGGCCATCCGCAGCAGGTCGCCGGTATTCGCACCGACGTAGGGAGGCTGGCCGGTCAGGATATTGCAGAGAATCGCCCCCAGTGCGAAGACATCGACCCGCTCGTCCAGCGAATCGACCTGCCCCACCGCCTGCTCGGGGGGCATGAAGTCCAGCGTCCCCAGGATACTCCCCACCTGCGTCTCGACGCTGGAGGACCGGGTGACAATCGGCCCGGACACGGGGTTCTTTTCGGAACCCTCCTCAGTCGACGGGATCTCGGAGGCGACTGCATCTTCGGCCAACACCCCGGGCCGATCTCCCCGCACACCAAGCAGCTTGGCCAGTCCCCAGTCCATCACCAGGGCTTCGCCAAACGAGCCAACCATGATGTTCGTCGGTTTCAGATCGCGGTGAATGACGCCACGGCTGTGCACATAGGCCATCGTCTGGCAGACTTGTTCAAAGATCTTGAGCAGGACAGCCCGCTGGTCGGGCAGGGTGCTGCGCGCCTTCAGCCGGGCCGCGAGAGTCTCGCCCGTCACCAGCTTCATGCTGAAAAATGGACGCTTGTCGGTGAACATCCCCAATTCGTGAACAGGCACGACGCCCGGGTGCTGCAGTTGCCCCTGGATCTGCGCCTCTTCGACAAACCGCTGTACCACCTCGGGACGATCGAGGTGCGAGTCGTGCAGCACCTTGATGGCCAATTCGCGCCCGAGGTCAAGGTCTCGCCCCTGCAGAATCAGCCCCATGCCACCCCGGGCCAGCTCGCCATGCAGCTCATACCGGTTGCCGAGGTCTTCCCACACCCGCTTGCGCGACAAGGGGCGCAGGGAAGGA
The DNA here is from genome assembly GCA_046339535.1 of Planctomycetaceae bacterium. Lineage (GTDB taxonomy): Bacteria > Planctomycetota > Planctomycetia > Planctomycetales > Planctomycetaceae > UBA10511. Next base: position 13,850 of record JBKDUK010000171.1, on the reverse strand, counting down.
GCGGGGGCCTCCCCCTCCGGAGGACGCAACACGATGGGATCGAATTCGCCCGCCCCCGGCAACGTCTGCAGGACACTCCCTCCGGGGAGAAACTGGGTCGCGTCCACCGGGGTCACCATCTCGGTGCGGCCGATTTCGTCTGTCTCGCCAGTCCGATTCTGTGTGCCGCCCTCCCGATCCGACGAACTCCCCATCTGGGTTGGTTGGGATACGTGTCCGGGAGTCTCACAGCGCGTGGGCCCAACACGTCTGGCCCAGTGCTCCTCCAATAACTGTCGCAAGGATTGCTCGTTGCCGCAAACCCGATCCAGCCATTCCTGACGCTCGGCATCGCCCGCCAGATCGGCCATGCGATCCATGAGCATCGCCAGTTCCTCGGGGGTTCGGAATGGCATGGAACAATCACTCCTCCACTTCAGCGGCACCAACCATCGCCCCGCCGAAATGGGGGAGCAGCCTGGTCTCCGGGTAAGCGCCGTGAACTCGTGATTATCACAGACTCGCCCACGAGGCGGAAGCATTCGGCCGCGGTGCGCCCGGGGGATCGATCCCACACGCTGACCTCCGGTCACGTCAGGCAAGCCGGGCCCACCCGAGCCAACCCTCCGCGCAGACAACAGCCCGGCTGGTCAAATCGACCCGCCGGGCTGGAATCAGACCCGCAACCTGGAAAGCCCGCACGCGGCCCCGACACCACCAACAGAATTCACCAGGAAACAGCCGACACCCAACGGAGGATCGCGGGGGCCTGGCAGACCTCCCGCGGCACACGCGATCAGCCCCACGCGAAACGGAATCCGAAACGCGGGTTGATCCCACCGACCACACAGCCCCAGCAGCACGAAGAGCCCCGAGGCGGCGAACAGCCAGTGCATGGCAAAGCCTCCAGTCGCCGACATCACCGGACGGATGGCCAGCAGAACCATCACTACGATGCCCGTCACACCGAGCCACCGAAACAGAGTTCGTCCGGAATGCAAAGTCGTGATCCCAAGGTTGGGAGGCGGAGTTGTCTCGATCGGGGTCGACCAAAGGCCAGCAGACGATGCTCGTCGTACAAAACTGATCTCGCGGGGAGAATTCCCAGCAGACGACAGCGGACCGCCAGACCGCTCGGATGGACCCGGCGACAATCGTGCTGTCAGACGGATTGCTTGGCGTCAGGCGACCGCCGGGAATTCCACCGTTCCCTCCGCCCATTCAGCAGCCACCCCAGCGGTGTCGACCGAACGAGCAGATGATAGCTGACCAGCAATAGGGGAATCGCCAGCAGCAGCACGAGACCCAACTTCACCACAGCCCCTCCGCCCCAGCCCGAGACAAGCGACTGCAGGGCCACCACCACCGGCAAATGTGCCAGGTAGAGCCAATACGAAGAGTCGGACAAATATCGCGACCGGGAACTGGGATGCGAGAGGTAACGTTCGAAGAGCCCCAGGCAGCCCAGACTCATCAGCCACGCATACAGTGGCTGAATCACCAGGGACCACGACCGCGACTCGAGGGTGGCCACCGCCGCGGGGAATAACACCACCACCGACAGCGCGAGCCAGCTCTTCCAATGCCCGGTCCACTTCCGGAATTCGGGCTCGTGTCCCTGCATCCAGCAGCCGACGGCGAAGAAGAGTCCGTAGTAGGCGAGCAAATGGGGTGGAACCAGCCAGCCGGTCGAGGTGTCGGGTCCCAGCGAAGGGCCATCCATCCCCATGAAAGCCTGGGGAATGGCCGTGGCCGCGATGGCCATCCCCAGGGGAGCGCTGGCCCCCCAGCCGCCGGACGTCCCGGCGGGGGGGAGACAGTCCTGTGCGGGCCGCCCGCCCACCACCAGGGCAAACCCCGTGACCATCCAGACCAGGAACCACAAAAACCAGAGATGGTCGAACACGCCGGTGGTGACCAGGTGCCAAGGTTCACCGCGCCAGGTGATCTGATAGCGCGGCGAACGGAGCTCGCGGGTATATCCCTGGACGACACGGTCGAGCAGCCCCCTCGCGCGGGGCGGGGTTGTGGCCGCACTCTGCCGCTGTGTGACGGGGGACAGCAGTTCGCTGACCTGGCGACGACCTTCCGCAAGTGTCTCGGGAACGGGCTGGGGCAACCCGAGATACTCCAGGATCCCCGCTGTGATCTCGGCGGGAACTTCCAGCACATCCAGCGGCAGGCGTCCCTCGTGGTTGGCCGCGTTCGGATTGGCGCCGCGCGCGAGCAGCAGTTGCACCACCGCAGGATGCCCGGCGAAAGCGGCGGCATTGAGCGGGACGTTCCCCTGACCATCTCCCTTTTCGAGCGGCGCCCCGGCCTCGATGAGATCCGTCACGATCTGCAGATTGCCGACGAGGGCCCCCCAATGCAGCGGGCAGATCTGGAACGCCGGATCGGGAAGGGCCAGATTGGGTTCCATCGCCAGTTGCGACCGGACAGCGGAAATGTCGCCGCTGCGGATCGCATGGAACAGGGGGGGCAATTCGGGCGGGGGTCTTTGGGGAGCCCGGGCGACGGCCCAGGCCCCGACGGCATGCAGGGCGGGATGGATGGTCACGAGCCCCAGCAGGCAGGGAACCAAAATGCGCAAGGCCCGCTGCTTCAACAGGGAAGCGAGCCCTCTCCGCCGGTAAACCAGCATCGTGAAATACCCGCTGAGCAGGAAAAACAGCGGCATCCGGAAGCCGTGGATTCCCAGGAACAGCAGGCCGATCAGACCATTCTGCTGGGGATCCTGCACCCACCAGGGAACGGGAAAAAAACTCATCGAGGCGTGCAGCACGATCCCCAGCAGCATGGCCCAGCCCCGCAGCGCGTCGAGATCGTGGCGCCGACTGACGGGGAGGGGGGCGGAGTTCGCTGAAGTGGTCTCACTCATCGCGGTCTTTCAGAAGAACGCAGACAATCTCGCTGCGGAAGACGGCCGGCCGGACGCCGCCCGGTTCTGGGTGACAAACAGGCGCCCGAGTGAGACTCACTGCTCGAGAGCCGTGGAGGACCGCTTCATCTTCACCCGAATCGGCTGCGGCAGGTCGAGCACGATCTCGAGTCTGCTTTCCTCGAGCCACCGATGATGAATGACCAGGTTATTGAGTTTTTGCCCAGTCCCCCCGGTCACCTGCAGTGTCAACACCGCGTCTTCGGGACTTGACAGATCCCATTTCCCCTGAAGGAGATCTCCCCGGGCGTTTCCACCGGCATGCACCACTTCGCCCGAACTGGCGTCGACCGTCACCAGTGCCACCGATTCGTTGTCGCGCTCGCGGGAGGTGATTTCCAGAACGCGGTCGGGAATCTTCCAGCCGATCACCTGGGTCAACCCCGCCCCGTCACTGGCTTCATCGCGCCAGGTTCCCAGCAGCTTGTCCCAGCGGGTGCGGGCCAGGATGTCGACCAACCGCCGACCCTTCGCCCGGGCCGCCGCCTCACTGGTGTAAACCTCGAACAAAAACTCGTTGCTGGTCAGCCCTCCTGGGTTCTGCAGTTGCAGAAAGTGCAGTCCCGCGGCTGGCAACTCGGCCAGCTCCACCTCCCAGCGCTCTCCAGCGACCTGCGTCCGGGCAGTCACCCGGACTCCATCCACCAGCACCAACGGTTCCTGAACGAGGTGGCGACCACTCAGCACCATGCGGCGGTTCTGGGGAGACAGTGCGGGAAACTCCTGGTGTCCCCGTTGGGTCTCGATCGGGCCGAGTGTCCACAAGGCCGGCTGGGCCTGCTCGGCGCCGGCGTGGTCTCCCAGCCGCGCCGTCAGAGTCACCACCACGCCTCCCTGTTCGGCCAGCGTCAAGAGTTCGTCTTCCGACCAGGCCGCCGGAGACTCGAGGCCCATCACAAACCCACGTTCCCCCAGAAACTGCAGGCTGAACGCGGTCCCCACTCCGTTCCGCAGCCAGACCCCGGCTCCCTGCAGCACCACCAGTTCCTGCCGGGCCGCGGTCACCAGGGCCCGCAGCAGGTGCCGGGTCTCGGGCTGTCCCGCCGTGTCGCGCGAGAGTGTGACCTGGCGGGCAAACGCACCGGGGTAGCCCGTACTCCCCTCGAGGACCATGTCCCACACAGGGTCAAACCTCCGTCGTCCGGCCCACGAGAACTGCCAGACGCTGCGCTCGGGTGTTCCCTGCTCGGCCACCCGCCGGTAGAAATCGAAATCGATGATGTTCAACCGCCCCTGCGGCAGGATCAGCCAGCGGTCGTACGCACCCCGCCAGGTCGGGGCATCCATCCCGGTCCCGGGGGTGTTGGTGCTGACCAGGAACGGGAGCCGGTGACAGTCTCCACACACATTCGGCGACGATTTGGAGGGATCGAGATCACCATCGATGTGAAACAGCCGGAAACCATCGCGGGCGGCTGCCGAGAGAACATTCGTGTAGGCCCTGCGCGGGGCGGGGGGATAGGGGACCGCCAACAGGAACTCGGCCATGTCATTCCGCTCGGCCTGCGAGAGCCGTCCCGGCAGCCCTTCGTCATTCACCGCGGGATCGCCCACGAGGCTCATCGTACTGGCCAATCCCCCATCGATGAGGTGCCGCGTGCTGCTGGTGGGAACATCACGCCGCGCGTTCGGTGCCACGGGTTTGTGGACGCTGGCGCTGTTGATGCCACCGTAGGGATCGCCCGGGATGCCATCCCAGTGAAATGGGGCGGTGTCGCGCAGGCCGCGCACCGGCATGGTCGATCGAGGCATGATCTGGTCGCCGCCACTCACAACGGGCGTGTTGAGCACCCACAGCAGTTGGTCGGTGTGTCCGTCCGGATGGCAACTCGCGCACGAGAAGGTGGAGGTCGTCGAAGCCCGCGCGGTGCTGAAGGCGATGCGACCCCGCTTGATGACCGCCGGCGTCGGATCGGCCAGCGACACCGTTTCCACCAGCCGGGGCTGAGACAGATCGGACAGATCCACCACCGACACCGAGTTGTCGGCCGCGTTGAGCACCCAGGCGCGCGGGTGTGAACTTGCTTCCACGGCCACTCCCTCGGGAACCGCCCCCACCGTCACCCGCCCCAACACCGTCTGAGTCCGTGGATCGACCGTTACCAGCAGATCCGAGCCCGAGGCGGTCACCAGCAGGGCCGCTTCATCGTTGGTCAACTGCACCGCCGAGGGAGTGGCCGCCGCCAACTCAGCCACTGGCATTCCCTCGCGCAGGGTGTCCAATTCGATCAAGTTCGTCGCATCGGGGCCCACACGGGTCACCTGGTTGAGAAACGGGCGGTTGCCCAATTCGGCCAGTCCGTGACGGGCCGTGCCAGCCTTGCCGTTCACGTGATTGCGGGCGTCGGTCTGGGCAATGTAGACCGTCTCCCGCGAGTCGACTGCCAGGCCGTAGAGCAGCGTCCCCAGGTGCTCGTGGGTTTGGATGAGGGTGTCGGTCTTGGTGTCGAAGACGAAGAGGTCACGGTCGGGAACCTTGGGATGCTTGACAATGTCGACGACTGCTCCCAACGACAACACATTGTTGTTGGCAATCGAGTGTTGGACGGCATCGAAGGTCGCCAGTTCGCCATCGAGTTTGCCGGTCCCGCCCGAGAGCTGGGTCTGGTTGTTCGATTCGAACGGCAGCACATACAGCTTCCCGTGGCGGACAACAATCGCCCGCGGATCCTGCGCCGGGATGGCCAATCGCGCGGTCACCTGCCGCGTGGCCACATCGACCACAGCAATGGCGTTCTCCGCGGACAGAGCGACATAGGCTTTGTGATCGTCGGCAAACGCGATTCCCACCGGTTCATCAAACCGCGTGGCCCGGGTCTCGGGATCGAACTGCTGGACTGTGGCGACCACCTGATGCCGGGTGGGACTGTCGGATCGCAGATCGATCACGCTGACCGTGTCGGAGACATGATTCGAGACCCACAGCTCCGAGCCATCGGGACGGACCGCGACACACACGGGTTCCACCCCGACCGAGATCGACTCGATCACCCGCAGCGATTGGGCGTCGATGACATCGATGGTGTCGGAGGGGGTGTTCGTCACGTAGACCAAGCCCCCCTGGACCGCCAGCGGCTGGAAGTGGGGGCTGAGGAACAGAGGGTGTCCCGCGGGGCGCGCGGCCGGTGCGGCGTTCCGGGTCGCGCGCGACCCCGCCTGCAGTTGCCCACCACTCCGCCCCGGCAGCCGGGGAACCACCACCGCGATGATGGACAACAGCCAGACACTCACCATCCACTTGAGAGAGCGGGTCATTGGTTTTGCTCCAGAAGGAGAGTCGCGGGAAGCAGTTCGATGTCGTGCAGTTCCAACCCGGCATCGGTGGTGATGGTCAGTGCGTAGACGTCGGTCAATTCCATCCCCAGCGGCGAATCGACCGCCTGGGTCGGCAAGGGGTGGAAGTCGGCCAGGGGAATCTCGATCTCCCACTCCTCTCCCGACGCGGCGAGACGTTCGGCGGGAATGTCGATCTCGAACTTCCCTGCGAAGACCCCCTGGACACGGGCCGTGCTGAACCCGAACCGCACCATCTGGGGCCGCTGCAACCGGCCGCGATACCGTAGCCGGGACCCGGGCGTCAGCACCACCGGAGAGTCACTGCACTGCCAGGCGGCGATCGCCACCACGTGCAGCAGTACCGGCTCGCGCTCGGGAAGGGGCCACAGCAGGGGGGCCGCCCGGATTCGCAATTCGCCGGGGGTGTGTGACAGAATGGTCCCGAACGACGCCTCGCGCCCCTCGGGCAGGCGCAGTTGCCACTGCGCGACGGAAGCCGGCTGCCGCACCACCCGCGTGGCTTCCGGACGCAACAGCGAGATGGTCACCTCTTCCCCCGCCCGCACCGTCAGCCGCCGCGATGTCAGTCGTTCGAACACCCACGCCTCTCCCGCCTTGACCCGCACAATCGATTCATCCGCGGAAGACTGCAGGCTGCAAACCGCCTGGCTGGCGTGGATTTCGGCGACCATCGTGGTGACGGAAACTTCACCCCGAGACGTGGGCGGAGAATCGATCCACAAACTGCCCCGCTCGAGCACGAACGACCGCGCACCCTGCGGGGCCGCCAGCAGCTTCACGCCCGAGTGTCCCGAAACAATCAACGATGCCGTGGATGCAGCGCCCGCATCCCGTGGTGCGCCCGATTCCGATGCGGGACCGGAGGGCTGCAGTTGCAACTCGACCCAGGCATCGGACGACTGCGTCCGCAGCAGGTCTCCCGCCCTCAGCGGTTGACCTGGCTGGACGGGAGAGACGAACTGTCCCCGGCCGTTCAACAACTGCACCAGCCCTCCCAACTGCTGGATCCGGGCGCACGGCTCGTTGTCCAAGAGCACGCGCTGCCGGGCACTCCACAGCCGTTCCGCCCCCCAGAGGGCTCCTCCCAAGACCAGGCAGACAGTCACAACGGCCAGCCCGCCAATCCAACTCCGGCGGGGACGTTCCGCCAGACTCTGTGCAGGTCGCCCGGTCCCAGGGGGCGTGCGCCCTCCGTCCCCCACGGCGGCCCGCAGGCGTGCGCGGTCGGCCACCACGATCGCCAACTCCGCCATGTCCTGCAGGAATTGGCGGGCACTGGCGTTGTGCTGCAGCAATTGGTTCAGCCGCGGCTCATCGTCGGCCGCCAGCGTGCGGTCGATGAACTGCATCAGCAGTTCTTGCTCTGCATCCGACAGGTTCACCCCAAACCTCCTTCCGACACGGTCCCCCCCCGTAGCCGACGTTCCACGCATTCCCGCAGCGCCTCATGCAGGCGCGACAGGCGTTTGTAGACCACCTGCAATCCAAGCCCCAGTTCCCGCCCCACGGAGGTGCAGTCGAGTCCCTCGAAATATCGCAGCTCGAGCAGACGCCGCGACTCGCTTGGAAGGGTTTCAAGACAGATCTGCAGCAGTTCGAGGCGGCGGTCGCCGGGGTTGTTCATTCTCCGCTGCCACTCCGCGTCGAACAATTCGACCACGGCGCCGTCCAGGGTGTGCAGACGACTCGCCTGGCGCGAAGCGAGCTTGATCCAATCGAGCGACTCGCGACGGATTGTGACCAGTGCCCACGACATCAGACTGGCGGGCGATTCGAACCGCAGTCCATCACGCGTGAGCGCCTTCAGCACGACGTTTTGAAACAGATCTTCCGCGGCATGGGCATCGCGCACCACGACCCACGCCGCCGCCGCCAGCCGCGGCCGCCACGCCAACAGATTCTGCAAGATCTGCGATTCGTCGAGCATCGCCTCGAATCGGAAAGAGACCGTCGCCCAGAAATAACGCTACCAGAAGAACGATCAACTCTCCGCGATCCTGACCAAAAATTTGGCCGCCGGCCTGGAATGGCACTTCGTCGCACCCCGGACGCTAGACCCCACCCGACGGAGTGGATTTCCGAACACTCCGGCCCCCTGCCGCCACGGCGGCAGATGGGAGGTCGCCGTCAACAGAGCGAGCCCGGCAGGTCACATGAACCTGCCGGGCCCTGGCCCATCAACTCGGAGCGCTCGACCCTCGCAGTTCGGCTACAGCACCTTCGAAATTGTCTCTTTCAACACCTCGCCCGACTTCTGCAAGGCGATCTTCTCGCGCGGCCAGAGCTCGACTTCGATGGTGCCGATGACCCCCTTGCGTCCCACCACCGTCGGCACCGAGATCGCCACGTCGCGCAGGCCGTACGCGCCGCTTTGCAGTGACGAGACCGGCAGAATGCGGTGCTGGTCGAGGGCGATCGCGTGCACCACGTCGGCGATCGAGACCCCCACCGCGAAGCCCGCTCCCCCCTTTTTCTTGATCACCTCGGCCCCGCTGCCGCGGGTCTTCTTCTCGACCTCGGCGACCAGTGTGCTGTTGACGCCGGGATACTTTTCGAGAGGCAGACCGGCAATCTGTGCCTGCGACCAGATCGGCACCATGCTGTCGCCGTGCTCGCCGAAGATCGTGACCTGCACCTGCGTGGGGGGCACATTCAACCGGGCTGCCAGCATGCTTCGCAGACGCGTGGTATCGAGCACCGTCCCCAGGCCAATCACCTGCGACGGGGGCAGACCCAGTTCGCGGATCGCAAGATAGGTGAGCACGTCGACGGGATTGGAAACGACGAAGACAATCGCGTCCTTCCGCAGCCCCGATTTTTTCAGGTCGGTCAGGATCCCGCGGAACAGAGCCACGTTTCGATTGATCAGATCGAGCCGGCTTTCATCGGGCTTGCGCCGCAGTCCCGCGGTGATCACGATCACGTCACTGTCGGCACAGGCCTGGGTCGGGGCGGCGTAGATCTTCTGGTCGGCAGTGAGGGCCGCCCCGTGCAGCAGATCGAGCGCCTGTCCTTCGCACAACTCCTGGTTCACGTCGACCAGCACGATCTCGCGGACGATCTTCCCCGCCTGCAGGGCAAATCCCGCACACGATCCGACCAATCCCCCGCCGCCAATGATGCTGACCTTCATTCCGCTCTCCTTCGTCTGTTGGGAAGTCCCGAATCGTCGCCGTCGATGTTCGTGGTGTCTCCCCGGGGCCCGCCTGAAGCAGCCTCCGGGAGGGAAAGGCCTACCGTTGTCCCAACGAGGACATCACCTGTTCGGTGATCGCCCGCACCAGCGATTCCATGTCGACCCCGGCGGGAATCGTCCCGACCGGCTGGATGGGAGAGCTGGAAGCGGCCGTGGCTGGCTTCGCCGGCTGCAGGTAGCCGGGGTAGACCGGGGGTGCCTCGAACGCACTCGGCTTGGGGAGGTTCTCGCGATACCCGTCGCGAAACGCCGTATTGCCGCACAGGTCACAGTTGTCGACGTGGAACCGGGGATCGTCAAACCCGAGCTTCTTCTTGAGGTCGAGCAACTCACGCGACTTCTGCTCGTTCAGATAGCTGATCCCTCCCAGTTGCCGCGAGAGGATCAGAATCCGGCAATAGGCGTCGACAATCTCGGTCTTCCAGTACGCCTCTTCCAGTTCCTTGCCGAAGCTCACGGTGCCGTGATTGGTCAGAATGATGCAGCTCGTCCCAGGTTTGAGGAACGGCAGCACGGTCTCGGCGAACGGCAGTCCCCCCGGTGTCTCGTACGGAGCGAAGGGAATCTCGCCGAGGAACACCTCGATCTCGGGGAGCACGCACTGCGGAATGGGTTCGCGGGCCACCCCGAAGGCGGTGGCGTGAGGAGGATGACAGTGCACCACGGCCCGAATGTCGGGCCGGGCCTTCATGATCGCAAGGTGCAGCAGAATCTCGCTGGTTCGCTTCCGCTTCCCGGCGAGCTGATTGCCGTTCAGATCGACCGCACAGATGTCGTCGGGGGTCATGAACCCCTTGCAGATCATCGTGGGAGAGCAGAGGACTTCATTGTCCCCCACGCGGTAGGAGATGTTGCCGTCGTTGGCGGCGGCAAACCCCTTGTTGTAGACCCGCCGGCCAATCTCGCAGATCTGCTCCTTGATCTTGCGGTCATTGATGCCCGAGTTCCACTGGTTCGACATGACTCGTCCTGTTCCTGTTCCGGGTTCGAAGTGTCAACGGGTGTTCGCAAAGAGCGGCACTCAGGGGAGCACTGGCTCCGGCCTGGGGGCCGATGAAATCAATCCAGATCTGCTGGGGGGCGACCAGTCCACAACGGATCGGATCCGCTGTCGCTCCCGGGTGTCGGGAGGGGGCGAGTGGTCTCCATCACAGCAGCTCCACAGTGTCAAGCAGGGCGGCGTTGTAGGCGTCGACCGGTTTCTGGTTGGGCAGGAAGGGAGCCGCCGCCTCTCCCCCTTCACTGATCGCGATCTTGCTTCCGGTACCGGCTCCCCATTCGTCGTAAACGACGATCGGTTCTCCCCGGCCCGATTCTTCTCCCTTGAGTCCCGGCAGCGACAGCGGCACCGTCACCAGCCAGGTCGCGCCGCGCAGCGAGGGATGCACCCGGCTGAGCGTCACTTTGCCAATCACCTCTCCAATGCGCATGGGGCGGTCTTCCTACCGGTCGAGTTGAGACAGCAGGGATGACAGGTCGAACCCACCCCTCGGAGCGGCATCGACCACCCAGACATTCGGACGCAGGCTCTCCCGCAGTCGGGCCACCGCCGCCGCCTCCACCAGCACGACCCCGCGGACCGCCTCATTGCGGTTGGCGAGACAGGCCACACTCTCGGGCTGGGCCGAAATCACCAGGACCTCGTCCGCCTCTCCGCGGCAGATGGCGCTGATCGCCCGGGCGGCCGCCTCGGCGGCGGTTCCCACCAGCGCGGTCTCCAGCCGGCCTCCCGCCGTCCGCCAGGCCCCCACCGCCGCAGTCACTGCCGGCAGCGACTGCCCGACGAGAATCACCCAGCGGCGGCGACTCGTCGAAGAGGGAGTGGCCTGGGCCGATTGCCGCACAATGTCCAACCGCCGTGTGCGGATGACGTCATTCGCAGTGGGGGTCAGCAAAGCCTTGGGAGCGATCACAACGCGGCGTGCCCCCCGCAGGTCGCGCAGCAGAACCTCGGCTGTAATGACCCGCTCGGAAATCACCACCTCTTCCTCCATGCCGGGGCTTGCCGCGACGGCCGGACTGGCCGGAGGAAGAGCCAAAGAGGGAGTAACCGCCGGGAGGGGTGCGACCGACACCGAAACCGACGGCGTCACGGGGGCCGGGGCGGGGGTCGATACGACCGAGACGGTCGACGTGGTCACCTCGACGGGCGGCGAATTCCACCCGGTGGGAGGGGGCAGGAACCGGCCGGACGAATTCGTCTCGGCGAAGACCGGTTCGGTCCGCGGAGGATCCGGCGGCAACAATTCCAGCGTTGGGCTGGCTGACGGAGAACTGGCTGGCGCGGGGGGCGACGAGCCGTGATGCGACGTCTCGGTGCGCAGTGTGTCCGCAACGCCGGATAACTGCTCCAGCACGCGCCGCACAATCTCGTCGACCAGGGCCTGTTCGTCGTTCATGAGTCGGGCAATCCAATGACCGCCCAGCGAAGGGGAGTGTTGTTGGCTCCGACCATCTCCCGCAGGGCGGCACCATCTGAGGTGACGATGACGTCGTCCCCCTGGCGGCTTCCGATCGGGTCGATCGCGAGTTGCGGTTCTCCATCGGGGGCCCGCTGCGCATCGAGCGGCTGCACGATGATCAAGCGCCACCCCGACAGGGTGGGATGCTTGATCGTCGAGGTCGCACGACCGACTACCAGGCCCAGTTGCATGACGGAAACCAACTCGGAAGAAACTCGGAACCTGCCACCGCCAGTTCCCCCGCCGACGCGGCCGGGGAGACACAGCTCGACGGCGTTACAGGATGTGCAGATCATCCACCAGCACACACCGCCGGCTGCGGGTGAAGGTGAGGGGGGTGGTGACCCCCTCCCCGGTCGGGGTGGCGATGCTGTACGACAGGAAGCCCTCGCCTCCCAGACCCAGGCCGGCCATGCAGGGGCCGTTCTTGATGTAGAGGGTGGTGTCCATCTCGCGCCCCATGATGGTCATGTTGCGCACATTGCGGCTGTGGATGATCGCCGTGTGCCGGTAGCCATGCTCATGCTTCTTCGCCAGCTCGACTCCCTCGCGGAAATCGCGGACACGCACGATGGGCAACACGGGCATCATCTGCTCTTCCGAGACGAACGGATTCGACTCGTCGGTCTCGGCATACAGAATCTGCGTCCCATTCGGGACGTTGACACCAATCAGCCCGGCAATCACCGCAGGATCGCGGCCGACCAGCTCGCGATTCAGCATCGGGTGATCTTTCCCGGGGGTGAAGGCGATCTTCGAGAGCTGATCCATCTGCGACCGGGAGAGCTGGTAACCGCCGTGGCGGGCGAAGGCGTCCATCAGCTTCGGGAAGATCGCGTCGACAGCGAAGACTTCCTTCTCGCCGATGCATAGCAGGTTGTTGTCGTAGGCACACCCCTTGATGATGAACTTGGCGGCGTTCTCGGCACACGCCGTCTCATCGACGACGATCGGCGGATTGCCCGGCCCCGCCACGATGGCCCGCTTGCGGCTTTCGAGCGCCGCACGGGCGACGGCGGGCCCGCCGGTCACCACCAGCAGCCGCACTCCCTTGTGGTCGAAGATCGCCGCGGCCGATTCCAACGTCGGCTTCTCGATGATGGTGACGAGGTTCTGGAGCCCGGTCGCGGCGTGGATGGCGCGGTTGATCCGGCGGACCCCTTCGGCGGCGATGCGTGCTCCCGAGGGATGGGCATTGAAGACGACGGTGTTCCCCGAGGCAATCATGCTGACGGCGTTCCCCGCCAGCGTGGGAAGCGAGTGCGTCACGGGGGTGATCGCCCCAATCACGCCAAACGGGGCCTGTTCGAGCAGCGTGATCCCCTGGTCGCCGCTGTAACAGTCGGTCTTCAGGAACTCGACGCCGGGCACCAATCGCAGAATCTGCAGCTTCTCGATCTTGTGATCGAGCCGGCCGATCTTGGTCTCGTCAAACTCCAGCCGACCGAGTTCTTCGGCCTGCTCGGTGGTCAGCTTGCGGATACAGTCGATCGCCTTGGCGCGATCGGCGATGGGGCGCTTCGAGAGTTCTTTGAAGGCCACATTCGCGGCGTCGACCGCCTGGTCGACGGTGGGGAAGACCCCCCAGTCGCCCGACACCACGCGGGTCGAGGCCGAGGTGAACGGTGCGCGTCCCAGTTGGGCGAGCACTTCCTGGACAACCTGGCGAATCGCGGTTTCTGTCGCTTGCATGTCTGTTGATTCACCCTTCGAAAAGAAGAGTCCGTCGTTGACTCGAAGACAACCAGCCCGTCAGCGGGCCGGAGAAATTCAAAAATCCTGGCGGATCCGGTCGCGTTGTTCTTCAATCCAGCCGGTCACCGACGCGACTGTCGGCCACTCCCGCATCATCAGAGCGATCAGCACGGCGACCACTGCCAGCAGCCAGTATTCGCCAGTCACCACGAGGGCAATCAGCAGGCCAAAGCTCGCCGCTTCCAGCAAGGCGAGCCGAAAGATGCTGATTCCCCGCAGC
>JBKDUK010000170.1:0-6152 GCA_046339535.1 Planctomycetaceae bacterium | reverse complement strand
TGGCAAGCAGAGCAGACAATTGGCAATATCAAAGTCAAACGGCTATCAGTTGCCTAACCAGGGTTTGCAGCCGACGGACTCAACCCCCCAGTGCGATGCCGAAGGCACTGCATAGCAGATCGCCGATTGCGTAGGGTGCGTTAATTAAATGTAACGCACCACCCACAAGATATATTAAAAATAGTATGATCGCAATCTTGTAGGGTGCGTTCCCTAATGTGGCTCCTACCGCTCCACTAGCAGTAGGCTAATCTGGCTAACACGCTTTTGGGCGTAATATACGGAAAATTTCCGTATAATCAATAGTTAGCCTGCTGAATCACGGGTGGGGCAAGTAGCTGAAGATCACTGGTTGGATATTTAGCACTCAGTTCCTACCGAGCAGCGATTTTTCATAAGGTGCGATCGCAAGTTATTTTTATTCTTCATAGATTTTTAACATTTAAGTCAGTATTCATGTGGACAATCGCATTTTGGATTGGCTAATATGAAGAAAATTTCTTAGGAGCGATTTTATGTCTGAGAAACAGGGTGGGATCTCACAGTCTGCAAGTAGAGCTTCTGGAATTATAACATTGCAAGCTGCAATAGGTAACAACAACCAGCAGACATCAGGTACTCAATTGTCCAAATCGGAAACTGATAGAGAGCTATCTACAGCAGAAGTTGTTGAGTTGCTCAACCAAATTGCAGAATGCTTGAGAGTTTCGGCACTACCAGATGCAACTAGAGAGGATGCGATAACTTATCTCAACGCAGCCAAGAAAGCAACTGAACGAGAAGAACCAAAGAAGGAAACAGCAGCTATTAATCTAAAGGAAATGGCTGAGACTCTTGAGAGTGCTACAAAGACAGTAGAAGCAAGCAAGAGTCTTTGGGAAAAAGTTCAACCGATTCTAGTGCAGGTAGAAAAATGGCTAGGAGTAGCCGCAGGATCGTTGTGGACTTACCTTTCTTGACGAAATGAGCAAATCATTATGGATACAGTATTGACCTTCAGTGCGAACGAGTAACGTGATGAATCAAACACCATCTCCTCCAGATCCGTGGCAGTCAAATGCCACACCTCAAGTAAAGCAAGAAGTTGAAGATGTCCAAGGCAATATTCAACAGCAAGCTGCCGTAGGTAGTGACAATAACCAAGCACAAAACGTTAGCGACGAAGGTGAAAAATTAGGTGACCGTAATTTGCGTGATGGTGTATTTGCTCCTGTACCAGTTGTGGGACAGCAAGCTGCTTCTGGCAATCACAACAACCAAAATCAAAATACCGCTACTGTTAATGTTATTCTAGGTCCAGATTTTAATCCTCTTGGTAAAAAGGCGGCTAAGCCAGAAGGAAATCATACATTACCCGATCCAACAAAACCTTTGCCCCAAAAACCTAAAAACTTGCCTGAAGTCAAGCTTGATGAACTATCAGATTATTGCAGAAAGCTGCACGAAGACTCTTTAATAATTGTCACTTGCTCTGACTCAAGTGCTGCGTTTTCAGTTGCTTATGGTTTGACTGAGTATGTCCCTGTATCAAGTAGAAGGCTCTTTACAGGAGAATGGGGAACATTAAAGAAATTAGCAATTGAGCCAAGTGTCGATATTGTTTTAAATTCTGAAATCGGAGATGGTAAGCCAACTCTAATAGTCATTGATACTTATGAGATGCAAACATTTTTAGACTCTTTAGTTGTTCGATCCTCTACAGCCGCACTCATTAAGCAAGACTTAAGAAATCGCCAGATATTTTGTATTTGCTTGGCGGAGTCGCAAGCCTTAAAGACAACACTAGAGAGAAAGTCAATTAAATTATCATTTCCACAGTGGGAAATTCCTTTTGAACAGGAAGGAGCTAGTCGAGAACAACAAAACATTAGGGCAGAATCGATCTCAGCATACGAGGATGGGCAAGCTGCTATATCTCTTTATGAGACAGCAGATATTTTGAAAAAGACTGTCTTATACGCTGCAACATTTTTCCAAAATTTGAACATAGGTGATTTTGAACGAATAGTTACATTATTACTAGCAGATCAGACTACTCCAATTGTTGAGCCAGAGAGTAGAACCGAAGTTCCGACTAATTCTTCTGAATCGACGGTTTCTGTAACTGTAGGGGATCAAGTTGTAACTTTTAATCAATCTCAGAAGGGACAAGTCGATCGAGAGCAGGTTAATCGTTTGAGTCAGCCCCAAACTCAAAAAAGAAAGCTATTACGTGAAATTTGGGAAGAGGATGCAGAGCAAATACTGCAAAGCTGTCATCTAAGGCTTGCGCTTAATGAGTATGGAGCTAGAGTAATAGATTTCTCAATGCCACATTTGCGTGGTGAGTTGAGAGAGTATTTTCAAAACGTGAAATTCGTAGAGTATAGAAATAAGTTCCGAAAGCTGGTAGAACTCAATTTATTATTCGATGAATCATCTCAAATCACCAAGGCTTTGAGAGACTTATCCGTTTCTATGATGATTTTTCAACCAGGAACAGAATTCTGGGTAAATTGGCTGGAGCAGTCTACTATCAGCGCTTTAGAACGTAGTGTAAATAAAAGAAATTTAGATCTTATTTACTATTGTGTTGCAGATTTGCTGCGCGAAACATTGGATTATTCTCAATTGGAAGATCTTACAGAGATTTTCTTGGAGCGGATGGTTTCGTTGAAACAACATGATGTTGTTTTATCGCTCTCAAAACGATTGAGATTTTCTCCTCAGTTCGATGAATATTATTGGTTTAAGCAATCTATTGATCGAGGAAGCGAAGATGTTCGTAGACAAGCGTATTGGCTTCTTTACAACCAGTTGAAACAGAGTAATTCACGAGTTTATGAGACTCTTGAAAAGATTCATCCATGGGTTCCTGACTTAGAGACTGATCCGGAGAAGTACTCTCCTTCTAATAAATATGCCTTACAACTATTGCTTGAGTATTTAATAGAGACACTTGAACAATTTGATCCAAAACTTTATGGAGAGGAAGCATTTAGCTATCCATTGTTTGGGGGATTGCGTTCTGGTGAATCTATCGATCGCAGACTAAAAATGGTTGTTGAATGGCTTCTTCACCCAGGAATTGATTCAATCATTGATGAGGTAGATAGCTTAAGTATAATTTCAATTCTTGTTTTTCCTGGTTTATTTACCATCCTTTTGGGCTTAAAAGAAGATATAAATGCGAAGGTTGAGTTTAGTAGCATCGTCGATTCTTTGCTCAGAGCAATCAACAATGTGATTGAAGACTATGAGAAAAATATAAAAAAAGAATATCGACTGATTATAGTCACATATTGGAGAAGTTTATTTATTATTCTTCTTGAAGCTAGTAACCATGAAATAAGGGTAAATAGGAATTGGAATCAGGGCGACTTGCTAAATTATAGGCGTAATATTATTGACTATTTAATCGAAAAAACCGATATTTAGTCCAGACAATGATTTTTCAGTGGAGATGAAATGATGCCTCAAGTGTATGTCTTAGACAATGTGGTTATGAAACTCAGCGAGGCTGATGCCTCCAAATACACATCATCGTCAACGAAAAAACTCGTGATTATTGACGCGAAAACCAAGCAAGTTCTAGAGAAAAAGCCTCTCATTACTCTTGGTCGTCAGCTAGAGTTTCTTCTTGTTTCAAATGAAAACGATCCTCGAAATGTGGCAGAATCTAACATTTCAGGGTTCTCGATAGGAGATTTTGCTACTGATCGTAGAATTGGTGTATCTGTAAAATATCAGGTGAGCTGTCCTGCTGGCTATGAAGAAAAAGTTGCATTGGCTCTCTTTGATGACAGTACGAATACTCCCGGAGTTGTATTTGAGGGGAAATTAATTAACTGGCTGAAGGACTATACAAATCGAAAAATTAAATTTAATGAGTTCACAACCAATTACAGTCAGCAGCTAGAAAGTTTGCAAGTAGACGCTGTAGATCAGGCTAGGAAAATAGGTCTTAACTTAAGGTTAAGGCTTTCGCTAGAACTAGATGAATCGAATCAATTGAAAGCTTTTTCAGTTAGTTCTAATGATTTTCCAGTTCTCCTAAATGATTTTGAAGAAGAAGTTAATTTTAGATTTCGAGCAAATTTATCTATAGCTGAAAATGGAAAAGTTAATGCTATTCTCAGCTACGGTCAATTAGGGCAGTTAAAAGATATTCTGCAAGAAGCGGTTCAGCACTATTTTCGGAGAAATGTTTCTCTGTATGACTTTTGCTATGATTTTGAGGGATCTGTTCGCAGAGGTTTACTTGCTGATCTTGATCAATTATTAGCGCCACATGGACGTAGAGTTGAAGGTTTCTTTCCGCTTCCAGATTTTGCTTCTCACCTTCTGCTACCAGAGCCAGATCCTATTCAATGTGATATACGACATGAAATCCAAGGATATGGTGTTGTTGTCATCAAAAATGTTTTGGAAGTTGAACCTAAACGTCAGGATTCTGGTAAGTATTCAAGGGAAGGTATCTTAAAGTACAAAGAAGCAAGGATTCTAGATATTAGAGAGTGGTTTAAAGACAGACTAGAAAAAACAATCCATAGATATCTATTTGATTTCAGCTATGTAGATATTCTTCTAAAATATTCTTCTCAAGAGATCAAAGCTCAGTTAGATGGAGAAGCGAGAACTATTGGTTATTCTATTAGGCTAATTAGCACTGTCCCTGATTTAAAGCCCCTTAAATTGAGAACAGAGGGATTCAAATTTGAATCAAGCGAGACTTTTTCGACTAAACAGAATAGCGTAAAAATTAAGTTGGGCATTGACGTTCGTGGAAAGATTGAGAACTTAGAGTCAATTAAAGACATTTTGAATGATCCTCAAAATGATGTAGATAATTTAATAGCCAAAGAAGTAATTGACTGTATCAAGAGAGTGCTACACGGAGTAGAACCAGCAGATTTTTATGCTCAAGAAGGGCTAATAGCTTATGTCAATGATTATTCCTCCAGAGAGGCGATTAAGGATAAGATAGCGAAGACTATTGAAGCTTCTCTTAAGGAGAAATTTGGTGCAAGTTCGCAAGTAGCACTTCAAGCTCTCAATACAGAGCTTTTAGATCTTATTAATGAACTGACTAGTGGAGCCGATCACGATTTTGAGATTTTGTTGGCTCCTTCTAGAGATCCTGGAGAAAAGGTTCTATTCACTGGTTTATTTCAAATTAATGGTGTCGCTAAGGATCAATGGGATACTTTCGCATCTCGTAAACCTAGCGTTGAAGATGTCAAAAAATCTATCCAAGACTGGCTTCGTCCTTGGTTTAGTACTTTAAGCGCTAGTACCCTTAATTATCAAACAACAAAAGGATTGCGTAAGCTTTTGGAAGATGCAAATAGTCTTGCAGTCCCCAAGATTATGCAAAAATATGGACTTCTGGTTTCTATTGAAGGACTAGAGGCTCCTGATACTAAACTGAAAGCTGCTCAACGTGAACTTCAGCTAGCCAGCGAAATGAAAATTCTAGAAGAAGCAAAAGAGCAAATTCAGAATGATAGTCGATTGAGAGAGATTGAGAGAAGCATATCATTGAATGATATGACACATTTGAATCAAGAGCTTGAATCAGTTCGAGGGCTATTACGAGATCTCAGTACTCAAACTGGTGGCGAAGAGCGTAAGAAGAAGTTGGTAGAGAGAGAAAATGAATTGAAGAATCAGCTATCTGACTTGGTTGATGCTAATAGAAAGAGATCTGCTGAGATAGCATCTCAGCAAATACAGCAATCAATTAAGCCGTCTACAGACGAATCTGATTTCGATGATTTAGTACAAGCTAGTAGAGCATTACTTTCGGAGGAACCTATGAAACTTGATTCAAAACCTCCTGGAAAATCTCTTCCTAGTGATGATCAAGTTATAGATGTGTAAAGCGGAGGATTAAAAATGCAAGTTTTAGGTAGACGAAGAGTTTCTGAAATTTCTCCAAATAGACTGATAAAAAATCCAATCTTCTGGATTAGAACTCAAAAGGATTTTTTAATCATTCTACTAGCTTCATTAGTTGTTATAGCTATTTTTTTCAGATATACATACTCAGGATTTAGCTCGTATCTGTCATCGTTGTCCAACGTTTT
Source organism: Planctomycetaceae bacterium (assembly GCA_046339535.1). Taxonomy (GTDB): domain Bacteria; phylum Planctomycetota; class Planctomycetia; order Planctomycetales; family Planctomycetaceae; genus UBA10511. Next base: position 84 of record JBKDUK010000170.1, on the reverse strand, counting down.
CAATCTTTGCATACACCTGATAGGTGTTTGGGGAGTGATAGTTGCAGCGAAAGCTATAGCAACTGTAGAGGTAGAGCGAGCGAT